>DASVUF010000171.1:0-12484 GCA_036387195.1 Pyrinomonadaceae bacterium | reverse complement strand
CCGGCCGTCAGGGTTGACTCGCAGCTCACGCGCTTCTTCGCCGCGCACGCGCCCGGCGTGACCACGCCCGTGGTCATCACCTACGCGCGCAAGCCCGGCGCGTCAGAGTTTTCGCGCCTCCAGCTCGCGGGCATCACCAAGGGCTTCGCCACGCGCGAGCTGCCGATGGTCATCGCCGACATGAACGCCGCGCAGCTCTCGGCCGTCAGCCGACAGCCCGGCGTCGTCTCCGTCTACGCGAACCGCGTGATGAAGACCTTCACCAACGCCAGCCGCGCCTTCATCGGCGTCCCGCAGATGACCGCCGACGCGCAGGTGACGAAGGCCAACCGGAACAACCCCGGCTTCCCCGTGTCGGGCAAGGGCGTCGGCATCGGCTACGTGGACACGGGCGTGGACGGCACGCACAAAGATTTGACCTACGGCAAGAAGACCGTCCAGAACGTCATCCAGCCGCTCTCCGAGACGGTCGTCGGCGACGGCGGGCTGGTCGTCGGCGTCGGCGTCTCGGTCGGCGACCTCATCGCCGGCACGGGCTTCGTCCCGCCCGTCTACCTCGAAGACCAGCCGATGTCGGACGTCGAGTCGGGGCACGGCACGCACGGCGCGGCCGTCGCCGCCGGCACGGGCGAACAGTCGGGCAACTTCTACGGCGGCGTCGCGCGCGGCGCGCACCTCGTCGGCGTCAACTCGGGCAACGAGCTGGGGCTGCCGACCGTCGCCATCATCGGCGCGTTCGACTACCTGCTCGTCAGGCAGTACGACTACAACATCCGCGTCGTCAACAACTCGTGGGGCGGCGGGCTCGACGCGGAGGGGCTCGACCCCCTCAACCCCGTCAACGTCGCCACGCGCACGATGCACGACCGCAACATGGTGGTGGTCTTCGCCGCCGGCAACGCGGGCGACACGCCGACCTCCATCAACCCCTACTCGACGATGCCCTGGACCATCTCCGTGGCCGCGGGCGAGAAGCAGGGTTTGGGCACGCCGGCCGACTTCAGCTCGCGCGGCGTGGACAACGGGACGGGCGCGGACGCGGCCGGCATGCCGGCCGACCCGCAGGGCCGCCCGAACCTGCGCCCAGACGTGACCGCCCCCGGCGTTGACATCAAGAGCGCGCGGCTGCGCGGCGCGGGGCTGACCAACACGCTCGGCACGGTTCCGGTCGTCGGCAACGACCTGACGACCATCCCGCCGGCCTACCTCCCGTACTACACGACGTCGCAGGGGACTTCGTTCGCGTGCCCGCACGTCTCGGGCGTCGTCGCGCTGATGCTCGAAGCCAACCCGCTGCTGACGCCCGACGACGTGGTGACGATACTCCGCCGGACGGCCAACCCGATGCCCTTCGACGAGCGTGTCGTCGGCGCCGGCTACGTTGACGCGCACAACGCCGTGCGCGCGGCGATGGGGCTGCCGGCGGTCGGCCACCCCTTCGACCTCATCCCCGACGACGGCGGGCCGGAGATAGTTGACGCCGCGGGCGACGCCTTCGGCACGGGCGCGCAGGACATCCAGTCGGTTGACTTCGCCTACGACGCCGTCAACGAGCAGATCGTCTACACGCTGACGCTCGCCGACGCGGCCTCGCGCCTCCAGAACAACGCGTGGACGGTCAGCTCGGCCTTCAACGGCGTGACGGTCTTCGTCTCGGCCAGCGTCTCGGAGACGGGCGCGCTCGCGTACGAGTACGGCCACTACGAGCAGCTTCCGAACGGGACGAATAACCAGGTCGGCGACGGCGCGCCCGACTCGGGCGAGGTCGTCGGCGACCAGATACGCATCCGCGTCGCGGTGAGCAGGATTAACGCCGTCGCCGGGACGAACGTCGTCGGCACGACCTCGACGGGCACGGGCGCCAACGCGCAGATACTCCTCGGCGCGGGGGGGACGGGGCTGCTCCTCAGCTCCGACACGGCGTCCGGCTCTGACTTCGTCGTGCGTTGAGGCTTGCCACGGGCCGCGCGCGCCGGAGGGCAAGCCGCGAGCGCACGGCCGGTGGTTCAGGGGCGCGGCCCGGGCGGGGGGCCTTTTTCGGGGGAACGGGGCCCCGCGCCCGGGCCGCCGCCAAAGAGCGGCGGGACGATTCACGGACGGGAAGGGATTCGCGTGCGGGACTCGCGTGCGGGACGGAAAGGGAGGCGACTATGAGGCGGCAGAGATTCTTCCGGGCGGTGTCGGCGGTCGCGCTGTGCGCGCTGTTCGCCGCGGTCGCGCAGGCCGCGCCGAAGGTTGACCCGCAGCTCAGGCTGAGGCTGGCGGGGGCGCGCGCGGGCGACCTCTTCGGCGTCGTGCTGACCTTCAGGGGCGAGCGCGTCACCGACGCGCAGGTGGCGCGGCTCGTCGCGCTCGGCGTCGGGGGCGGCTACAGGATGCGGAGCCTGCCCGTCGTCGCCGTCAACGCGACCGCGGCGCAGGTGGCGCGCCTCGCCGGCTGGGACGAGCTGCGCTCCGTCTACCTCAACGCGCCCGTCGAGCTGTACGACCACCAGAGCAACCCGCTCATCGGGACGGAGCGGCTGCGCGCCGACGCCGACGTGACGCGCTCGAACGGCGGCTCGCCCGTCTCGGGGCGCGGCGTCACCGTCGCCATCAACGACACGGGCGTTGACGGCACGCACCAGGACCTGAGCTACAACCTGACGAACCCCGCCGCCGGCAAGACCGTCCAGAACGTCATCATGAACATGAACGACAGGGACGGGCTGATGGTGCGCGCCGACAGTTTGGGGAACCTGGTCGAGGGGATTCTGCCGCCGTCCTACCTTGAGAACCAGCCGAACTCCGACACCAACGGCGGCCACGGCACGCACTGCGCCTCCATCACGGCCGGCTCGGGGCTCGCCTCGGGCGGGCTCTACGCGGGCGTCGCGCCGGGCGCGAAGGTGGTGGGGCTGGGCTCGGGCGCGGGGCTCTTCATCGTCGGCCAGATAGCGGCGTTCGACTACATCCTGACGAACCAGTTCGTCTACAACATCCGCGCGGTGAATAACTCGTGGGGCAACTCGGCCGCCGTCTACGACGCGGACCACCCCATCAACGTCGCGTCGAAGGCGCTGCACGACAACCACATCCTCGTCGTCTTCGCCGCGGGCAACGACGGCGCCTCGGGCCCCAACACGCACAACCGCTGGGCGTCGTGGCCCTGGGTGATGTCGGTCGGCGCCTCTCGCAAGGACGGGCGCCTCGCGGGCTTCTCTTCGCGCGGCATCTTCGGCAGTGACCGCATCCGGCCGACGCTCGTCGCGCCGGGCACGGGCGTCCCCGACGACGCGACTTTCACCTCCGACATCGTCGCCGCCCGCGCCCGCGCGAACCTCTCGCAGAACGGGCTCGACGCCGACGCGCAGATACCGGCCTCTTTCCTGCCGAACTACACGCAGATTTCCGGCACCTCGATGGCCGCGCCGCACGTCACGGGCGTCATCGCCAACGTGCTCGAAGCCGACCCGTCGCTCCTGCCCGACGAGGTGAAGGCGGTGCTGGAGCGCACGGCCACGCCGCTCTCGACCTACGACGAGTTCGAGGCGGGCGCGGGGCTCGTCAACGTCCACGCGGCCGTAGACCTCGCGCAGAACCCTTCGAAGCCTTACGGCAATTTCGGCTTCAGGGGCAAGGGGCTGGCGCTCGGCCGGCAGGACGCGCCGGCGCAGCAGGGCAGCGTCGCGCCCAACGGCTCGCGCACGCACGCCGTCAGCGTCCCGGCCAACGCGCGCTTCACCTTCGTCGAGCTGAACTGGGGCCCGTCGGCGGGCGAGGGCGAGGTGGCCGTTGACAACACCAGGCTCGTCGTCAACGACCTGAACCTCGCCGTGCTGAGGAACGGGCAGACGATCGCCTCGGCCTCGGGCGTCAACCTCGGCGGCCTGTTCGGCGCGCGCGAGGGCGTCAAGCTGGAGTTCCCCGCGGGCGGCGAGTACACGGTGCGCGTCTCGGCGGGCCTCGCCGGGCTCGGCGTGCTGGCCGAGCAGCCCTACGTCGTCACCGTCCGCCACTACCTTTACGACCCGGCCGAGGTGGGCGACGTGGCGGCGCTCGACGCGGGCGCGCGCGCCGACGCGCTGCGGCTCGTCTACGACCGCGTGATGGCGGCCGACGGCGGCCTCTTCCGTCCCGGGGACGTGCTGACGCGGATGGAGCTGGCGCGCGCCCTGATGCTCGGCGCGCGCGTGCCGCAGTACGTCCCGAACAGCCCGAGCTTCGACGACCTCGCCGCCGGCAGCCCCGAGTCGCTCTTCGCCGAGTCGCTCCGCAGGGAGGGGTTGATGGGCGCGTCGGGCGCGTCGTTCGGCCCGTCGGCGCAGGTCAACAGGCTCGAGCAGGCGGTGGCGATGGTGCGCGCGCTCCGGCTCGACGGCGAGGCGCGGCGGCTGGCCGGGACGAACGCGAGCGCGGGCGGGCGGGCGCTCACGGACAACGCCGACATCCCGCCGGCGCTGCGCGGCTACGTGCAGCTCGCGCTCGACCGCGGGCTGCTCGAAGCCTACCCGGCGCAGGTCAGGCAGGTCGCGCCGGGGCAGTTCGTCGCCGTCCCCGGCCCGCGCTTCGAGCCGTCAACGCCCGTCAGGCGCGGCGAGTTCGCCCCCTCGATGGTCAAGCTCATCTCGCTCATGTTCGGCGAATGAGATTGGAAGGCTGGAGGACGAAGTGGCGGCTTCCGCGCGGGGCCGCGCCGCGAAGAGGGAGGGAAGCGATGTGTGAGGAGCCGACCGGCTTCGGCATCATGGTGGGCGACGCGCACGGCCGGGCGCTCGAAGTGACTTGAAGGGGCGGGGCTATCGGCGGAGGCGCACCCCTTCTCCCTTCCGCCGAATCGGGGGGCGCGGCGCTGGACGGCGCCGCGGCCCCCCGATAGCTTTTCCACCCGGGAAGCCGCGCAGGGCGCGGCTGCGGCTAAGGGCAGCGCGCGACCGTGGCGCGGCGGATGCGGACGGGGTTCTTCGGCGTCTCGCCGTCGAGGTCGCCGGCGGCTATCCTGTCAACCGCCTCCATCCCCGAGGTGACGCGGCCGAAGGCGGCGAACGCGCCGTCGAGGTGCGGCGCGTCGCTGAGCAGGATGAAGAAGTGCGACGTGGCGGCGTTGGCCTCGGCCGGTCGCGCCAGCGAGACGACGCCGCGCAGGTGTTTGACGGCGTTCGGCTCGTCGGGCACCTTGCGCGCGGCGCGGCGCAGCAGGTCGGGCGTCACCGTCTCGCGCGTCGTCACGTTGCCGCCCTGCACGACGAAGTCGCGGACGACGCGGCTGAAGGTCGTCGTGTCGAAGGCGCCTGCGGCGACGAGGTTGAGGAAGTTGCGCGCCGTCTCGGGCGCGGCCTCCGAGAGCACCTCAAAGACGACGGCGCCCGCCTCCGTGTCGAGCGTCACGCAGCGCCCCGACATCTGCTCGGGCGTCATCCTGTCGAACGGCTCGGCCGCCGCCGCCGCCTCGCCCGCGGGGCGCGCGTTCTTCTTCGAAGCCGGCGGCTCCTGCTTCGTCTGCGCCTCGGTCTTCTGCGCCTCGGTCTTCTGCGGCGGCGGCTGCTGCTGCTGTTGAGCGACGACCGCCGCCGCCGACAGCGACGCGGCGCACAGCGCGAGCGCCGACAGGCCGGCCGTGATTGAGCGTCTGACCTTCATTGCTTCCACCCGCCGCCCTTACCGGGCCGCGCCCTTCAGCGACTCGTCGCGCTTGGCCTTGAACTCCGTGCCGGGCTTCCACTCGGGGTAGCCGGCGCCCTGTAGCACCTCGTAGCCGATGGTCAGGAGGAGCTGCGCGTCCTCGACCGCGCCGGAGAGGTCCCAGTCGGGCTTCACCTCGTCCGTGGGCTTGTGGTAGTCGCGGCTGGTGTACTCGTCGCGCTTCTGCTGGCTGAACTCGGGCGACTTGCCGACGTAGTCCGTGCCCGTGTCGGCGTAGAAGGCGGGCACGCCGACCTTCGCGAACTCGAAGTGGTCGGAGCGGTAGTAGAAGCCCTTCTCGGGCTCGGGGTCGGGCTTGACCGTGCGCCCCTGCATCGCGGCCACGCGGCGCGCGAGGTCGTCGAGTGTGGTGTTGCCGTCGCCGACGATGACGATGTCACTGGTGCGCCCCCACTGGTTCGCGCCGTCAATGTTGATGTTGGCCAGCGTCCTGGCCGGCGGGTAGAGCGGGTGCTCGGCGTAGTACTTCGCGCCGAGCAGTCCCTTCTCCTCGGCCGTCACGAACAGGAAGACGAGCGAGCGCTTGGGCCGCGGCCGGAGCCTTGCGAAAGCCTCCGCCACCTCCAGGACCTGCGCGCAGCCCGAGGCGTTGTCAATCGCGCCGTTGAAGATGCCGTCGCCCTGCGCCTTGTCGTCGCGGCCCAGGTGGTCCCAGTGCGCGCTGTAGACGACGTACTCGCTCTTGAGGCGCGGGTCGGAGCCTTCGAGCAGGCCGACGACGTTCTGCGAGGCGATGGTGCGCAGCGTGTTCTTCACGCGGAAGGTCGCCTTGGCGTTCAGGGCGACGGGCTTGAACGCCTTCGTCGTCGCGGCCTTCTTCAGCGCGTCGAAGTCCTGCCCCGAGGCGGCGAACAGCTCCTTGGCGCGGTCGAGCGTAATCCACGACTCGACGCCGACGCGGCCGGCGTTGCGGTCGGGCGAGACGATGTCGAAGTTCTCGCGCCCCCAACTGCCCGAGACGACCTCGAACGGGTAGCCGGCCGGGCCCGTCTCGTGGACGATGACGGCGGCGGCCGCCCCGCGGCGCGTGGCCTCCTCATACTTGTAAGTCCAGCGGCCGTAGTAGGTCATCGCCTTGCCCTTGAACGCGCCCGGGTCCAACTCCGCCGGGTTCGACGCCGAGGGCACAGCCGGGTCGTTGATGAGCATGACGATGGTCTTGCCGCGGACGTCAACGCCCTTGTAGTCGTCCCAGCCGTACTCGGGCGCCGAGACGCCGTAGCCGACGAAGACCACGTCCGAGTTCTCGACGTTGACCTGCGGCTCGTAGCGGCGCGAGACGGCGACGTAGTCCTTCAGATTCTCAAGCGGCATCGGCTTGCCGCCGGCCGTGAACGACGCCTCGGGCTGCGCGGTGAAGCCGGCGAGCGGCACCTTCTGGACGTACGTGCCGTCGGGGTTGCCGGGCTTGAGGCCGATGCGGCGGAGCTGCTCAGTCAGGTACTTGACCGTCAGCTCCTCGCCGCGCGAGCCGGGGCCGCGCCCCTCGTACTCGTCCGAGGAAAGGGTCTTGATGTGGCGCATCAAGTCGGCCGAGTTGATGGTGTCGAGCGCCGGCCTGAGGCTTGCGGGCAACCCCGCCCCCGCCTTCGCGGCGGGGCGCGCGGCCGTGCGCTGTGCGAGCGCCGCCGGCCCCATGCATGTCAGGAGCAGGGCGGCGAGCAGCGTGAGAGCTGTGAAACGTTTTTTCATCGTCATTCGCCTCGCGTCGGAAGAAGAAGTGGGAGCGTGAGAAAGTTTCGCCGCTCGGCCGCCGCGAAGTCAACCTCTGGGCGCGCCCGGGCGCCCGCCCGGCGGCAAGCCCGTCACATCCGTTACATCCGCGCCGCGCTGGGTTACAATCTCGGCCGCGCGAGGGCGTCCCGCGACCCTCCCGCCCGAGCGGCCTCTTCCCGGCCCGCGCGGGCGGCGTCAGTTCCAAGGCGCCGGCAGGGCGTCTCCCCGGTAAAGATGAGATGAGAGCCCCAAAACTTTTCCCCCGCCTGACGGCGCTCGCCTGCGCCGCGCTCCTGCTGTTGAGTTCCGCGCCCGCGGGCGACGCGCAGCGCCGCCGGACGCGCCGGCAAGCCCCCGCGCCGCCGCGCGCCTCCGCGCCCGCGCGCCGGAGCCCCGCCGCGACGCGAACGCCCGCGCCGCAGGCTTCGTCAACCCCTTCGGCTTCGTCAACGTCGGCCCAGCCGTCACCGTCTCAGCCGTCATCGTCTCAACCGTCATCGTCTCAGCGCGCGCAGCAGCAGCGGCGCGCCGAGCCCGACGTTTCGTTCGAGGATATGCTGGCGGCCGACGCCTACACGGCCTACGCGGAGCTGCGGCGCCTCGGCGCGCTCTCGCAGACCGAGGAGGTCAGGTCGGCCGTCGCGTCGCTGACGCTGCTCGGCGGCGACGAGGTCAAGCCGCTGATTGACTTCTACCGCTTCATCTCGGACAACGCCGAGGCGCTCGGCGAGTCGCGCGTGGTGGTGGCCTTTATGCCGTCCCGCGCGGGGCTGCCGCAGGGCGTCGCCGCCGTCGAGTTCGAGTCGCCCGAGGCGGCCGCCGCCTTTGAGCCGAAGCTCCGCCGCCTCGTCGGACAGCAGGCGCGACAGCTCAAGCAGGCCGTCGGCCTCGGGAACCCGGCGGGCGCGGCCGCGCGCGGCGGCGAGGACGCGCGGCAGAGGGGCGGGGCGCGCGCCGACGCCGACTTCGCGCTGCGCCGCTCCGGGCGCTGGCTCGTCTCGGCCGACGCGCCCTTCACCTTCAAGCGCCTTCGCGGCGGCGAGGACGACACGACGCTCGCCGGCAGCGCGCGCTTCCAGTCTGTGCGCTCGCGCTTCGCCAACGCCTCGTTCTTCGTCTACGTGGACACGAACGTCGCGCAGCAGGCGTGGGCGCTCCAGACGCAGCGCGCGCAGGAGCAACAACAGCAGCCGCCCGTCGTCCTCGCGGCGCCGGCCGAAGCGACGACGGCCGGCGGCGGCGTGGACGTCGCCACCGGCCCCGAGCCCGCCGCCGTCGCGCCTTCGCCCGAGCCGACGCCCGAGCCGATGCCCGAGGCCACGCCCGAGCCGACGCCCGAGGAGTCCGGCGCGGGCGAAGCGCCGCCCAACGCCGAGGCCGCCGGCGTCGAGCCCGCGGGGGAGTCCCCGACGCCCGAGCCCGAGCCTTCGGCCGAGGAGCTGGCCGCGCGCGGCCTGTCGGGCGTCATGCGCAACCTCTGGGGCGGCGTCCCGCGCATCCCCGGCGCGGTCGCGTTCGGCCTCGGGCTCGACCGCGGCGCGGTCACCCTGCGGGTCGCCGTCGAGAACACGCCCGACGGCGCGGTGGCCGTCATCCCCTTCCTGCCCAACGTCCTCTCGGGCGCGCCCGTCTCGGCCGAGGCCGCGGCCGTCGCGCCCGCCGACGCCGAGCTGTTCGTCGCCGGCTCGCTCGACTGGGTCGGCATCTACAACTCGACGCTCGGCGCGGCCTCGGTCAACGCCGCGGGGCTGGTGGGCTCGATGAGCGGCGGCGAAGAGGGGGGCGGGGCCGGGGAGCGCCAGCCGACCGCCGACGAGACGATAGCCGCCGTCGAGAAGCTTTTCGGCTTCAAGTTCAAGGAAGACCTGCTGCCGTCGCTCGGCGCCGAGGTGGCCTTCAGCATGCCGCTCGACGCGGGCGACTTCAGCCCCCTCCCGCGCGGCGCGCGCGCGCCCGCCGAGGGCGAAGGGGAGAAGGAGGAGGAGCGCGACGCCGAGCCGGGCCCGCTCTTCTACGCCTCGCTCAACAACACGGCGAAGATGCGCGAGATACTGCCGCGCGTCTTCGTCGCCCTCGGCTTCGTCTCGGCCGGCGCGCCGCAGCCCGCGCCCGAGAAGCGCCAGGGCTTCGAGATTCGCACGCTCGGCGCCTCCGACGGCCTCTCCTACGCCATCCTCGGCGACTTCCTCGTCGTCGGCGAGCTGCGCGCCGTCCGCCACTGCGTGGACAAGTTCGCCTCGGGCGGGACGCTGGCCGCCTCGAACGCCTACCGCGACGCGACCGCGTGGCAGGCCCGCCAGAAGATAGTCCACCTCTTCCTCGCCGACACACTCTTCCGCCGCCTCGGCGACGAGACGCGCAGGCGCTCGGGCGCGAGCACCGACCCGGTGGTGCTCGCCCTGCTCGCGCAGCTCGAAGCGTCCGAGTACGCGCCCGCCTCCTACGAGGCGACCAACGAGGGCGACTTTCTCTTCCACGAGCTGCGCCTGCCCGTCTCGCTCGTCAAGTCATACTCCACCGCGATGGCCGTGCAGGCGAAGGACGCGCCCGTCATCTCCGGCGAGTTCACGGCCTTCTACGTGCTGCTGCGCATCGCCGGCGCCGAGTCCTCCTACAAGGACGAGCACAAGAAGGGGCGCTACGGCACGCTCGAAGAACTGACGGCCGAGGGGCTGCTTGAGAAGGACTTCCTACAGGACGTCGGCTACACGGTCGAGGTGAGCGCCTCCGGCGACCGCTTCGAGGCCACCGCCACGCCCAAGACCTACGGCAAGACCGGCCGCCGCTCCTTCTTCGTAGACGAGACGGGAAAGATGCGCGCCGCCGACCGCAAAGGCGAACGCGCCACCGCCTCGGACCCCACGACCGAGCATTAGGCGCGGGCAGTAGACGGCGGCCGGCGGCGGCCCGCAGTCCCCCGCCCTGCCGACGCCGACCGTGATAACGACGCGCCGTTGAAGAAGATGTTTTACCGACTGCCGGCTACCGACTACCGGCTGCATCACTTATGAACGAACTGAGTCTGCAAGAGCTTTACGCGCCGCGGAGTGCGTGTTTCGGGTGCGGGCCGGCGAACGAGGGCGGCCTGCGCGTGCGCAGCTTCCCGGCCGAGGGCGGCGAGGAGGTCGTCTGCGACTGGCGGCCCGCGCCGCAGTACGAGGCTTATCCGGGGATGCTCAACGGCGGCGTCGTCGGCGCGCTGCTCGATTGCCACTCGAACTGGGCGGCCGCCTACCACCTCATGCGCCGCACGGGGGCGGAGCGCCCGCCCTGCACCGTCACGGCCGAATACTCGGTCAAGCTACACCGCCCGACGCCCACCGACACGACGCTCCACCTCAGCGCCCGCGTCGTCGAGTCAACGGACGAGCGCGCCGTCGTCGAAGCCTCCGTCACGGCCTCCGGGAAGACCTGCGCTACCTGCCGCGGCGTCTTCGTGGCCGTCCGCCCCGGCCACCCCGCCTACCACCGCTGGTAATCCGGCGTGATGTTGTAAGTTCAAGCGGGTATTTAACTTAACCGCCTCAAAAAGTCGCGGCGCGCCTAAGTACGAAGATTTTCGTTGACAGTACGAACTTCTTCGTAGTAGGCTCGCCGCCGTCTAGTCGAAAGGGTTCTGCCTGATGGCCGAAAACGAACTGCCGCGCCCGACCGACGCGGAGCTGGAAATCCTGAAAGTCCTCTGGCGGCGCGGCCCGAGCACCGTGCGAGAGGTCTTCGAGACGCTGGGAGAGAGCCGGACGACCGGCTACACGACCGTCCTCAAGTTCATGCAAATCATGGCGGAGAAAGGGCTTGTGGTGCGGGACGAGAGCGAGCGGGCGCACCGCTACGAGCCGGCCGCGCCCGAGGACGAGACGCAGCGCCGGCTGGTCGGCGACCTTCTGCGGAAGGCTTTCGACGGCTCCGCGAAGAAGCTGGTCATGCAGGCGCTCTCGGCCGAGCGCGCCTCCGCGGAGGAGCTGGACGAGATTCGGCGGATGCTCGACGAGCTGGAAAGGGGGGAGCGTTGACGGCCGCGATGTCCTTATTCTCCTTGGACTTAAGCCGCCTGCTCGACGCCGCCGGCTGGGCGCTCGTCCACTCCCTCTGGCAGGGGGCTCTGGTGGCCGCCGCCTACGCATGCTTCGCGGCGCTGGCCGCGCGCGCGCGGGCCAACCTGCGCTACGCGGGCGGCGTGGCGGCGCTGGCGCTGCTGCTGGCGCTGCCGGTGTTCACGGTCTGCGTGGCGTCGCGTACGCCGCGCGGCCCGTCAGCGCGCGGGGAGGCCGCGTCGGAGGGGGCGCGCGCCGACTCGGCGCGTGCGGGCGCGGGCGCGACGCGTGCGGGCGACGAGTCCGCGACGCGCGCGGCGCGGGAGTTTGCGGCGGCGGACGTGGCCGCGCACGCGATGAACGTCCGCGTCTGGGCCGAGGAGCGGTTGCCGGCGCTGCTGCCGTGGCTGGTCTACGCGTGGCTGGCGGGCGTCGTGCTGCTCGGGTCGCGGATGGCGGGCGCGTGGCTGCTGGTGCTTCGGCTGAGGCGCGGCGCGCGCCCCGCGCCCGAGCGTTTTGAAGAGCTGCTCGCGGGGGCGGCGGCGCGGCTCGGCGTCTCGCGGGCGGTGCGTTTGTGCCAGTCGGCGCTGGTCGAGGCGCCGACGGTCGTCGGGCACCTGAAGCCGCTCATCCTCGTCCCGGCGGGCGCGCTCGTGGGGCTGACGCCGCGGCAGTTGGAGGCGGTGCTGGCGCACGAATTGGCGCACGTGCGGCGCTGGGACTACGCCGTCAACCTCTTGCAGACGGCGGCCGAGACTCTTCTGTTCTACCACCCGGCGGCGTGGTGGCTGGGCGGGCGCGTGCGCGCCGAGCGCGAGCACGCCTGCGACGACGCCGCCGTCGAGGCGACGGGCGACGTGCTCCTGTACGCGCGCGCCCTCGCCGCCCTCGAACACCTGCGCGCCGCGCACGCCCCTCCCGCGGCGTCGCTGGCCCTGGCAGCAAACGGAGGTTCACTCGTGAGACGCATACAGAGACTCGTCAACGCGGAGCGCCGCGCGCGCCCGCAGGCGCGACGGCCGGCGGCGGCCGCCGCCGCCACCGCGCTCCTC
>DASVUF010000170.1:0-17994 GCA_036387195.1 Pyrinomonadaceae bacterium | reverse complement strand
ACGTGATGTGAGGCGGCCCGGGCCGCGCCCACGCGTCTATTTTTTCCCGACCGGATTCGGGCGCCTGACGCGGAGCGCGCCGGGCAACAGCTCGAACTCGGCCGGGAGGCGCCCGACCAGTTCGCCGTCAACTTCGAGCCTGACGTCGCCGCCGCCGGAGGCCGGCTCCGCGCGGACGCGGCGCGCGCGCGCGTGGCGCACCTCCCGCATGCCGAGGTGCGTGCCGAGGTAGAGGCGGTAGGAGTTGGCCAGCACTGTGAGCGCGGAGATGTCGCCGACGGCGACCACGTCGAAGAGGCCGTCGTCCACGAGCGCCGTGGGCGCTATCTTCATCCCGCCGCCGAAGTAGCGCGCGTTGGCGACGCAGAAGTTGGCGACGGTGAGCTGCGAGGCCGGGCCCCCGTCGAGCGAGACGCGCACGGCCGGCTTCTCGAACGTGACGGCCGCGTGCAGCGCCGCCGCGGCGAACGAGGCCTTGCCGCCGAGCAGCCGCGCCGCGCCCGCCGGCAGCCCCGAGCGCGCCTTCACGCGTTTGATGACGTCGCCGCCCATCCCGAACGACGCGACGTTGACGAAGTGCCTCGTCTCCACCCCGCCGCCCCGGCCCGAGAAGCTGACGCGCCCGGCGTCCATCGCGCTCGTCGCCCCATCGCGCAGCGCCCTGGCGGCGTCGGCCGCGCGCGTCGGCGCGCCGAGGGTGCGCCGGAAGTCGCCGCCCGTCCCGCTCGGCAGCACGCCCAGCTCCGCGCCCGCGCCCGCGCGCAGGATGCCGTCGGCCACCTCGCTGACGGTGCCGTCGCCGCCGCAGGCGATGATGAGCCGGCGGCCGGCGCGCGACTCGCGCTCGGCGATTTCGGCGGCCTCGCCGCCCGCGCGCGTGAACGCCACCTCGAAGGCGCCGAAGTGGCGCCGCACGTCGCTCGCCGCCTTCGGCCACGCGTCGCCCGTCGCGCCGCCGGCCGACGCGGGGTTGACGATGATGAGTGGGAGCGTGGGCATCTCGGGTTCTGAGTCGTGGGTTCTTGCTTCGCCGTCAGCGGCGGCGGCGGTCAGGGGCTGGCGCGCGAGGCGTCGGCCGACGCCTCGCGCGCGTCGCGCCGGGATTCGAGCGCGCGCGCGGCGCGGTCGCTCTCGCCCAGCTCGGCTATCTTCGACATGCAGAAGTCCGCGATCTCCTTGTAGGTGCGCACGGAGTCGCGGCGGTCGTAGAAGTCCGAGAGGTCGAGCACGGGGCCGAAGTGCACGCGGACGGGCTCGCCGCCGCGCCAGTTGCCGAGCACCTGCCGCGGGAGGTCGTTGCCGAGCCCCGCGATGAAGACGGGCACGACCTGCGGCCGCGCGTCCTTGATGAGCTTGCCGACGCCGGGCTGCGGCCGGAGGTAGCTGTAGGGGTCGGCGCCCTTGTTGCGCGTGCCCTCGGGGTGGAAGCCGATGACGTTGCCCGCGCCCTCGCTGCACAGGCGCGCGAGCAGGCGCATCGAGAACTTGTCGAACTCGCGCCGCTCGGGCTTCGGGTTGTCGCCGCCCGCGAAGAAGGGCGGGAACATCGACCACCAGCCCATCAGGAGGTTGACGAGCAGGCCGCCCGCCGTGTCGTAGAAGAAGCGCCCGCGGACGGGGAAGAAGAGCTGCTTGCGCCAGCGCGTCCGCCGGAAGAGGACGGTCGAGACGACGTACATGTCGAAGAACGAGCGGTGGTTGGCGACGAGCAGCAGCGGGCGCGAGCGGTCGGCCGCCTCGACGTGTTCGAGGCCGCTGACGCGCATCAGGTTGTAGGTCGAGAGGTGAATCCAGCCCGCGCCGAGCGTGCGCTGGCAGGCCGTCCAGAAGCGCTTCCAGCGCCCGCGGTTCATGCGCCACGTCAGCCGGAACGCGAAGCGCTCGAACGGCGAGAGCACGGCCGCCTCCGCGGCCGTCGGCTCAAGCGCGGCCGCCTCCGCGCGGTCGTTCGGTTCGGCGGGCGTGTCCATCTGAACCTTCATCGTCGAAGGCTCAAAGTTAATAGACTGGCGCGGCGCGCGCAAGCGCGAACGGGGCCCCCGGTGGGGGCCCGCGCCCGCGCCCGCCGCGCCGCGCGCGAAGGCCGCTAGTCTATGGAGAAGTACTTCGCCTCCTCGTGGTGGACGACGAGGGCCGAGGTGGACTGCTCGGGGACGAGCTGGAACTCCTCCGACAGCTCGACGCCGATGCGCTCGGGGCCGAGCAGCTCGAAGAGCTTGGTCTGCTCTTCGAGGTCGGGGCAGGCCGGGTAGCCGAAGCTGAAGCGCGAGCCCTGGTAGCCCTGGTGGAAGAGCTTGGGCAGTTCGGCGGCGTCGCGGCCGGCTATCCCCAGCTCCTCGCGCACGCGCTTGTGCCACAGCTCGGCCAGCGCCTCGGCCGACTCGACCGAGAGGCCGTGGAAGTAGAGGTAGTCCGAGTAGTTGTCCGAGCGGAAAAGCTCCTGCGCGTACTCGCTGGCGCGGCGGCCGACGGTGACGAGCTGGAAGGCGACCACGTCCACGCGCCCCGACTCCCTCGAAGCGAAGAAGTCCGCGAGGCACAGGCGCCGCCCCGCGGGCTGGCGCGGGAAGGTGAAGCGCGCGCGCTCGGTGCGCTCGTCGTCGTGGTAGACGACGAGGTCGTTCCCCTCCGACTGGCAGGGGAAGTAGCCGTAGACGACCTGCGGGACGAGCAGCCCGTCGCGCCCCGAGCGCGCCTTCAGCTCCTCGTAGACGGGGCGCACCTTCTGCTCGACGAGGGCGCGGTACTCCTCGGCCGGGCGGCGCCCCTGCTTGAACTGCCACTGCCCCTTGAAGAGCGCCGTCTCGTTGACGAAGCGGAAGACGTCCGCCAGCGGGACGCTCTCGACGCGCGAGCCGTAGAAGGGCGCGCGCGGTATCGGGGCGTCGGGGTTCACGTCCGAGCGCGAGGTGTGCGCGGCGGCCTCGGGCGAGCGCAGCACGCCGCGCGGGCGGGCGCGCGCGGCCCGCACGCCGAGCTTCGCGTCCTCGCCGACCAGCTCCTCGGGGTCTTCGCCCGCCTCGGCCGCGTCGGCGGCGTCGGCCGGGGCGCCGTTCCCCGCCCCGGCCCGGGCCGCGGCGGCCCGCCGCGTCTCCTTCCCCGGCCCCTGCGCGCCCGCGCCGGTCAGCACGTCCATCGTGTGCAGCCCGTCGAAGGCGTCGCGCGCGTAGAAGAGCCGGCCCTGGTAGAGCGACTCCAGGTCCTCCTCGACGTAGCGGCGCGTCAGCGCGGCGCCGCCGAGGACGACGGGCGCGCGGATGCCGCGCTCGTTCATCAGCTCGAGGTTCTCGCGCATGATGAGCGTGGACTTGACCAGCAGGCCCGACATGCCGATGGCGTCGGCCTTGTGCTCCTCGAAGGCGTGGAGGATGGCGTCAATCGTCTGCTTGATGCCGAGGTTGATGACGCGGTAGCCGTTGTTGGTCAGGATGATGTCCACGAGGTTCTTGCCGATGTCGTGGACGTCGCCCTTGACGGTGGCGAGCACCATCGTCCCCTTGGCCGTCGCGCCCCCCTTCTTCTCCATGAAGGGTTCGAGGAAGCGCACGGCCGCCTTCATCACCTCGGCCGATTGCAGGACGAACGGCAGTTGCATCTGCCCGCTGCCGAAGAGGTCGCCGACGGTCTTCATGCCGTCGAGCAGGATGTCGTTGATGATGTCGAGCGCGCTGTGGCTTTGGAGCGCGAGCCGGAGGTCGTCTTCGAGCGCCTGCTTCTCGCCGTCGATGACGTGGCGCTTCAGGCGCTCCTCGACCGGCAGGTTCTCGTCAACCTTGTGCTCCTTCTTGGCCTTGACGCCCTCGAAGAGCTTCGTGAACTCGGCCAGCGGGTCGTAGACGCAGACGTCGCCCTCGAAGCGGCGCTCGTCGTAGATGAGCTGGCGCGCGACCTCGCGCTCGCGCTCGGGGATGCGGTTGAGCGGGACGATCTTCGACGCGTTGACGATGGCCGAGTCGAGCCCGGCCTCGACCGCCTCGTGGAGGAAGACCGAGTTGAGGACGACGCGCGACGCGGCGTTGAGGCCGAACGAGATGTTCGAGACGCCGAGGATGGTGTAGGCGCCGGGCAGCTCCGCCTTGATGCGGCGCAGCGCGGCGATGGTCTCGGCGGCGTTGCGGCGGTCCTCCTCGATGCCGGTCGAGATGGGCAGCGCCAGCGGGTCGAAGAAGATGTCGTGCGCGGGGAAGCCCAGCTCGCGCGTCGCCTGCTCGTAGGCGCGGCGGGCGATGCGCAGCTTGCCGTCGGCCGTGCGCGCCATCCCCTCCTCGTCAATCGTGCCGACGACGACGGCCGCGCCGTACTCCTGCGCGAGCGCGACGACCTTCTTGAAGCGCGGCTCGCCGTCCTCGTAGTTGGTCGAGTTGAGGATGGACTTGCCGCCGGCGTGCTGGAGCCCGGCCTCCATCTTCTCCCACTCGGTCGAGTCGAACATGAGCGGCAGCGTGACCTGCGTGACGAGGCGCGAGGCCAGCTCGTGCATGTCGCGCACGCCGTCGCGGCCGACGAAGTCCACGTTGACGTCGAGGACGTGCGCGCCCTCGCGCTCCTGCTCGCGCGCCAGCGAGACGAGCCCGTCCCAGTCCTCGGCGTTGAGCAGGTCCCTCATCTTCTTCGAGCCCGACGCGTTGACGCGCTCGCCGACGATGAGGAACGACGCGTCCTGCGCGTAGGGCTGCTGGGAGTAGATGGAGGAGGCGGCCGGGAGCGGCTCGGCCCGGCGCGGCCGCGGCGCCAGCCCGCGCACGCGCTCGACGAGGAGCGCGAGGTGCTCGGGCGTCGTCCCGCAGCAGCCGCCGACGACGCCCACGCCGAAGTCTTTGACGAAGTGCTCGACCTGCGCGGCGAACGTCTCGGGCGTCTCGTCGTAGTGCATCTTGCCGTCCTTGACCTCGGGCAGGCCGGCGTTGGGCAGCACCGAGACGGGCAGCGGCGCGTTCTCGCAGAGGTAGCGCAGGCTCTCGGTCATGTCGCGCGGCCCCGTGCCGCAGTTCATGCCGATGACGTCAATGGGGAAGGGCTGGAGCGCGGTCAGCGCCGCGCTGATCTCCGTGCCGGGGAGCATCTTCCCCGTCGTCTCGATGGTCACCTGCGCGATGACGGGCACGCGGCGCCCCGCGCGCCTGAACTCCTCGAAGATGGCGGCCAGCGTCGCCTTCGTCTGGAGCAGGTCCTGGCACGTCTCGACGATGAGCAGGTCCACGCCGCCGTCGAGCAGGCCCCGCGCCAGCACGCCGTAGGCGGCCTTGACCTGCGCGTAGGAGATGTGGCCGAGCGTGGGCGACTTCGTGCCCGGCCCCATCGAGCCGGCGACCCAGCGCGGGCGCCCCGGCGCCGAGAAGTCCGCGGCGACGCGGCGGGCCAGCTCGGCCGCCTTGACGCTCAGCTCGTAGGCCATGTGGCCGATGCCGTACTCGTCGAGCACGTAGGGGATGGAGCCGAACGAGTTGGTCTCGACGACGTCGCAGCCGACTTCGAGGAAGCCGGCGTGGACGCGCTCGACCGCCTCGGGGCGGCTGACGAGCAGGTGCTCGGGGCAGCCCTCGAACTGCGCGCCGCCGTAGTCGTCAACCGTCAGGTTCTGCACCTGCAGGTTCGTGCCCATCGCGCCGTCGAAGACGACCACGCGCTCTTTCAGCGTTTTAAGGAAATCGTTCATCGGGTTTTCTGCTCGGACTCCTTCTGCCGGCGGCGCCCCCTCACGAAGAGAGCCCCGCGCTAAACAACGCGGGGCTCGCTACCGAAAGCCTTTATTTAACGGCCCCCCGGGAGGCGCGCCGAGCTGTTTAGCGGATTATTTTACGTGGCCGCAAGTCGCCTTAACTCACCACGTTTGCCCGTGTATTGAAACACCGCGCCGCGCGGGTGTCAAGAATGTGGGGGCCGGCGCCGGCCCTATAGTTTCCATATTGATTCTATATCGATTGTCCAACGTCCGCGGGCTGTGCTAACTTCGCAGCCGCTCTTCCTTCTCCGCCCGGCGTTTTCAGACAGCATGCGACGCGCCATCTACCCCGGCTCCTTCGACCCCGTGACGAACGGCCACCTCGACATCGTCGGGCGCGGCTCGAAGCTCTTCGACGAAATCATCATCGCCGTCCTCGTCAACCCCGAGAAGCGCGCGTTCTTCACGGTCGAGGAGCGGCGCGAGATGCTTGAGGAGGCGCTGGCGGGCGTCGAGGCGCACGGCTGCCGGCTGCGCGTGGACTCGTTCCAGGGGCTGCTGATGCGCTACGCCGTCGAGCAGCAGGCCGACGCCGTGGTGCGCGGCATCCGCGCCATCTCCGACTACGAGTACGAGCTGCAGATGGCGCTGATGAACCGGCGGCAGGAGCCGGGCATCGAGACCGTCTTCATGCTGGCGGCCGAGTCGTACTCCTACGTCAGCTCGCGCCTCGTCAAAGAGGTCTACTCGCTCGGCGGCGCCATCGAGGGGCTCGTCCCCGCGACGGTCGAGGAGCGCATGCGCCTCAAGCTCGGCAAAAGTTGAAACGCGCCCCCGCCTTCGGTGATATACTCCCGCGCGTCCACCCCCCCTTCCCTCGCTAACCAACGTGGAGGCTACAGAGAGATGCCAAGAGGAGACAAAGGGAGTTACACCGACAAGCAGAAGCGGCAGGCCGAGCACATCGAGGAGGGCTACGAGAAGCGCGGCGCCTCGAAGGGCGAGGCCGAGCGGCGCGCGTGGGCCACGGTCAACAAGTCGTCGGGCGGCGGCAAGAAGAGCGGCTCGGGGCGCGGCAAGACCGAGAACAAAGGCCCCGCGAAGAAGGGCGGCAAGAGGGGCGCGGCGGCGCAGGGCGAGGAGACGCGCTCGAAAGCCGGGAAGAAGGCCGCCGAGACGCGCAAGCGCAACGCCGGCGGCGGCTCCAAGAAGGGCGGGGGCAGTAAGAAGGGCGCCAGCAAGAAGGGCGGCGCGAAGAAGGCGGCCGGCAAGAAGGGCGGCGCGAAGAAGGGCGGCTCCAAAAAAGGCGGCTCGAAGGGCCGTTAGGGCCGTATGAATCGGCCGAGGGCGGCGGCGGGCAGACCCGCCGCCGCCCTCTTTTTTTTAGCCGCGACGGGCGGCGGCCGAGCGGCGCGACTCGCCTGCGTTGTTGCGCGCGGCAGGCCGATGCGGCTACCATCGAACTTCGCTCGTGGAGACTTCAGAGAGACAGGCAAGACGGATGACACAGACCGCAACGGAAACGGATTTCCGCCCCCCGGCGAACGTCGCGCGCATGGAGCCTTCTTCGACTCTGGCGGCGATGCAGGCGGCGATGGAGCTCCGCGCCGAGGGTCACGACGTCGTGGACTTCGGCGCCGGCGAGCCCGACTTCGACACCCCCGCCCACATCAAGGAGGCCGCCGCCGAGGCCATGCGCCGCGGCCAGACGAAGTACACGCCGACCGGCGGCACGCGCAAGCTACAGGAGGCGGTCGTCGGCTACTACGAGCGCGAGTTCGGCGTCTCGTTCGACGCCCCCGAGGTGATGGCGACGGCCGGCGGCAAGCAGGCCATCTTCAACGCCGTCGTCACGCTGTGCGGCCCCGGCGACGAGGTGCTCATCCCCAAGCCCTACTGGGTCACCTTCCCCGAGATAGTCACCTTCGCCGGCGCGACCCCCGTCTTCATAGACACCGAGGCGACCGGCTTCCAGCTCACGGCCGAGCAGGTCGCCGGGGCGCTCACGCCGCGCACCCGACTCATCATCATCAACTCGCCCTCGAACCCCTCGGGGCGCGTCATCCCGCCCGCCGAGTTCGAGCGCATCATGCGCGTCCTCGCCGAGCGCGGAGTCTACGCCGTCTCGGACGAGTGCTACCTGCGCTTCGTCTACGAGCCGGCCGAGGTCTTCACCGCGGCGCGGCTCGCGCCCGAGCTGCGCGAGCGCCTGTGCATCGCCGGCTCGTTCTCGAAGACGTACGCGATGACGGGCTGGCGCATCGGCTACTCCATCGCGCCCGCCGCGTGGACGCGCGAGATGAACAAGGTGCAGAGCCACTGCACCTCCAACCCCAGCTCCATCTCGCAGGCCGCGGCCGTCGCCGCCTTCAACTCGCCGCAGGAGTGCGTCTCCGACATGCTCGCCGAGTACAGGGGGCGCCGCGACTGGCTCATCAGCGCGCTGCGCGACCTGCCCGGCCTCGGCTGCGCGGAGCCCGAGGGGGCCTTCTACGCCTTCCCCTGCGTGCGCGGCTTCTTCGGCGACGAGATAAAGACCTCGGCCGACTTCGCCGACAAGCTGCTCAAAGAAGCGCACACGGTCGTCACCGACGGCGCGGGCTTCGGCGTGGACGGCCACATCCGCCTCTCCTACGCCACCTCGCTGGACCGCATACAGGAAGGCGTCGCACGCATCCGCCGCGTCGCCGAGAAGTACGTGGGGTGAAAGCCGGCGGCCGGCGGTTAATGGAAAACGAAAGGCGGCGCGCCCGAGTCAAACCGGGCGCGCCGCCTCTCTTTCCGCCGACCGCCGGCTATTTCTTCACCGGCTATTTCTTCATCAGTAGATGTTGAAGTTGTACTCAAGCACGACGTACTGCGAGACGGAGCGGCCGTCCTTGAGCGCGGGACGGAATCTGATCTGGCGCGCCGCGGCGATGGCCTTCTCCGTGAGGCCGTCGGGCAGACCCTTGACCACGCTGAGGCTCGTCACCTCGCCCGAGGCCGAGAGGATGGCGCGCAGGCGGACGACGCCCGTGACGTTGTTCCTGCGCGCCTCCTCGGTGAAGCCCGGCTCGGGCTTGAAGGTGATGATGGCGCGCTGCGTCACCTCGGCCGGCTTGAAGGGGCGCGTGTAGTCAACGCCGCCTCCGCCGCCGCCACCGCCCGGGCCCCCGCCGCCGTCGCGCCGGTCGCCGCCGCCCATGTTGCCGCCGCGCCCGGGCCCGAGCCCTGCGCCCTCGCCCGCGCCCATGCCGCCGCCCGCCCCGTCGCCCATCCCGCCCCCGCGGCCCGGGCCCGAAGAGGGCGTCTTCGAGCCGGAGTCGGGCAGGCCGTAAGGGATGTCGCGCGGGTCAACCTTCACCAGCGCCGGGTCAACCTGCATCGTCGCGGGCGTCGGCAGGTGCGCGCTCGGCGGCGGCGGCTTCGGGCTGGCGGTGAGAATCGGCGGGACTTCCAACTGCGCCGTCGGCAGCTTGCCCGCGGAGGCGGGCGCCTGCTCACCGCGGCCGCCGCCGCCGCCGCCGGCGGGTCGCTCGTACTTCGGCTTCGAGCCGCCGCCGTCGCCGCTGTTGGTTCCGGCCGCGCCCCTCTCCGGCTTCGGCTGCTCGCGCGGAATCGGGGTCGCCGGGTCAACGTAGCCGACCAGCTCAAGGTTCTCGTAAGGGTTCGCGACCGCGAGTTGGCGCGAGCGCAGACGCTCAAGCCCGAAGACCGCGCCGACGAGCAGCGAGACGAAGACGAGCGCGCTCGTCGCCGCCAGCGCCACGTCGCGCTGCGAGAGGAAGGCCAGGCCCGCGCGCCCGTAGGCCGCGGCCGAGCGGCGTGCGAAGCCGACGGGGTCGCGCCTGAACTCGGGCCACGTCAGCCCGGCCCCCGCGCCCGCCGCCCTCACCTCGCGCATGAGACGCCGCGCGAGCCCCTCGTCCTCGACGAAAGTCAGGCGGTATTCGTCGCGCCCCGCGCCCAGCGCCGCAGCGCCGCCCCAGAAGTCGGCCCCTATCTCCTGTGCCATACGTCGCCTCAACCTTTCTTCGTAGCCGCCCCAGAAACCTTCCGCCGGGAGAGACGAGTCGGCGGCCTCGTCGAAGACGCGCAAAGTCTCCGACATCGAACGGTAACGAGCCGCGCACGCCTCGCAGCGCACGACCTCTTCGAGCAGCGCCCCGCGCCGCCCGCCCTCGGCCTCGCCGAAGAGCAGTTCGACCAGCACTTCCTCCGTCGCCTGACAGTCGTGTCTCATCGCAGACTTCCGAGCTAACTCTTCCCCGAAGTTTCGACCGGCACGCGCCCCCCCGCCCCCGCGTCGAGGCCCAGCGCCTCGCGCAGCTTCTCGACCGAGCGGAACAGGGACTTCTTCACCGTCCCCTGCGCACAGCCCAGCGCCTCGGCTATCTCGCGGCTGGTCATCCCCTCGCGGTGCCTGAGCAGGAAGACGAGCCGCTGCTGCTCGGTCAGCTCGCCGAGCGCGCGCATGACGCGCCCGGCCAGAATCTTCCGCTGGTACTCGTCCTCGGCCCCGCCGTCGGCGAAGCCCCGCGCGAGCGCCTGCTCGTCGAGCATCTCCTCCAGGCTGTCGAGCCGGACGGGCGTCCGCGCGTCGTCGCGCGTCACCGTCTCGGCGCGCCTGTGGTTGAGAAAGGTGTTGACCATGATGCGCCGCAGCCAAGTGTGAAAGCTCGACTCGAAGCGGAAGCCGCCGAGCGAGCGGAAGGCCTTCAGCCAGACCTCCTGCGAGAGGTCTTCGGCGTCCTCGCGTCGGCGGCAGTAGTGGAGCGCGAGGGCGTAGACGCGCCGCTCGTACTCGCGCGCGAGCCGGCAGAAGGCTTCGAGGTCGCCGCCCTGCGCCCGCCGGATGAGTTCGTTCTCGCTGTTCAAAGCTTAGTCAGTCCCCGGGGCAAGCTCACAACAAGAGACACGGCCGCGCCGAAAAGGTTGGCGCGCGGCGCGTAAAAATTTTGTGCTCAGATGAGGGGGCGGGCCGCGTTGGTTGGTTCGGGGCGGGCTGAAAGCGGACGGCCGGCGCGGGCGAGTGGCCCGCGCCGGCCGTCCGGCTAAAGGTCGGGGTCGGGGCCGAAGCCCGCCGCCTACTCCGCGCCGCCGCCCTTCTTCTCCTCCTGCCCGAGCCTGGAGGAGATGGCCGTCAGCATGCGCGGGAATGTGCCGAGCGGCGTGCGGCTCTCGACGTAGAAGCCGTCTTCGCGCATGACGCCGAAGGCGAAGCTGGGGCGCAGGCTGGCGCGCTGCCCCTCGGTCTTGAACTCCTGCTCGCCGCCCGAGAGCGTGCGCCCGAGGCGGTTCAGGTAGTCGGCGTTCGAGCTGAAGTAGACGAACTGCGGCGACTGCGAGCGCGCCGCGGCCGACTGGTAGGCCGCGCTCGACTTCAGCGAGCGCCCGCCCTGCGCCGTGTCAATCACGCGCTCGACGGCCCCGGCGCCGCCGCTGGCCACGAGGGCGCCGTTCACGAAGGCGTACTCCAGCCCGCGCCCCTTCTCGCCGGCGATGCGGCGCACGGTCACGCCCTTGTACTCGCGCTCGGAAATCTCGCGCTTGTTCCCCTCGGCGAACCTGGCGAGCGTGCGCGCGAACGCCTGCTCGTCGCGCAGGTTCAAAAGCACCACGCCCTCGTGCCCGTCGGCGCCCCCGGGCAGTTGCGCCGCGCAGAACTCGGCGCCGAGCGCGCCGACGATCTCCGAGCGGAAGTCAACGCCCGTCTTCTCCGCGAACTCGGCCAGCGCGTCCACGGGGCCCTTCTTGCCGGGGCGCGACGTGAGCTGCGAGGCGAGCGCCAGCATCTGGTCGAAGGTCTGCGGCGCGTTGGCGACCGAGGCGTCGAACGCCTGCGCCGCGTCCTCGGGGACGAGCGCGAGCAGCCGCCCCTCGGTCGGCGGGTTGGCGGCGACCGTGGCGAGCACGCCCTCGCGGTTCGGCGCGACCAGCCGGAACCGCTCGGCGACGCGGCCGTCCTCGAACGAGCTGGTGAAGGAGGCCGACTGGACGCTGGCCGCGCCCACGCCGTGGAAGAGCTGGCGGAAGGCCGCGACGCGCTCGGCCGCCTGCTCGCCCGCGCCCGCCGCCGCGCCGTCGATGACGCGCGTCAGCGCCGCCCCGTCGAGGAAGCCGAACATGCCGTCAACCGTCCCCGAGCCGGCGCGCGCGGCCGCGAACGTCTGGTTGGTTTCGAGCGAGGGCGTCTTGCCCGAGCGCACGTCGAGCACGCGCCTGACCGCGTCGGCCGCGTTCGAGACGACCAGCAGGTTGTCCGCCTTCGCGTAGGTGAAGCGGTGGACGCCCAGGCGGCTGACGGTGCTGAGCGTCACGTCGTCGAGCTTCTCGGTCTTCGTCTCGACGCCCTTCGACTGCCCGTCGCGCGCGAAGCGGAGCACGCGGTTCTCGAACGTGTAGCGCGCCTGCCAGTCGTTGAACTGCGCGACGACGACGAACTGCGGCTCGGGGCGGCCCGACTCGCCCGCGCCGACGCCGAGCAGCGCCACGGCGTAGCTGGCGTCGAGCGTGCCCGCGTGGTTGGCGCCTATCATGAAGAGCGAGCTGGCGGCCGAGTTCTCCCTGGAGAATTCGCGCCACGCCTCGCTCTCGATGACCTTGAGCGCCTGCGCGCGCAGGTCGTTGACCTCGACGAAGCCGACGGTGTCGGCCGGCAGCAGCCGCTCCAGGCGCGGGTTCTCGGCCTTCGTCGGCCGCGCGAACTGCGCGGCCGCCACGCCCGCGACGGCGAGCGCCGCGGCCGCGATGATGATGAAAGTCTTGCTCTTGAGTCTCTCCACGATGAACCTCCGTTAGAACGAATGCGGGTCTTACCTCATCTCCTTGCGCGCGAAGACGTACTGCGACGCGAGGTAGAGTCCGGCCGAGATGAGCAGCATGCCGAGGATCGGCGACGGCTCCAGCCGGCCATAGAGTTCGAGGTTGACGGTGTCGGTTTTGAGCGTCGCCCTGCTGATGACCCAGTCAATGATGTAGCTGCCGAAGCAGTAGAACATGAGGACGAGCGAGACGGCGCCGGCGATGACCGCGATCCACCACTTCTCGAACCAGACCGAGAAGAGGAACGTCCCCGAGTAGACCATCAGCGAGATGACCATCGTCCAGACGGTCCCGCGCACGCCGTTGGCCGCGACCAGCAGGAAGGCGTCCCACGCGCCCGCGAGCGTCACGTTCGACGCCGCCGCGGCCATCACCGCGTAGACCGCCGTGAGCGTCGTCAGGATGGACAGCCCCACGCAGGTCGTCGTCTGCGCCGCGCCGACGGCGTACTTGAAGAGCAGGACGTGCCAGCGCTTCACGGGGCGCTCGAAGAGGAAGAACATGCTCTGGTTGTCCAGCTCCGCCCCGATGGAGCCGACCGCGAAGAAGGCGAGCAGGAACAGCCCCGCCGTGATCAGGAAGCCCGACTGGAAGACGAGCGCGAACTCCAGCACCTGCATCGCCACCGGGTCCGACAGCGCGTAGAGGTCGAAGCGCGCCGACTCCCTGAGCGCCACCGTCAGCCCCGCGATGCAGAGCGGGATGTGGAACGCCGCCGCGAAGGCCAGCCACTTCAGGCGCGTCTCGCGCCACTCCTTCCAGAGCATCGCCTTCAGGATGTTGGTCGTCACAGGCCCGCCCTCCGCTCGCGCTCCGCGCGCACCGTGTTCACGAAAATGTCTTCGAGCGAGATGGGCAGCACCTCCGGGTTCCTCACGCCCCGCTCGCCGAGGTCGCGCAGCGTCTCGTCGCCCCACGCGCTGACGGTCAGGACCTGCTCGTGCCGCCCGTTCTCGACCGCGAGCACCCCGGGCACGCCCGCCACCTCGGGGCGCGTCCCGTTCGTCGCGTAGCGCACGCGCTTGTAGCTGGCCTTGATGTCGTCGAGCGTCGAGACCAGGAGCAGCTCGCCCTCGTTGATGATGCCGACGAAGTCGGCGACGCGCTCGACCTCCTCGACGATGTGCGACGAGAAGAGGACGGTCTTGCCCTCCTCGGCGATCTCCGCCACGATGTTCTCGATGAAGTCGCGGCGGACGATGGGGTCGAGCCCCGAGGTCGGCTCGTCGAGGATGATGAGTTCGGGGTTGAACGACAGCGCCAGCAGCAGGCACAGCCGCGCGCGGTTGCCGCGCGAGAGCTGGCGCACCTTCTTCTGGGGCGGCAGGCTGAAGCGCCTGAGCAGGTCGGCGGCCTTGGCGTCGTCCCACGTCTCGTGGAAGGACTTCGTGAACCGGACGCTCTCGGCCACGGTCATCCACTCGTAGAGGTAGCGGTTCTCGGAGACGTAGGCGACGCGCCTGCGAATCTCTATCAGGTCTTCGCCGAGCGCGCGCCCCAGCACCCGCACGTCGCCGCGCGTCGGGCGCAGGTGCCCCATGATCATCTTGATGATGGTGGACTTCCCCGCCCCGTTGACGCCGAGCAGGCCGAAGACCGTCCCCTTCGGCACGCGCAGGTCCACGCCCTTCACGGCCTCGAACTTCCCGAACGTCCGCCACAGGCCCCGCGTCTCGACCGCGTAGTCTTCGAGCATCATGTTGAGGTCTGAATTCATCTCTCCACTCTCGTCACGGCTTCCGCCTTCAAAACCCCGGCCGGGTCACTTGCCGACCGCCTCGGGCGCGCGCCCGAGCAGTATCTTTTCCAGCACGCGCTCGAACGCCTCGCGCAGCTCGCGCTCGCCCAGCCCGAGGTTCACGCCCTCGACGAGCGCCTTCTCCAGCAGCTCCGTCAAGACCCTCCGGCGCTCGGCCTTCGACATCTCGACGCCCTGGGCGGAGACGAACGTGCCCGCCCCCTGCCGCTTGTAGATGACGCCTTCGATTTCCAGGTCGAGGTAGGCGCGCGCCACCGTGTTCGGGTTGACCGCCAGCTCGACGGCGAGCTGGCGCACCGACGGCAGGGGGTCTTCCGGCTGGAGCCGCCCCATCGCCACGGCCGTCTTTATCTGCTGCGAGATTTGCAGGTAAATCGGCAGCCCGCTCGACGCGTCAACGTTTATGAACAACTGAGTTTCCCGCCTACCGTATCGGTTAACTGTATCAGTCAACTAGTACAGTGACACAGGATACGGGGGCCGTCAAGGCGAAGTTTCAAAAAATTTCGGCCGCCCGGCGGCGGGCGGCCGAAGGTCGCGGAGGCGGCTGTCCGCGGGCTTATTTGACCGTCTTGACGCCGTTCCCGGTCGAGCCGTTGCCCGCCGAGGGGGCGGCCGCGCCGTCGAGCCCGAGGCGGTCTTTGAAGAGGCTGAGCAGGAGGAGCGTGCCGATGCCGCCCGCGCCGTCGCCCGCGCCGCCCGAGGCCATGATGTCGGGGGTGATGCGGACGCCCTTCTCGCCGATGACCTTCAGCGTCTCGACGAGCGCGACGCCCTGCGCGCCCAGCGCGTTGACCTGCTCGTGGTAGGCGACGCCCTGCGCCTCGCCCATCAGGCGCACCTTCTCGGCCTCGGCCTTGCCGGTGGCGAGGATGTAGTGCGCCTCGCCCTCGGCCTCGGCCTTGCGCTGCTCGGAGCGGCGCGTGGAGATTTCGACGCCCACGGTCGCCGCCATCAGGTCTTTCTGGTTGTCGGCGTGGGCGCGGGTCTTCTCGAGCTGGATGCGCTTCTCCTCGGCCTCGCGCTGCGCGTTGAACATGTTCTGGCGCTGCTCGGCGAGAATCTTCTCGGTCTGCGTCTTCATCAGCTCCTCGGGGAGGTGGATGTGGCAGATGAGGACGTTGACGACGTCCACGTGGTACTTCAGCAGGTGCATGCGCACGCGCGCCTCGGCGCGCTCCTGCTCCTCGTGGCGGTTCTGCAGGTAGGCCATCGCGGAGGACTCCGACGCCTGGTTGCGGAAGATGGAGTCGATCAGCGGGTGCATCACGTTCTGGATGAGCTTGTCGGTGTTGCCGATCTTGGCGACCATGAAGGGCGCGTCCTCGGGCTTGACGCGGAAGACGACGCGGACTTCGAGCTTCATCGTGAAGCCGTCCTTCGAGATGACCTCGAAGGGGTCGAAGGTGTTGTCCACCTCCTCGGCCGTCCACTCGACCGTCATGTTGGTCGTCGGGATGATGATGGGGGTCATCGCCAGCGTGTTGACGTAGTACTTGCCGGGGCCGACGACCGTCTCCTGGATGCCGCGGTAGCCCTCGGGGACGACGTAGGCCTCGTGCGCGCCCTGGTCGAGGCGGGCGTCGGCCGGGTCGCTGGTGAGCAGCTCCTCCTGCAGCTCGGAGATTTGCCGCGTCTCGCCGTCGAGCTGGTCGAGGCGCTGGACGGCCTTCGTGACCTGCTCGTGCTCCTCCTTCTCCAGCCGCTCGCGCACCTTGTTCGCCATCTCGCGGCGTATCTCCTCGGTCGGGTCCTTGCCGACGTTCGAGACGATGACGGCGACCTCGCCCGGCTTGACCTCGCGCGCCGTCTCGGGGATGACCTTGAAGACGAGCGGGTTGATGTAGTAGGTGCCGGGCAGCAGGATGTCGCGCTGGGGCCCGCGCTGGCCGCCCTGCGCGATGAACTCGTTACAGTCCTGGAAGTTGTCGTGCCCCTGGACGGTCGTCGCGACGTAGTCGCGCGGGTCCAGGGGCGCGCCGTCCAAAGCCTCGACGAGCCCGATGTTGTTCTCGTTGATGACGGTCGCGTCGTAGAGCCGGACGAAGAAGAGGCCGGGCTTGGGGTCGCCGCCTTCGAGCGGCGCCGACTGCGTGTGGATGCGGTAGGTGCCCGGCGTCAGGATTTCGACCTGCGGCCCCTTCTGCCCCCGGTTGGCGACGAACGCCTCGGCGTCCTGGTAGTTGCGGTGCCCCTCGACGGCCTTGCCGTGGAGGCGCCCGGCGTCGAGCTGGTCGCCGTCGGAGGCGGTGACGATGCCGACCTTGCCCGGGGGGATGACCGTCATCTTCGAGACCGAGACGCGGAAGAGGTAGGGGTGGATCGGCCAGAGCCCCGGCGGCAGCGTCCGGAGCTGGATGCCCTTGACGCCGCCCTGCTTGATGAAGGCGATGGGGTCCTGGAAGTTGTTGTGCGCGTTCTGCGCGCGGTCGGGCGCGAAGTTCCTGCCGGGCGGCATCGGCTCGCCGTCGATGGCCTCGACGACGCCCAGCTCGTCCGGCCCGATCTCGATGAGGGGCACCTTGCGCACGACCTTCTCGAAGGGCCACTTGACGAGGTGGAGGCCCGGCTTGAGGACGTCGGCCTGGATGCCGACCTCGCCCTCGGTGGCGACGACGCGGCCCGGGGGCATCTTGGAGCCGAAGTAGCGGCGCTCCTTGATGGCGATCTCGCGCGCGCCGACGTTGACGAGCCAGCGCCTGACGAGGACGACGAGGACGACGAGCGCGACGACGACGACGACGAGCACCGGCACGGACTCGATGATTAAGTCGTTCATGGCCTTTCTTTCTGTGCGGGGGCTTCCGCGGCGGAGCCCTGTGCTGTGGTGGTGGTGGTGGTCTGCGCGCCGCGCGCGCGGGCCGCGATGCGGCGCCGCGCGTCGGCGAGCTTCTGCTTGAGGACGAACCCGGCCCCGCCGGCGCGGGACTCCGGGGAGAGCAGCCAGTACTCGGCCTCGAAGAGCGAGCTGAGCGACCGCGCGCCGACGCCGGGGAGGCGGCCCGCCTCCCAGAGCTGTAGGACTTCGGCGACCGCGCGGCCGAACGCGCCGGCGTCGTCCGAGAGCGCCGAGACGCGCAGCAGCTCGGCGGTCGAGCCGGGCGCGGGCGCGCGCCTCCACTCGGCGAGCAGCATCCCGGCCAGCTCGGGCGACGAGCGCAGGCCCTCGCCGCGCGCGACGTAGGAGGAGAGCGCGCGCAGGGCGTCGGCGTCGCCCGCCGCGCGCGCCACCAGCGCGCCGAGCACCGAGCGGTAGAGCGGCGCGTCGCCGGTTTCGCGCGCGCCGCCGAGCGCGCCGAGGTCGCCGGCGGCGGCGCGGCGGCGCAGTTCGGCGGCCCTGAGTTCTTCGGGCGTTTCGAGCGGGCTGTGGGCGTCGTCGCCGTCCGGGATGTCGAAGAGCCCGCGCGGGCTGACGCCTTCGGGGAGGCGCGGCGCTTCCCCGTCGGACGTGTGGCGTCTCTTGCGGATGATGGCGAAGGAGGCTGCGAAGACCAGCAGAATTGAGATGATGAGAATGGCGCTCACTGTTAACGCCTTCGGCGCGCGGCCGGGGATTTCGCCCCCGTTTCTGTCGCCGCTTCACGCGCCGCCGTCCGGTGTAGATATACGAAAACGCGGGGCGAAGGTTTACGGAATCGGCGGGGCCGCCGCAGCCCCGTAAAAGTCGGGCGACGCATCATACTCCGTCCCGCCGCCCGTGTCACCGTCGGCGGGGCGGCGTGAAAAGGCGAGGGGGGCGGGGGCCGCCCCGGCCCCCGCCCCCCTC
>DASVUF010000169.1:0-32893 GCA_036387195.1 Pyrinomonadaceae bacterium | reverse complement strand
GAGAACATCCGCCCCAAACCGGCCGCCTCTGTTTACGACCCGCGCGGCCGCCGCGGAGGACTACCATGACGACGACGCTTCGGCGCTCGACCGCCGGCGAGCTATTCGGGGCGCCGGGCGACGGCTTCCGCTACGAGCCGGTGAAGGGAGAGCTGCGAAGGATGTCACCCCCGGAGGCGAGCGCGGCGCAGTCGTGGTCAACGTCACGCCGCCGCTCGCCGGGTACGTGAACGCCGGCGCGTGGGATGTGTGGGTCGTTGACCGGCGGCGGCGGGGCGTGTCGGTCTACCGCCCGATGATGGACGCGTCGCGGCTGTCGGAGGGCGGCGAGTTGGACGGCGGCGGGGTCGTGCCGGGCTTCCGCCGCAGGGTGTCGGAGATTTTCGCCTGAGCCGTCTAGGCGCGACCTTCTGAATCTTGGACCGCAACCTTCCCATCGGAATTTTCGACAGCGGCGTCGGCGGCCTGACGGTCTACAGGGCGCTGCACGAGCGGCTGCCCGGCGAGCGTTTCGTCTACCTGGGCGACACGGCGCGCGTCCCCTACGGGACGAAGTCGCTCTCGACGGTCGAGCGGTACGCGGTCGAGGACGCGCGCTTCCTCGTCTCGCGGGGCGTCAAGCTGCTGGTCGTCGCGTGCAACACGGCCTCGGCGCTCGCGCTCCCGGCGGTGCGCCGCGCCGTCGGCGTCCCCGTCGTCGGCATGATAGAGCCGGGCGCGCGCGCGGCCGTCGCCGCCGCCTCCTCGGCCGGCGCGGCGGGCGCGGGGCGCGTCGGCGTCGTCGCCACCGAGTCCACGGTCAAGAGCGGCGCCTACAGTCAGGCCATCAAGGCGCTCGCGCCCGGGGCCGAGGTCTTGGAGCGCGCCTGCCCGCTCTTCGTCGCGCTGGCCGAGGAGGGCTGGGCCGACTCGGAGGTGGCGCGCATGGTGGCCGAAGAGTACCTGCGCGAGCTGCGCGAGGGCGGGGTCACGGCGCTCGTCATGGGCTGCACGCACTACCCCATCCTGCGGCGCGTCATCCAGGAGGCCGTCGGCGCGGGCGTGCGTCTGATAGACTCGGGCGAGGCGGCGGCGCGCGCCGTCGAGTCGGTCATCGAGCGCGAGGGACTGCGGCGCACGGCGACGCAGGAGCTGCGCGATTTGCGCGAGGCCGGCGCGCGCGCGCGCCAGCTCTGCGACGACCTCGACCACTTCTACGTGACCGACGCGGCCGAGCGCTTCGCGCACGTCGCCGAGCGCTTCCTCGGCGCCGCGCCGCGCAGGCTCGAAGCCGTCGAGGTCTGGGGACACGATGAACTCCAAACCCTCTAGCGGGACTTACAAGCGCACCGACGGGCGCGCGGCCGAAGAGCTGCGGCAACTGCGCATCACGCCGGGCTTCATGCCCTACGCCGAAGGCTCGGCGCTCATCGAGATGGGGCTGACGCGCGTCATCTGCACGGCGACGCTCGACGACCGCGTGCCGCCCTTCCGCCGGAACTCGGGGCAGGGCTGGCTGACGGCCGAGTACTCGATGCTGCCGCGCGCCACGCCGCAGCGCACGCAGCGCGAGACGGGGCGCGGCGGCCCCTCGGGGCGGACGCACGAGATACAGCGGCTCATCGGCCGGAGCCTGCGCGCCGTCACGAACCTCTCCAAGCTCGGCGAGCGCACCATCACCGTGGACTGCGACGTCCTCCAGGCCGACGGCGGGACGCGCACGGCCGCCATCACGGGCGCCTACGTCGCGCTGGTGCTTGCCTGCCGCCGCCTCGTCGGGGAGAATAGGCTCCCGGCGCTGCCGCTGACGGGCGAGGTCGCCGCGGTCAGCGTCGGCGTCGTCGCGGGCGCGCCGCTCCTCGACCTCAAGTACGACGAGGACTCGCGCGCCGAGGTTGACATGAACGTCGTCTGCACGGGCGACGGCCGCTTCGTCGAGCTGCAAGGCACGGCCGAGGGCGAGCCCTTCTCGGCCGGGCAGATGGAGGCGCTGCTCGCGCTCGCGCGCGGCGGGCTCCAGACGCTCTTCGCCGCGCAGCGCGCCGCCGTCGGGCGCGCCGCGCCGTAAAGTGAAGAAACCCCCACCCCCCGAAGGAGTTTGAAAAGATGGCTGTAAGAACTCGTCGCCCCAACGGCTTCCCCCCCTACCGCCTTCTCGCCCTGACCGCCGCCCTCGCCGCTTCGCTCTGCGCCTTCGCCGGCGCGGCGCGCGCGCAGAGCACCGGCATCGGCGCGCACCGCGGCGACACCGCCGGGACGGGCGGCCGCTACTCCATCCAGGGCCACATCATCAGCCCGCTCGGCCGCCTGCCCGAGACGCGCGTCCGCATCACCATCACCAGCTCGAACTCCGGCGCGCGCACCGGCGTCGCCGGCGAGGACGGCGTCTTCCTCTTCAACAACCTGGAGCCCGGGCCCTACGACGTGACCATTGACGCCGGCAGGGAGTTCGAGGTGCAGCGCGAGTCGGTCTACCTCGGCGGCTCGGCGCAGATGACGACGCTGCCGGTCTACCTGCGCCTCAAGCCCGAGTCCAACCCGGCGCTCGCCGGCGTGCCCAAGGCCGCGCTCGACCTCTTCGTCAGGGCGCAGGAGGCGGCGCGCAAGGGCGACGCGGCGAAGGCCGAGGCGCTGCTGGGCGAGGCCGTCGCGCAGCACCCGCAGTTCGGGCTGGCGCACAACGAGCTGGGGCTCGTCCGCATGCGCGCCGGCCAGCTCGACAAGGCGCTCGAAGCCTACCGCGCGGCCGCCCGGGCGCTGCCCGACGACCCTTCGGTGCAGCTCAACTACGGCACGGCGCTCACGCAGAAGAAGGAGTTCGCCGAGGCCGAGACGCAACTGCGCCGCGCGCTCAGGAAGTTCGACAAGTCGGCGGCGGGGCACATGTACCTGGGCGTGGCGCTCATCGGCCTGAAGAACATAGACGAGGCCGAGCGCGAGTTGCAGCAGGCGGCCCGGCTCGGCGGCGAGCAGATGGGCGCGGCGCACAAGTACCTCGGCGGCATCTACTGGGCCAAGCGCGACTACAGGAAGGCGGCCGACGCGCTGGAGACATACCTCAAGCTCTCGCCCAAGGCCCCCGACGCCGAGCAGGTGCGCGCGACCATCAAAGACCTGCGCGGCAAGTCGTAGGGCGCGCGCCGCGCCGGCCGCGCGCCGGCGGCGGGCAACACCGCCGCGCGCGCCCACATCAGAGAAGAAACGTGACCCGCTCGAACCCCGTCAGCCGCCCGCGCCGGGCGGCGGCCCGTGAAGGAGAAAAGGTGAGTATGCGAAGCACCGGACGCCTCTTCATCTGCGCGCTCGCGCTCCTCGTCTCGGCGGCCGCGGCCGCGCCGGCGCAGGAGCCGCACACGAGCGAGACCGACGAGTACGCGCTCGAACTGCCGTCGCCGGCGTGGCGCGCCGTGACGCGCCCGGACGGCGCGCGCCAGAACGCCGACTACGTCTTCAACGACCGCTCGGACGGCTACCTGCGCGTGCGGCGCGAGGCCGTCGAGGGCGACGCCAAGCTCGCAGACTTCGCGCGCGACCAGTCCGACACCAAGCTGCGCTTCCTGCCCGGCTTCGTCGGCGGCAAGGAGGAGCGCTTCGCCGGCCGCCTGAGCGGGCTCGTCTCCAACTACGAGTACACCAGCGCCGGGCGCGCGATGGCCGGCCGCGTCTACTACCTACAGGCCGACGCCCGCACCGTCTACGTGCTCCACTTCACGGGGCTGCGCGACCGGCTCCAGCGCATCCAGAACCAGACCGACGCCATCGCCCGCAGCTTCCGCCTGAAACAGTAAAGTAGACGGCCGGCGCCCGCGCAGGCCGTCCACGCTCCAGCGCCTGCCGCCTTCTGCCTTTTCTGCCTTATGAATCTCGCGCCGGGAATCGCCGTCCGGAAGTCGCCGATTGACGGCAAGGGGTGTTTCGCCACGCAGTTCTTTCCGAAGGGGAAGAAGATCGCCGAGTACACGGGCGAGCTGATAGGCGAGCGCGAGGTCGCGCGGCGCATCAAGACGCGGCGCAAGCACCGCATCTGCGCGCTCGAATACGGCCGCCACCTCGACGGCGCGCGCGGCGGCAACGGCACGCACTACATGAACCACTCCTGCCGCCCCAACGCCTACATGCGGCTCACGCGCGGCCACCTGCTCTTCATGGCGCTGCGCGACATCCACCCCGGCGAAGAAATAACCTGCGACTACGTCTCGACGCACCACCCGGACACCTACCGCTGCCGCTGTAAGGCCGAAGGCTGCCGCGGCACCCTGAATAAGAAGTGAAAGAAGTGAAGCGCGGGAAGGCGGCGGCGGCCCGCGGCCCGCGCCGTCTGTTGACGGAGGCGGCCGCTTTCGCCGCCCGCCGTCCCGCCGCCCGCCTTCTCACACGGTCACAGGCGCGGGAGCGTGAAGCCGACCTTGGAGCCGAGGCCGGGCTCGGACTGTAGGAAGACCTGCCCGCCGTGCTGCTCGACGACCTGGCGGACGAAGGAGAGGCCGAGCCCAGTTGACTCCTCCTCCTTGACGCGGCCGTCGCGCGCCACGCGGTAGAACTTCTCCCAGACCCTGTCCTGGTCTTCGGGCGGGATGCCGTAGCCGCGGTCTTCGACCGTCAGGCGCACGGCGTCGGCCTCCAGCGCCGTCGAGAGCGTGACCGAGGTGCGCTCGGGGCTGTACTTGATGGCGTTGTCCACGAGGTTGGCGACCGCCTGCGTGATGAGGCCGCGGTCGGCCGCCACGGGCGGCAGGCGCTGGCCGTCGCGCTCGACCAGCCGGATGCGCTTGCGCTTGGCGACCGGCTGGAAGCTCGTGATGGCCTCGCGCACCACGTCGTCGAGCGCGAGCGGCGCCATCAGGACTTCCTGCCTGTCCTTCTGTTCGAGCTTCGCCACCGAGAGGAAGGTCGAGAGCATGCGCGCGACGCGCTGCGACTCGGCGTGGATGATGGAGAGGAACTCGCGCGCGTCCTCGGGCACCTTGTCGTCGGCCATCAGCAGCTCGGCGAAGCCGTTGATGGAGGTGACGGGCGTGCGCAGCTCGTGCGACATCAGCGAGAGCATGTCGCTCTTGAGCCTGTCCAGTTCCTTCATCCGCGTCACGTCGCGCACGGTGACGGCGAGGCAGAGCGGGAGCGCCGAGCCCGGCTCCGCGCCTTCGCACGCGTCGTCAGCCGCCGACTCCGTGACCAGCGCGATGCGGAGCGCGAGCGTCTCGCCGCGGTCGAGGAAGGTCAGCTCGCGCTCGTAGGGCTGGCCGGTCTGGAGCACGCGGCGGACGGCTATCTGCGGCTCGTCGAAGACGCCCGTGCGGAAGCGTTCGAGCAGGCCGAAGAGGTCGAGCTTGCGCCAGCCGGCGTCGTCGAGCCGCGCCGCCTCGCGCATCTGGCGGTTGACGAAGGCCAGCGTCCCGTCCAGGTACGCGACCGCGTGCCCGTCCGAGCCCTCGGAGAGCACCAGCCCGGCGAAGCCCTGCTCGGTCAGCAGGCCGCTCACCACGCCGAAGGCTTCGAGGCGCTGGCGCGCGGCGCGCGACGAGTAGAACGTCTCGCGCGGGGCCGGCACGTCGAGCGCGCGCGCGTCGTCGCGCTGGAGGTTGCGCGCGAACTGCGCGCTGACCGTCTCCAGCAGCGGCCGGTCCTCCTCGTCGAAGCGCTCGCGCAGCCTGAGCAGCAGCGCGCCGACCGACTGCCCGCCGTGGCTCAAGGGGACGGCGATGGTCGAGCGCCCGCCGACTTCGCCTTCGCCGCCCGCGCCCTCATTTTTAACTTCCAGCTCGCCCGTGCGCATCACGCGCTCGCACGTCCGCACGCTCTCGCGCCAGGCCGTGTTGCGGTCGCCCTCGGCCTGCGCCGCCGCCGGCGACGAGGCGCGCAGCCGCGCCGCCTGCGCCGGCGCGCCCGACTCGTCCAGGCGGAAGATGACCGCCTCCTCGACCGGCAGCACCGTGTCGAGCAGCCGCAGCCCGCTCAGCAGGCGCGTGTTCGCCGCGCGCCCTTCGAGCGCCGAGCGCCGGACGGCCAGCCGCTCGACGTTGCGCGTCAGCAGCGCGTCCACCTTCCACAGCCGCCGCGCCTGCGCCGCCGCCAGCGACCCGACGGCCGCGAACAGCATCGGCGCGAACACGATGTCGAGCCGCAGGAAGCGCGAGGCCACGAGGCTCACGCCGCACAGCAGCACGAGCGCGCCCGCCACCAGCGGCAGCGCGCGCCGGGCGCCGAACCGCTCCGCCGCGAACCCGCCGCCCAGACCCGCCGCGCAGACCAGCAGCAGCACGACCCACGCCTGCGGCGGCACGCTCGGCGCGGCCGGGTCGTCGAACATGAAGAGCGCCGCCGGCGACCTGAGCAGGCCGACGCCCCACGCGCCCGCGGACAGCGCGGACACGCCGAGCGACAGCGCCGCGGACAGGGAGACGGATTTTAGAGAGAATGAGACCGGACTTTTCAAGGCTTTTATCGGGGGGACGAGTCTTTAGAGGAAGGACTTTCCGACGCGGGCGACGCGAGCGCGTCGCCCGAATTCATCTTACAACGCGGCTCGGCGGCTTCACAAGAAGTCTTTTTCGGGGCGCGTCTCAGGTCTGACAGGCGGCGGCGAGCGCTCCGAGCAGCTCGGCCTCTTCCGCCTCGGCCACGGTGCGGAGGTCGAGGACGACGCGGTCGCCGAGTATGCGCGCGACGACGGGCGGCCGCCCGCGACGCAGACTCTCTTCGAGCGCCGAGGCCGAAAGGGAAGCGTGCTCGAGGGCGACGAGCGCCGTCGGCGGGTGCGTCGTCGGAGCCGAGCCGCCGCCGACGGCCGACTCGCCCTCAACGATTTCGACGCCGAGCGCGTCGCCGCCGATTCGCGTTCGCAGCCGCCGCGCGAAGGCGCGTGCGCGCTTCTCCAGGTCCGCGCGCGCCGCCGAGAGCATCCGCACGGCGGGCACCTCTTCGGCGGCGCGGCCGCGGCCGTACGCGTCGAGCGTCGCTTCGAGCGCGGCGAGCGCGAGCTTGTCCGCCCGCAGCGCGCGGTAGAGCGGGTGACGGCGCAGACGACCGACCGCCTCGCGCCGCCCGACGACGAGGCCGGCCTGCGCCGCGCCGAGCAGCTTGTCGCCGCTGAAGCTGACCACGTCGGCGCCGCGCGCGACCGAGTCGCGGATGACGGGCTCGCCCGCCAGCCCCAGCGGCGCGAGGTCAATGAGCGCGCCCGAGCCGGCGTCCTCGTAGAGCAGCAGCCCGCGCTCGCGCGCCAGCCCGGCCAGCTCTTCGAGCGCCGGCGCGGCCGTGAAGCCGACGATGCGGTAGTTCGAAGGGTGGACGCGCATCAGCAGGCGCGTGCGCTCGCCGACGGCGCGCTCGTAGTCGGCGAGCCGCGTGCGGTTGGTCGTCCCGACCTCGACCATCGTCGTCCCCGACTGCGCCATCACGTCGGGCACGCGGAAGTCGCCGCCTATCTCGACCAGTTCGCCGCGCGAGACTATCGTCTCGCCGTCGCGCGCCAGCGCCGTCAGGACGAGCAGCGCCGCGGCGGCGCAGTTGTTGACGACGACCGCGTCCTCCGCGCCGGTCAACTCGGCGAGCAGCGCCTCGGCCCTCGCGCCGCGCCGGCCGCGCGCGCCCGTCTCCGTGTCGTATTCGAGCGTGCAGTAGCCGGCCGCCTCGCGCGCGACGGCCTGGCGCGCGGCGTCGGAGAGGGGCGCGCGCCCGAGGTTGGTGTGCAGCACCACGCCCGTCGCGTTGACGACGCGGCGCAGTCCCCGCGCCCGCTCGCGCTCGGCGGCGAGCGCGAGCCTGCGCGCGACCTCTGCGAGCAGCGCTTCGCGCGTGCGCGCGCCGGGCCGCCGGCCGCCGCCGCCGTCGTCTTCGGCGTCCCCGCCGCCGTCGCGCGCGTCCGGGGCTTGAAGGAGTTCGGCGCGCATCTCGTCGGTCACGGCGCGCGCGAGGGCGGTCAGGCGCTCCGCGCCGAGCCGCGCGCGCAACGACGCGGCCTCGGGCGTGCGCAGCAGCGCGTCAACCGAGGGCAGCGCGCGCAGCCTTTCTGAAAGAAGCGAGTCGGGCATATCCGCCAAGCCGGTAGTCAGTGACGAGACGTTAGTGGTAAGTTTAGCTTTGAGCCCCGCGGCGTCCGTCGCATTCTACGCCGCGCGCCGCCCCTGAGAGAAACCGAAATGCCCCACGCCGCCCCGCACGCGAAGGAACAGACCGCCCGCGCCCTCTTCGACGCGGCCGGGGAAGGCGACGCCGCCGAGGTCGCACGGCTGCTCGACGCGGGCGCGCAGGCCGACGCGCGCCTCGAAGGGGGCGGCGAGACGGCCCTGATGCGCGCCGCCGCGCGCGGCCACGAAGGAGTCGCGCGCGCGCTGCTCGACGCGGGCGCGGACGCCTCCGCGCGGCGCGCGGACGGCTTCACGCCGCTCATCCTCGCCGTCTTCTTCGGCCACGAGCGCGTCGCGCGCCTCCTCGTCCGGCGCGGCGCCGACGTCTCCGCGCGCACCAGCCTCGGCACGACGGCCGCCGCCTGGGCCGCCGCGCGCGGCTTCAAAGAGATGGCCGAGCTTCTGCGCGCCGCCGAGCCGCCCGGCCCGCCCGCCGTGGCGCACGAGGCGGGCGCGAAGACGACGCACGCCGTCTCGGACTCCGCCCCCCCGCCGCCCGCAGCCGCCCCCCAACCGCCCGCGGCCGCGGGCGCCGCGAACACGACGGCCGCAGTCACAGGCGTCTCGTCCCGGACGGCCACCGTCGCGGGCGACGCGTCCCCGCAGTCCGACGCCGACGCCGCGACCCCACAGTCGGAAGAGGTGACCATCTTTTCGAGGAGGCCGGCGGGTCGCGAGTCGCGCCGCGCCGGCGGCCCTTCGCATACGCGCGTCGCGGACGCCGCGGCGCGCGCTTCCGCTGAGGGCCTCGCCCGCCCAATCGCCACGCCGCCCGACGCGCGGGCGCCGGAAGCCGCCTCGCCGACATCTTCAACCCCGTCAGCACGTTCGGCGTCTTCTTCGTCAATCGCGACGCCCGCTTCTACGGGCGCTTCTACGGGGGCGGGCGCGGCGGGCGTCTCGCTGCGGCTCGGCGGAAACGTCCCGGCGCACCCTTCGGCCTCGGCCTTCCGCCTCGGAGACTTCCTGCGCTCCTGGCAGGGCTCGGTCGGCGCGGCGCTGCTGCTGATAGCCTTCGGCGTGGCGGTCTTCGCGTTCGTGCGCGGCGGGACGAGCCCGCGCCCGTCCGCGCAGCAGGCGGCCACCCCGACCCCGACCGCGCCGCAGGCGGCGGCCGGAGCCACCGCGCCGCCGCTCGCCCAACCCACGCCCGCCTTCCCCACGCCCGACCCGCAGGCCGTCATGCCGGTCACAGACCCGGCCTTCGCCGCGCCCGGCGCCGCCGGCCAGCCCTTCTACGTCACGCAGCCCGCGCCCGGCCCCGTCCCCTCCGACGTCCCACGCGACCTGACCGTCGTCTCCGAGGGCGGCGCGCCCGCCGCCAACGACAACGCGGCCGCGCGCCGGCGGGCCGACAGAGCGGCGCCGAACGCCAACCAGCCCGCGCCCCCGCCCGGCGACGCACGCAACGACGCACGCAACGACGCCGACGCGCGCGACCCGCGGCCCGCCGGCCCCCCCGCGCCGGAGCCGCAGCGCCCCGCGCCGCCCCCCTCGCAGTCCAACCCGCCGCCCGTCACGCAGCCCACGCCCAACCGCCCCAAAGTCATCCCCTGGCCGCCGCAATAATTGACGGCGGCCAGCAGACTCGCCGACAGGCAGTGGAAAACCCCTCGCGAGAGAACTGTCCGCCGGCCGGCGTCAACGTCCGCCGGGCGGGGACTGCCGGGCGCCGTCTACTTCATTCTTAAAGTTGTTGACACCCCTCGCGGCGAAACCCTATGTTAGAAATGAGGCCGCGGGGCGGCCGGCGAGGAGTAAAGTAGAGTGCCGATTCGCGAGAACAAGTTCGCGCGCCGCGCGCGCGAGCGCGACGAGAGCAAGAACAGCAACGCCAAGAAGGTCGTCTACCGCGACGAGCAGCCGACGGTCGAGGAGCAACTGGCGCGTCTCGAAGAGGACATCCGCCGCCTCAAGGTCGAGTTCGACATCTACTTCAACGGCGCCGCCAAGCGCCCGCCCTACGACACCAAGGGGCGCGTGGACACCCTCATCAAGCGCCTCGCCGACGAGCGCACGCTCAGCTTCGCGCAGCGCTACCACTACAACTCGCTGGCCGCGCGCTACTCCTCGTTCCTGCAACTCTGGCGGCGCACGATGCAGGAGCGCGAGGAGGGGCGCGGCCCCTCGCGCCGTCCCGCCCAGGCGCCCGCGGCCGGGCCCGAGTCCCAGACGAGCACCTTCGTCTGCTCCGACGCGCGCTCCGACGTCCGCACCATGCGCGGGCTCTACGACGCGCTCGTCGAGGCCCGCCGGCGCTGCGGCGAGGCGAGCGACGACCTCTCCTTCGCGCGCTTCCACCGCATGATCGCCGAGAAGAGCGAGGCGCTCAAACAGCGCTCGGGCTGCGAGCGCGTCCACTTCTCGGTCGCCGTCGCCGACGGCCGCGTCCAGTTCAAGGCCAAGGCCGACAAGTAAAAAAGCAGCAGGCGGCGGGCGGAAAGCTGAAGGCAGTCAGGACTTTAAAAGTCCTGACTGCCTTTTCGCCTACTGCTTACTGCCTACTGCTTTCTTGAGGCGCCTTGCTTTCTTTTGCTTGCCGGCTCGTTGCGAAGTCCGGAAGCGGTCAGTGGCCTTCAACGAAAGCTGAAGTGTTCAGGGGGAGAGTTACATCTTGGTCACTTTTTCGGCCTGCGGGCCCTTCGGGCCCTGCGTCACCTCGAACTCGACTTCCTGACCCTCTTCGAGCGTCTTGAAGCCGTCGCCCTGGATGGCGGAGTAGTGAACGAAGATGTCGGAAGAGCCGGGCTGCTCGATGAAGCCGTAGCCCTTCGCGTTGTTGAACCACTTGACCTTACCGGTAATTCTAGGCATAGCTGACGAATCCTCCTAACGATTCGGTGAAAAGGGCCGGGGCCGGAAAACTAACGGGAGACTCCGACCGCGCCCGCAAGGTTGATCTACGAGCCGGCGCGCGCCCGCAACAAGACGCGCCCCAGGAACTCCAACACAAAAAAATGCCCGCCCGTGGTGGCCTGACGGCGCCTGCGCCTTTCTGGCTCACCACACGCGGACAGGGACGGAACTGCAACTTCATTGCTAACGCTTGCAAGTCTAACGATTGGGCGGCTTTAAGCGGCCCGTGGCGGGTAACGACGGCGCATACTAAGCGAAACCGTACGCTCTGTCAAGCACAAAAATTCGAATCGCCTCAAAGGTTTACCGCCCGGAAGCCCCCCCGGAGCTATCGCTCGGGCAGGTAGCGCTCGGGGCTGACGGGCAGCGCGCCCACGCGCACCTCGTAATGGAGGTGCGGCCCCGTCGAGCGCCCCGTGGAGCCGACCAGCCCCAACTGCTCGCCGCGCCTAAGTTCCTGACCGCCCGAGACTTCTATCCTCGACAGGTGGCCGTAGCGGGTTGTCAGGCCGTTGCCGTGGTCGAGGACGACCGTCTGGCCGTAGCCGTTCTTCCAGCCGGCCTCGACGACGACGCCGTCGGCGGGCGCAAACACGGGCGTGCCGTGCGGCGCGGCGATGTCCTTGCCGGGGTGGAACTCGGAGCCGCCGCCGCCGAAGGGATTGCCGCGCACCCCGAAGCTGTCGGTGGACTCGCCCTCGACGGGCCAGATGGAGGGGACGCGGGCGCGCTCCTTGAGCGCCGTCTCGTAGACGCGCAACTCGTCTTCGAGCCGCGACGCGCGCGTCTCCAGCGCCTCGACCGAGGCGGCGTCGAGCGCCGGGCCGCCCGCGCCGTGCGTGCTCGTGCCCCCCTCGCCGTCCTCGCCCGTCGTGACGCCGGAGATTTCCGAGAGGCGGCGCGAGGCGTCCTCGATGGCGTCCACGCGATTTTCGAGTTTCTGGAGCTTCTGGCGCTGGCGCTCGTTCTCGATGCGGAGGCGGTTGTTCTCCTCCTCTATGCGGAGGTGGATGGCCTCGCGCGTCAGCCCGTAGACGCCGTAGGCGGCGGCGCAGCAGAGGAACGCGGCGGCGAGCGCCGAAGCCTTGACCCAACGCTTGTGGATGGAGAAGCGGCGGACGTGGGAACGCGTGCGGGTGGTCTGAGAAACGATAAAAGCGTAAAAACGCTCGTCTCTGTTCATCGGAGTGTGCTCCTTGGGCGCCCCGTCCGCACGCCGTACATTGGGAGAGCAGGCACACGGATGAACGCGAAAGGCACTGTCTGCCGAAAGAAGGCGACGAGTGCGAAAACTATTTAATTGCCGGGTTTCTTGCTTGCGAGACCCTTCCTGAAGACGCCGCCGAGTCCCGTCTTTTGAAGATACGACCAAGACGGGAGCCTGACCGGGGGCTGCGCAAGGAGCTAGAAACTAGCACAGGGGTTTCGTGATTGCAAACCGCGGCGGCGGCGCGAAAAAGCGCCCGCCGTCAGAAATCCCACGGCGGGACTCCTGACGGCGGGCGCTTTTTCGCGAAAATTTGCGCGGGCGCGGGCGCCGCTAAATCTCCTCGGCCTCGCGGCGGCGGCGGTTGCGCGCGCTGAGGAAGGTGATGACGATGAGCAGCATCAGGCCGATGAAGGCGATGACGATGGCGACCTTGAGGGCGAACATCAGGAAGCCGACGAGCGTGATGAGCTGTTTGACCAGCACGAGGAGCAGCGCGATGAGCGCCGCGATACTGCCGAGTCTGCCGGCCGCCATGAGAAATCCTGACATCTCTTTAAATCTCCTTCCCCGTTCCGAAAGCCCTGCCCGCGCGCGACTTGCGCCCCGAGACATCTTAGCAGAAACGCGCGCGGCCGTCCGCCGCCGCGGCCTTCGACTTTAGAACCGCGGCTCGTTCGGCCAGCCCCCGCCGCCGACCGGCTCGCGCGAACTGACCTGCGTGACCAGCTCGCCGGTCCCGAACCGCGTCACCTGCGCCGGGAGCGACCCCGTGGCGCCGCCGACGACCGAGGGCGGGCGGCTGAAGGTGTCGAAGCTCGGCGGCTCGCGCCTCGCGCCTCGCGCGCGCGCCCAGTCGAAGAGCATGTAGGCGCCGAGCAGGACGAGCACGACCGGCAAAAACTCCCTGACGGGGAGCCGCACGTTGAAGATGGTGTGGAGCAGGAAGACCGTGCCGAGCGAAATCATCGTCACGGCCCACGCCAGCGGGTTGCCGTAGAGCCTGCGCGCGATGGCGTCCTGCTCGGCCTCGGGCGCGAGCCCCGAGCGGATGAGTTGCGCCGTCCGGACGGCGTCCACGGCGGCGAAAAGCCACGTGCCGATGACGCCGAGGACGAAGAAGGCCGTCCCGTCGGTGACGGTCGCCATCTGGAAGAAGCTGGCGAAGATGGTGAAGTGGACGAGCGCCTTCGAGGTCTGCCCGTTGTAGGCCGCGCCGAGTCCGGGGCAGACGAACGAGAGCAGCAGCGCCACGAAGGCCGAAGTCCTGCGCCGGACGACGCCCGCCGCGCCCGCCGGGCGCGACTGCTGTTGCTGCAAGGTCTCGACGCCGGCGACGATGCAGTCCTGGCAGTAGGGGAAGCCGCGGATGCGGTGGTCGCACGCGGGGCAGAGAGGGCGTCCGCAACGGCTGCACTGCACGACCGCGCGGTTCGTCAGGTGATATGCGCAATTCATCAGACCTGCTGCCACTCTCGTAAGCCCCCGTCCCCGCCTTGAAATTCTCCGCCTTGAAAGTCTCCGCGCCGCGCCCCCGCCCGCTTGGGCGTCGCGGCGCTTCGCCCCTACTTCTGCTGCCCCTGTTGTTGCTGCTGGCCGGCTCCATTCGACCCCTGCGACTGGGGCGAGGCGACGAGGCCGGTGGTGGCGCGCTTCAGCTCGTCGGCGCGCACGGCGCCGCGGCTGTAGGTCTGCGACGCCAGCCGCAGGCTCGCGCGGTACATGCCGGCGATGGAGCCGTCGTCGGAGAGCGTGCTCGTGCCGACGAGGACGGCCAGGATGACCATCGTCGCCACGGTCGCCAGTTGCGGCGTGACCATCACGTCGAGCCAGCCGCGCATCCACTCCATGACCCTCGCGCCGAGCGGCGCGCGCACGGCCTCGGCCTCGGTCGTGCCGAGCGTCGCCTGAAGTATGCGCGCGTGGAGGCCGGCCGGGACGGGGCGCTCCTCGCCGATGTAGGTGTAGCAGGCGCCGATGGCCCGGACGACTTGGCCGGGCAGGTCGGAGCAGCCGCCGCAGAGCGCGGCGTGGCGCTCCCAGCGGTGGTAGAGCGGCGCGGGGATGAAGCCGTCGAGGTAGTCGGTCAGGTGCTCCTCGAACTCCTCGCAGCTCATCGAAGTCTCGGGCGCGGTCTTCTGGAGAATGCGCGCCTCGAGCCCCGGCGTGGGCTGCGGCGGCACGTCCGCGCGGCACTCGACGATGGCGTTCCGGACTTCGTTCAAAAGCTCGTGGCAGACGGGGCAGCGCAGCGCGTGCTCGCCGAAGGCGCGCTGTTCGTCGCCTCCGAGCGCGCCGTCGAGGTAGTCCGTCAGACGATCTTCAAACTCTGTGCACAGCATCCTAAATCAGCTCCATCCCTTCCACTCCCGGCTTTCGGCGTCGGACGCCGCGCGGCCCCCGCGCCCTTTCGGCCCCGCCACGTCTCGTCAGAACCAGCTTCATCAAACGTCGCTCATGGCGACGACGCGCATGCGGCGCAGGATTTTCGCCAGCTCGATGCGCCCGCGGTTGATGCGCGACTTGACCGTCCCCTCGGGGATTTTCAGGTGGTCAACTATCTCCTGGTAGCTCAACTCCTCTATGTCGCGGAGGATGACGCACGTCCTCAGGTCGGTCGGCAGCTTGTCAATCGCGGCCTGCACCTGCTCGCCCAACTCCTGCCGCTCCATCTCGCGCTGCGGCGTGGCGCCGGCGGCGCGCAGGTGGTAGGTGTGACCCTCGATGTCCTCGGCCTGCGTGTCCTGCGGCGCGCGCTGGCGGCGGCGGTAGTCGTCAATGACGAGGTTGCGCGCCAGCCGCATCAGCCAGTTTTGCAGGTCGCCCTGCTTCGGGTCGTACTGTTCGAGCGAGCGGTAGACGCGGACGAAGACCTCCTGCGTCAGGTCCTCCGCCGCGTCCGAGCGGGAGGTGAAGCGGTAGGCGAGGTTGTAGATGCGGCGGGAGTATGTGGAAACAATCTCCTCCCACGCCGCGCCGTCCCCGGCTCGACATCTCCTGACCAGCTCAGCACCTTCGCCGACATTCACCGCCGTAGCTACTCCCACCTCGCGCCCCTTCAAAATCCCTCCGCGGCTCAAAGGCTTACAGCGCCCCGCGTGGGTGGTCGTCCCATTGTCAAACGGGCATTACGACCGCCTGAAGGGGAAAGTTCCCGCCGCCCGGGGGCGACCCGGGGCGGGCTTTTTCGGCGCCCGGAGGCGCCCCGGAACGAGGCCGGCGACCCTGCGCGGCGTCCCATCCCCGCTGTGACTATTCTAGCCGAACGATGTTACACTACATCTTGTGTCTTGCGGCGCGTGAAGTCAAATCGGAGCACAAGTGAGGGGCGGGCGGCCGTCCCGGAGCCGCGCCCCGCGGCGGACGCGGCTCGAAACGGTGACACTTGCGTAAACACCTGAAATTCGTGGCCCTGTGCCTGTTCGCCGGCGTCGCCTTGTGGTGGTTCGGGCGCGGCATGGACTGGGGGAAGGCCGCGGAGGCCATGCGGCGGGCCGACTGGCCGCTGGTGGCGCTGGCCGCGGGGCTGGTCTGCTCGACGTGTCTGATACGCGCTTTTCGCTGGAAAATCCTGCTGCGGCCGCTCGCGCCCGGCGCGTCCGTGCGCGAGACTTTCGCGGCGACGTGCGTGGGTTTCGGGGCGATTTTCCTGCTGGGGCGGATGGGCGAGGTCGTCCGGCCGGCTTTCCTGCCCCTGCGCGACCGCGCGGTGCGGCCGGGCGCGGCCTTCGTCACCATCGCGCTTGAGCGCGTGTGCGACACGGCGGCCGTCATCCTGCTCTTCGCCGCCAACCTGCTCTTCATCAACCTGCCCGGCGCGGACGAGGCGACGTTCGCGCGGGTGCGCGACGCCGGGCTCGTGATGTTCGCGGGCGCGGTCGCCGGCCTGTGCGGGCTCTACTGGTTCGGCCGCCGCTCCGAGAGCGTGACGGCGTGGCTCGACGCGCGGGCGGGGCGGCTGCCGCGCGTCCTGCAAAGGGTTTGGTCGGTGGCCGCGGGGCTGCTCGGGCAGCTCGGGCGGACGCTGGCGGTGCTGGCCGGCGGGCGGGCGCTGCTGGCGACGGCCGGGTGGACGGCGGCGCTGTGGGGCGTCATCACGCTCGCGAACATGCTGGTGCTGAGGGCCTTCGGCCTGGCGGTGGGCTTGAGCGAGACGGTCTTCGTGCTGGGGTGGTCTCTGGTCGGGTCGGTCGTGCCGACGCCGGGCGCGGGCGCGGGGACGTACCACGCGGCGACGGCGCTGGGGCTGACGCGCTACCTCGGGCGCCCGGCCGAGCAGGTGCAGCCGGCCGTCATCATCCTGCACCTCGTCGTCTTCGGCTCGCCGCTCGTCTTCGGGCTCTACTACTTCCTGCGCAGCGGCTTCAGCGTCGCGCGGCTGCGCGAGCTGGTCGCGGCCGAGGAGGCCGAGGTCGAGGCCGAGGGGCGCGGCGGCGGCGGGCCGCGCGGCGGCGCGGGCGAGACGGAGGGCACGGCGCGCGCGGCGAGCGCGTGAGGAATGCGGGGGCGGGCGAGTCGAGAACCTCCGCGGGCTTGAAAACCAGAGGACGCTCACATGAGATGCCCCTTCTGCGCATACCTCGAAGACAAGGTCGTTGACTCGCGCGAGTCGCGCGAGGGCGACTCGATACGCCGCCGCCGCGAGTGCCTGCGCTGCGAGCGGCGCTTCACCTCCTACGAGCGCATCGACGAAATCCCCTACATGGTCGTCAAGAAGGACGGCCGGCGCGAGCCCTTCGACCGCAACAAGGTGATGGCGGGGCTGCTGCGCGCCTGCGAGAAGCGCCCCATCCCGGCGACCAAGCTGGACAGCATCGTCAACGCCGTCGAGAAGTACGTGCAGGAGTCGCCCGAGCGCGAGCGCCCGACGACCAAGGTCGGCGAGATGATCATGCGGCGGCTCAAGGAGCTGGACAAGGTCGCCTACGTCCGCTTCGCCTCGGTCTACCTGGAGTTCGAGGACGTGACCGAGTTCATGAAGGAGTTGAAGACGCTCGTCCGCAAGCGCGACGGCGCGCCGGTCAGAAAGTGAGCGGGGCGGCGGGCGGTTGACCGCCGACGGCAAGTCCCGGCCGCCGCCGACGGCCCGCCGCCCGCCGCCAGCACAGGCTTATGAGAAAGACGGTTCACGCGGCCATCGTAGACCCGGCGGAGCTTGAGCGGCTGCGCGGGCGTGTGGGGCGTCTGCTGATGGCCCTGCAGGAGGCGTCCGAGGCGGCGGCCGGCGAGGCGGGCGCGGCGTGGCTGCCGGCCGTGGACCTCTGCGAGTCCGACTCGTGCGTGACCGTCTCGGTCGAGCTGCCGGGCGTGCGCGCCGAGCACGTCGAGGTGGTGCTCGCGGGCGGCGAGCTGCGCGTGCGCGGCCGCAAGCGCAAGGGGGCGCCGCGCGGCGTCACCTCGCACCTGTGTTCCGAGCGCAGCTTCGGCCAGTTCGCGCGCACCATCCAGTTGCGCTGGCCCGTCCGCAAGGACGCCGCCACCGCCGAGCTGCGCGACGGCGTGCTCACCGTCCGGCTGCCGAAAATAGAAGACCGCCGCGGCGCGGAACACCGCATCAAAGTGACGGGCGGCGAGTGACAAGCGGCGGGCGAGGCGTTAAGGTCTACCCGTCACACGTAACTTGTCACCCGTCACCGCTTTTATAAAGTTATGCCGCAGATTTCAAACATAGCCGAGTCTATCGAGTCCGTGGACGGCGGCGAGCAGCAGTTGCAGATTCCCGAGCACCTGCCGGTGCTGCCGCTCAGGGACATCGTCATCTACCCGTTCATGATCGTCCCGCTCTTCGTCTCGCGCGAGAAGTCCATCCGCGCCGTGGACGAGGCGCTCGGCGAGAACCGGATGATCTTCCTCGTCTCGCAGCGCGACCTCGACAAGGAGGAGCCGGCGGGCGAAGACCTCTACACGACCGGCACGGTCGCCGTCATCATGCGGATGCTCAAGCTGCCCGACGGGCGCATCCGCATCCTCGTCCAGGGGCTGGCGCGCGCCCACGTCGAGGAGGTCGCCGACACGGGCGAGTACCTCAAGGCGCGCCTGACCTCGCTCCCGGAGGCGAGCGCGCCCGAGCGCTCGCTCGAAGTCGAGGCGCTCGTCCGCAACGTCCGCGCCTCGATGGAGCGCGCCACCAACCTCGGCAAGAACATCTCGCCCGAGGTGATGGCCATCGTCGCCGGCCTCGACGACGCCGGGCGCCTCGCCGACCTCGCCGCCTCGAACCTGGAGCTGAAGGTCGAGGACGCGCAGTCCGTGCTCGACATCGCCGACACGACCGTCCGCCTGCGCCGCGTCAACGAGCTGCTGAACAAGGAGATCGAAGTCCTCACCGTCCAGCAGGAGATCAACACGCAGGCGCGCGCCGACATAGACCGCTCGCAGCGCGAGTTCTTCCTCCGCCAGCAGCTCAAGGCCATCCAGACCGAGCTGGGCGAGGGCAACGAGCTGGCCGAGGAGGTCGCGCAGTTCCGCGAGAAGATCGACGCCGCCGGCATGCCCAAGCACGCCGAGGAGGAGGCGCTGCGCCAGCTCAAGAAGCTGGAGCGCATGCACCCGGACGCGGCCGAGACGGCGACGCTGCGCAACTGGATGGAGATCATGACCGACCTGCCGTGGTCGAAGGCGTCCGTGGACAACCTCGACCTCGTCAAGGCGCAGCAGATTCTCGACGAAGACCACTACGGGCTCGAAAAGGTCAAGGAGCGCATCGTCGAGGCGCTGGCCGTCCGCAAGCTGAAGGAGAAGCCGAAGGGCTCCATCATGTGCCTCGTGGGCCCGCCGGGCGTCGGCAAGACTTCCCTGGGGCGCTCCATCGCGCGCGCGCTCGACCGCAAGTTCGTCCGCCTCTCCCTGGGCGGCCTGCACGACGAGGCCGAGATTCGCGGCCACCGCCGCACCTACGTCGGCGCGATGCCCGGGCGCATCATTCAGGCTTTGCAGCAGGCGGCGACCAACAACCCGCTCATCATGCTCGACGAGATTGACAAGGTCGGGGCGGACTTCCGCGGCGACCCGTCGTCGGCGCTCCTCGAAGTGCTCGACCCCGAGCAGAACAACTCTTTCCGCGACAACTACCTGGGCGTCACCTTCGACCTCTCGAACGTGATGTTCATGACGACGGCCAACGTGCTCGACACCATCCAGCCCGCCCTGCGCGACCGCATGGAGGTCATCCGCCTCGCCGGCTACACCGAGGAGGAGAAGCTGGAGATAGCGCGCCGCCACCTCCTGCCCAAGCAGCTCGAAGAGAACGGCATCGCGGCCAGGAACCTCCACATCTCGAAGAAGGCGCTCTCGGTCGTCGTCCAGCAGTACACGCAGGAGGCGGGGCTGCGCCAGCTGGAGCGCGAGATAGGCCGCGTCTGCCGCAAGGTCGCGCGCCGCATCGCGGAAGGGAAGTCCGAGGCCGTGCGCGTCACGCCCAAGAACCTCCACGAGTACCTCGGCGCGCCGAAGTCCTTCCCCGAGGAGGTGCTGCGCAAAGACCAGGTGGGCGTCGCCACCGGGCTCGCCTGGACGGCCGTCGGCGGCGACGTCCTCTTCATCGAGGCCTTGAGGATGAAGGGCAAGGGGCAGCTCGTCCTGACGGGGCAGCTCGGCGAGGTGATGCGCGAGTCGGCGCAGGCCGCCTACTCCTACGCCAAGTCGCGCGCCAAGGAGCTGGAAATCCCCGAGGAGGACTTCGAGAAGTACGACATGCACATCCACATCCCCGAGGGCGCCATCCCGAAGGACGGCCCTTCGGCCGGCATCACGCTGGCGACCGCGATGGTCTCGGCGCTCTCGCAGCGCGCCGTCCGGAAGGACGTGGCCATGACGGGCGAGATTACGCTCAGGGGGAACGTGCTGCCCGTCGGCGGCGTCAAGGAGAAGGTGCTGGCCGCACGCCGCGCGCGCGTGACGAAGGTCATCCTGCCGCACCTCAACCGCCGGGACATGGACGAAATCCCCAAGGAGCTGTTCGGCGAGATGACTTTCGTCTTCGTCGAGAACGTCCGCGACGTCTTCCGCGAGGCGCTCAAGGAGAAGGCACCGCCGGCCGCGGCGCCCGTCCAGCGCCCGCCGCGGCTGCCGCAGGCCGCCGCGCCGCGCGTCTGAAGCGGCTTTGGCGGTCGGTTAATTTGACCGATTCGGAAGCGCGGCCTGCCCCGCGTCTTCTCGGGCTCCAGTAAAGCCTGAGACGGCGCGGGGCAGGCCGTTTTTTAGCCTCCGTTTAGGCCGCCCGCGGCCGCCCGCGGGGCGCAACCCGCGGGGCGCGAAGGGCATCTTAGTTGTCCCCCCGGGCGAAGCGAAAGAGTACAGGAAACGCAGGCCGTTTCGCCTTTTATTTGCATATAGATGCGGGCGAAAGGGTTGCTTAATTGTTGAGGGCTGTGCTAACCTCCGGGGCGGTTTTCGAGGGTTCTGCTCTCAACCAGGTGTTTCCGTCGCCGCAGAGCCTTCGCCGCCGTCGAAGGGTTATCTTTTCGGAACTTTAGTGGATGCCGCTCGTGCGACCCCTCGCCCTCGGTCGCCATCGTGGATTCGCTTTACTCTCGCATAAGGAGATCAACGATTGAATAACACGAGCCTCCCCCGCCTTCTGGCCAACGCCGCGCTGCTCGCGACGCTGCTGCTCCCCTCCGCCACGCTCCGGGCGCAAGTCTCTTCGCAATCATACCTACGCAACACGCCCAGCGAAATCGAGCGCGAGGACCCGCGCGTCCAGAAGATTGTGGAGGACGCCGAGAAGCACTTCCGCCTCGGCGAGCTGAACCTCCGCGACCAGAAGCGCCAGGCCGCCCGCGAGGAGTTCGACAAGGCGGTTGACACCGTGCTCGAATCCGGCATGGACGTGCGCTCGAACCCGCGGCTCCAGACCTACTACCTCCAACTGGTCGAGCGCGTCTACCGCTACGAGGTGCCGCAGGGGGTTCCGTCGCAGCGCACGACCCAGGGCGACGCGGCCTTCGTCGCCGTCGCGCAGGGCGGCGCGCCGCAGCCGGCCGCGCCGGCCGAGGTCGGCTTCGTCGAGCAGAAGTATGAGCCGTCGCCGCTCGACGCGCTGCGCACGCTCGAACTCGACAAGAAGGAGACGGACGTCTCCGACGAGGAGGTCGCCAAGCTCGAAAGCGAGATCAAGAACACGCTCGACTTCGACTTCAAGCCGCACCCGCTCGTCCAGGGCTTCATCAACTACTACCAGGGGCGCGGGCGCGCGACGATGGAGTCTGGGCTGCGCCGCTCCGGGCAGTACACGGCGATGGCGCGCAAGATTTTCCGCGAGGAGGGCGTGCCCGAGGACATCGTCTGGCTCGGCCAGGTCGAGAGCGCCTGGCGGCCGACCGCCCGCTCGTGGGCCGCGGCCTCCGGCCTGTGGCAATTCATCCCCGGCACGGGCGCGCGCTTCGGCCTGCGCCAGACCGCCTACGTTGACGAGCGCAACAGCTTCGAGAAGGCGACGCGCGCCTCCGCGCGCTACCTGAAGTGGCTCCACAACCGCTTCGGCAACTGGGAGCTGGCGATGGGCGCCTACAACACGGGCGAGGGCAACGTTGACCGCGCCATCTCGCGCGCGGGCGTCAGGGACTTCTGGGCCATCTACCCCTACATCGCGCAGGAGACGCGCAACTACGTCCCGAACATCCTCGCGGTCATCCTGATCGCCAAGAACCCCGAGAAGTACGGCTTCCGCAACGTCCAGCGCATGGCGCCGCTCGCCTACGACACGGTGAGCGTCCCGTCGGCGACCAACCTCGGACTCGTCGCGTCGCTCACCGATACGAGCACCGACTACATACGCAGCCTCAACCCGGAGCTGCGCCGCGACTCGACGCCCCCGGGCGAGCCGTACCTGCTGCGCGTCCCGCCCAAGCGCGGGCACCAGTTGGTCGCGCTGCTCAAGCGCATCCCGGCCGACCGCCGCAGCCAGATGGCGCGCGTCGTCAAGGCCGCGCCGGGCGAGACCTGGGACGCCGTCGCCGCTCGCTCCGGCGTGAGCGCCGCGGCGCTCCAGCAGTGGAACGCGGGCGCCGACCCGTCGAAGGGCGACGCGCTGGTCGTCCCCGCGGGCGGCGGCGTCGTGAGGACGCTCAAGTCCTACGAGCGCCCGAACAGCACGGCCCCGGCGGGCGCGGGGCTGGTCAGCTACACGGCCAAGGGCGGCGAGACGCTCGCCCAGGTCGCGGCGCGCTACGGGGCCTCGGTCGCCGAGGTGGCGAAGCTCAACGGCGTGACGCCTGACGCGCCGCTCGCGCGCGGCCAGCAGTTGCGGGTCCCGGCCTCGAAGGCCGCCCCCGCGCCCGCGCGCCGCCGGTAAGGTTCGAGGACAGGGTCAGGGGCGAAGGGCGAAACGAAGACGGAAGTTTGAGTTTCGCCCTTCGCCTTTATCATTTCCCGCAGCGGCGTCCGCCAGCGCCTCACGACACGCGAAGCTGGCACGCCTATGCTCTTCCGCACGCAGTCCGCGGCCGTCTACGGCATTGACGCAGACCTCGTTGACGTAGAGGTTGACCTGACGCCCGCCCGCGCCGAGTCGGACTCGCCGGCCCCCGTCACCATCGTCGGCCTGCCCGACCTCGCCGTGCGAGAGTCGCGCGAGCGCATCCGCGCCGCCGTCAACAACTCGGCCTTCTTCTTCCCCTTCCACAAGACGACCATCAACTTGGCCCCCGCCGACGTGCGCAAGGAGGGCGCGAGCTTCGACCTCCCCATCGCGCTCGGCGTCCTCGGCGCGAACGGCGACCTCGGTGACATGCAAGGTTTGACCGACGTGCTTTCCGTTGGAGAGCTGTCGCTCGACGGCCGCGTGCGCCCCGTGCGCGGCGCGCTGCCCGTCGCCCTGCGCGCGCGCGAGGCGGGGATTAAGAGCCTGCTGCTGCCCGAGGAGAACGCGGCCGAGGCGGCGTTCGTCGCGGGCGTGGACGTCTACCCGGTGGCGACCCTGCGCGCGGCGGTCGAGTTGTTGGCGGCGCTGCGCGCGGGCTCGGCCCCGGCGCCGCTGCGCGTGGACGAGGCCGCGCTGCTCTCCGAGGCGGGGCCCTACGAGGTGGACTTTCGCGAGGCGCGCGGCCAACTCGCCGTCAAGCGCGCGCTCGAAGTCGCCTCCGCCGGCTCGCACAACATCCTGTTAATCGGCCCGCCCGGCTCGGGCAAGACCATGCTGGCGAAGCGCCTGCCCACCATCCTCCCGCCGCTGGAGTTCGAGGCGGCGCTGGAGTTGACGCGGATTCACTCGGTCGCGGGGCTGACGGGGCGGGCGGGGCTCGTCACGCGGCGGCCCTTCCGCTCGCCGCACCACACCATCAGCGACGCCGGCCTCATCGGCGGCGGCGCCGTCCCGCGCCCCGGCGAAGTCTCTCTGGCGCACCACGGCGTCCTCTTCCTCGACGAGCTTCCCGAGTTCGACCGCGCCGTGCTCGAAGTGCTCCGCCAGCCGCTCGAAGACCGCCGCGTGACCATCAGCCGCGCGGCGATGACCGTCACCTTCCCGGCCTCCTTCATGCTCGCGGCGGCGATGAACCCCTGCGGCTGCGGCTTCTACAACGACCCCGTGCGCGAGTGCCGCTGCACGCCCGCGCAGGTGCAGCGCTACGTCGGCCGCGTCTCGGGGCCGCTGCTCGACCGCATAGACATTCACGTGGACGTCCCGGCCGTGCGCTTCAAGGAGCTGGCGGACCGCGGCGCGCCCGAGGGCGAGGACTCGGCCGCCGTGCGCGCGCGGGTCGTGGCGGCGCGCGAGCGCCAGAGGGCGCGCTTCGCGGGCAGCCGCGTCTTTGCCAACGCGCTGATGCCCCCGCGCCTCATCCGCCGCCACTGCCGGCTCGACGCCGAGGGCGAGCGGCTGCTCGAAGCGGCGATGACGCGCCAGGGGCTCTCGGCGCGCGCCTACGACCGGATACTGAAGGTCGGCCGCACCATCGCCGACCTCGAAGGCTGCGACGACATACGCCCCGGTCACGTCGCCGAGGCCATCGGCTACCGCTCGCTCGACCGCACCTACTGGGCTTGAGCGGTAGCAAGCCGCCGAACGTCGCGCCCCCGTATTCCAAGAAACGCGCCCTCGTATTCCACGAAAGGGCTGCCGGAAATTTGTTTGTAGCCGGCCTGTCTTTCCTTCGGCTCCCGTCTTCACCCTTCCGCGGCGTCGCGCCACAGTGGGGCTCTTCGGAGTGAGTAAGCCCTTGCCGCCCTATTTCCTGTCGTGGCTTTTTCCTCTTTCTATTGCGACCCATCCAGCGCGGGCGGACAAAAGAGTTAAGAAGCTTTGCCGCCTGGTATATACTTTTCCACGCATGTCTTTAGCGGCGACGGTTCTCGGCGGCGCGTTCTCCGGCGTCGTCGTCGGGGCGCCGCCGTGGGGCGTTCTCATTTGTAAACAGCCGAAACTCCAAAACAGGGAGGCTTGAATTTTTCTGACCTGTTCCCTTGTACTCAGGGATTCGCGGCGACTGCAAAATTATAATTTTCCGATGGCTAAAACAGGTGTCGAGAGGAAAGAGTGACTCATAAAAGCACGGCCACAAACGGCACATGGTCTGAAGAAGCGAATGCTCTCCCAAGCCCGCCAAGCCCTCAAAGTAAGCTCGAAGTGTTTCGCCCGATACAGTACCTGGGGGCGAAGATTCGCACTCTGAACTACATAATTGATCTTACCCGATCGCTAACCCCCCGACCGCTTCGCGTGATTGACTTGTTCTCCGGGACGACCGTTGTCGCACAGGCGCTGGCGAAATCCGGATTTCGGGTGACCACCGTTGACGCGATGAGTTACACCTCCAGCTTCGCGACTGCTTTACTAAGCGTCGGGCGCGGCGCAGACGATTTTGATGAGGAGGCGATACTCGGCGCCCTTCACCCCCGAGCCGCGCCCTCCAGGGTTTCGACGGCGTTCGAGCACTGGCTCGCCGCGGAGGCGGAGGCGCTGAAGAACAGGGACAGCGACGCGCTCTTCGATGTCTCACTCGACGTGCCTCAAGTCTGGCGGCCCGAAGGGGCCGATGGCCGGCAACGGCAGCTATTCGACGAGGCGGTTGAAAGAAGGGGGCAGACGGCCTTCGACTTCGGCGCCGTCATTAGCACGCACTACGCGGGGACCTATTTCGGAGTCGCACAGGCCGTAGAGTTAGACAGGCTGCGCGTGGGGATACAAAGCCTGCGCGCATCCGGGAGAGTCAACGAGTGGGAGGAGGCGGTGCTGCTAACCGCTTTGCTGTCGGTCGCCTCGGATTGCGTCTTTTCTCCGGGCAAGCACTTCGCCCAACCCCACCTGATTAGAGGCGGGAAGGACTTGTCGTTCCTGCGGGGACGGGTCCTGCAAGACCGCGGCGTTGACGTGTGGCGGCTGTTCTCGCAACGCGTAACTACGGTTCTGCGGCGCGCCGCGCCGGCGGGCGGGGGACATTCCGTCTACCGAAGCACGTTCGAATCTTTCCTGGAGGATTCCGCCCCCTTAAGAGGGGCAGATTTAATCTACGCAGACCCCCCCTATACGGCGCAGCAGTATTCGCGCTTCTACCACGTCCCGGAGACGCTGGTCACTTACAGGGCGCCGCAACTCCAATACGTGAGAGGGCAGGTGACGCGAGGGCTCTACCCGGATGATAAGTTTAAGTCCAGGTTCAGCTCCAAGCGGGAGGCGCCGCGCGCGTTCAGAGACTTGTTAGACTTATCGAAGCGGCTCGGCTCCAAACTGTTGGTCAGCTATTCAGGCACGAGTTCCGGGCTGACGGGCAATGATCGGATGATAGGGTTCGAAGCTTTGCTGAGCCTGTGCCGGGAGCAGGCGGGCGCGGACGGCGTGCGCGTCTACGAGTTCGACCACGAGTACCGTCAGTTCAATCACCGAAACACGGCGGTCAACGGGAGGCTGGACAAGGAGTACTTGATTCTCTGCGACCGTGTATGATTCACCGCTACTTAGGAAACAAGACGGAAATGCTGGAGCCCATGATGGCAGTGATAGGGCAGCACTGTCCTCCTGGTTCTCGGGTCTGTGACATATTTTCCGGCAGCCTCTCGGTGTCGTTCGAGTTCAAGCGCCGCTCTTACTCCGTCCTGGCCAACGACGTCAACCTGTTCTCCGCCGTAGTCGGCAACGCCTTCCTCGTCAACAACAAGGTGCCCGCCGTAAGTTTGGAGGAGCTGACGCCGAAGAAGGACATCGTTGGCCTCCGCAAGTCGGCGGGGGACTGGGCGTCCAGGCTGGTGGGAGGGAGCGGTTTCAAGTTTCTCGAAAACAGGAGGCGCAGGACTGAGTACGTAGAGTTGCTCGCTCTAATCTTATACCTCCAGCAGCTTGAGCCCGGCATGGTCCCCTCCGGGTGGCGGCGCTCGGATTTCTTTGACACCTACACCGAGGAGGGGCGGAACAGTTCTTTCGTCAGTCAGAGGGGGCGGACGGGGCGGCGGCGCTTCTTCAGCGGAGAGAATGGTCGCCGCATAGACGCGGTACTGAGTCAGATCAGGTGCTGGCGGCGTAACGGGTTGTTATCCGAAGTCCTTCACTCCATGCTGCTGTCCGTTCTGATAAGGGCGGTCGAAAAGGTCAGCAACACGCAAGGCACCTACCATGATTTCCCCCGCGAGGAGATTGACCCGCGGGCCCTGAACCCGCTCCTGCTGGAAGCCCCGCGGCTGGATGTCGCGCTCGCCGGCGGCAAGCACCAGGTCGGCTGGGAGCAGGACTCGTTGGAGTTTATCGAGAGCGCGCCCAGGCACGACCTGCTTTACATTGACCCGCCGTATAACTTCCGCCAGTACACTTCTTACTACTTCATGCCCAACCTGCTCTGCCGGTACTCGGACATTGAGGACCTGGACGATTATTTCGCCCGCGTGGAATACGTGCGCGGGCAGAACATGGACGACGATTTTGTCTCGCCGTTCTGCAAAAAATCGCTGTTCATAGAGTCCCTGTCCACCTTGATCGGCAAGGCGAAGACGCGGCTGGTGGCCTTGTCGTACTTCGACGGCAGGAACCACTGGAACGAGTTTAAAAGCGACGCCAACGGGGTCGGCTACCTGAAGCTTCAGGAATTCTTCAACACAGAGCTGTTCCGGCCGGGGACGCTGAAGATCGTTCCGATTCCGAGGACCAACTACCAGAGTTACGGCGGGTATAAGGCTCGTGAGGTCTTGGAGTTCCTCTTCATCTGCGAAAAGGCGAGGGGTTAACCGGCTTATGGCTTGGTACGAGACTCTGAACGGCTACGCGTTCCGGCGTTGGCTGTTGGATGTGGCGGGGCGAACGCACATTTCTCAGGGGCAGCCCCTGGACCCTTTCGCCACGTCAATGCGCGTCCTCAAGCGCGTGCCCGACTGGCTGACGATGGTGGAGCAGAATCAGGCTCTGAACTTCAGCGGGCACAAGGCCGACCAGGCGGTGACGGACATGAGCGCGGCGCGCCTCGTGGAGCGCGGGGGCGCGTTCGTGAATCTGACGGAGTTCGGGCGCAGCGTCCTTCGGCGTTGGAGAGACGCGGGCGTCGCCAACGACGGCGACGACGACGAGTTGCCGCGTTGCTTAGTTCTGCTTCAACAGGCGCTGGCCTTCCGGCTTGAGGGGTACTTAAGAATCTACAATTTCTGGCGCGCCGTTCGGGACGTGTACGACCCGAACGACTTAATATCCAATCCCGAGTCGCTGTATATACTCAGCTACCTCAACCAGACCGTGAACGGCTACAACCCCTGGGACGTCATCCGGGCGGCCAGCGCGGGCGGCGTCACGGAAGGGGCCATAGACTGGGATGACCTGAAGGGCGGCACCCCCGGACTCAACACGGACACCGAAACGGCTATCGATAACCTGGCAAAACGGGTGCGCGACTGGGCGACCCGCTCCACCGGCAGGGTTAACTTCTGCAAGGCGATGGAGCTGACCTTGCTTGAGCCTGATGCGGCGGGAGGCGCGCTCGATACGTGGGGGGAGTCGGACAGGACACGGGAGCGCTGCCTCGCGCTACTGCCGGCCGCCGTCCCAGGCACCGACGAGACGGAGAAGACGGTGGAGCCGACGATGCGCCTGCTGCTTGAGAGGCACAACGTCATCCTCTACGGGGCGCCGGGGACGGGAAAGACCCATCGCGCCTTCGCCTTAGCCGCCCACTGGGAACAGCGGTTCGGCGACGACACAGTCTTCCGCGTCACCTTCCACCCGACCTACGGCTACGAAGACTTTGTGCAAGGCTACCGGCCCGCCGAGGCGGACCCGAGCGCCTTTCGCCTCCAGCCCGGAATCCTGCTGGAAGCCTGTAGTAGAGCCAGAGAACTCCTGCTGGAAGGCGGGGGCACGGCCAAGGTTCTCCTCATCATTGATGAGATTAACCGCGGCGATGTGTCCAGGATTTTCGGCGAGCTTATCACGTACATCGAGCCGGACAAGCGCAACGTCCCCGTGCGCCTCTCCCAGTCTCCCAAGACCACCTTCTCGGTGCCCGAGAATCTATACTTCCTTGGGACCATGAACACCGCCGACAAGAGCATCAGCCTTCTGGATGTCGCCCTCAGGAGGCGCTTCGCCTTCGTCGAGTTCCCGCCCGACCCTTCCTTCTTCTCCTCGTCCGGCGACTACCTCGACGTGGTGGGTGATGTTGACGTGGGCAGCCTCCTCGCAGGACTCAACGACCGCCTGAAAAGTGAGGGCATCGAGTCGGACCGCGCTATAGGGCACGCGCTGCTGAGAATCCCGGCCGAGACGCAGACGCCCGTGACCGCTCTGCGTAAACGCTTCGAGTACGACATACACCCTCTCGTCGTGGAGTATTGCTACACGGACAGGACGAGGGTCGCCCGGATACTGGGAGGGCTGGTTGATTCCGACGGGCGATTCAGGGCCGAAGAGAATCTGACGGATGAGGAATTTATCCAGACACTCAAATCACTCTCCAGCGTCTCCGCCTACGCGGGCGGCGTGACAACCCCTGCGGAAGCCGGCTCCGCATCCGACGCCGCGGGTGAGGAGGACGACATGTTCGAGGACGAAGACGCCGGCTAGGAGGCGTCGGGCGCGCGGGGAGCCCCGACGAAGTGAACATGAGGGAGAGGGAGGACGTCCATCTAGCCGACGACGAGCCGAAGTTCCTTGCGGGGATTCACCCCGGCGACCTTTCGGCAGACGAGAAGAGACAATTCGAGCGGATGGTCGAGGTCGTTAGCTGGAACGGGGAGGGCGTTGTTGTAAGACGCAACCGAGACTACCGTGTCGGCAGAATAAGTCTCGGACGCCTCACCGTCACCATCCCCCCGCCGTTCGACCACGCCCTCTTCGTTGACTTCTACCTGTACGCCGCCAGCGGCGACCTGAGCGCCTTCGCCCACCGGCGGACCGCCCCGGTAGACCTGGACCGCCCGGGGCGTGAAGATATTTTTCTGTCCCTGCTCGCGCGGGTCTTTGTAGATTACACGGAGCGGATACTGTCGCTAGGCGTAGCTCGCGCCTACAGGTATGAAGTCGAGAGGGCCCGGCTGGTAAGGGGAAGGCCGCTGTGGGCGAAGAACTTCGGTCATCACCCGGCGACGGGCATCACCTGCGGTTATTACTCGCTGAGCACCGACAACCTTTTAAACCGGCTCATCCTGTCCGGGCTGGTCGCCGCGACCCGTATTCTCTACAAAGAGGCCGAACTGTCCAGACTTCACAGCCAGGTCTTCGCGTGGCGGTCTATCGCCGGCGAGACTCACCCGTCACTGGCAGACTTCATCAGGTCTGAGAGACAGATTAACCGGCTCACAGAGGTCTACCGCCCCGCCCTTTCTATCGCCCGGGCCCTCATCTTGGGTTTTTCGCCGGTCAGCCTGTTCGCAGGCGCGGCGACAGGGATGCAGTCTCTGGAGTTCTCTCTGCCCGCGCTGTTCGAACACTTCGTCACCCGACTGGTCAGGCAGGGGTGCGAGGAGTTGCGCCTCGATGTGCGCGCGCAGTTCAGGGACACGAACGCCATCACGGACGGACTCGGCAAGCCATACAGGCAAGTCAAGCCTGACTTGATCGTGCTGCGGGCGGGGAAGCCTGTCGCCATCATTGACGCCAAGTTTAAGCCTCGGTACGTGGCGGACCTGCCCGGCGCATCCGTCCCCAAGGCCAACCGAGTGAGTAACGCCGACATATACCAGTTGAGCTTTTACCAGGCCCGCCTTCAGGCACTACACCGGCTGGCCGCGCCCCCACCCGCGCTCATCGTCGCCCCGAAGGTGACGGGGGACGAGCCGCCGGACGTGGCGCGGCGCACTATTCGATGGAGCGCCACGAAGGAGGACCATAAAATGTACGGGCTGACCGTCCTCCCCCTGCCGATAGATAAAGTGGTTGGCGCCTTAAAAGACGGCAGGTCGGGGATGGAGGCCCTCCGTCCCGCGGAAGAGTTGTATAGCTTCCTGAAGGCGCTGTGAGCCCGGCGGACGGCCGCCCTGAGGGTAAAGCCTCCGGTTCGGGAATTGCCACTTTGACAGACCCGAAGAGCGAACGCCCTGCGGGCGGCGGAGGGGACGCTGTCGAAAATCTGTCTTTAGTCTGTCTTTACTTCGACGGCCCGCCCGCCGTCTTCGCCCTCGCCGCGCGCCGTGCCACAATGGCCCGGAAGGCGAAGATAGGCGGATGGCAGAGTCTCAAACAGAAGGGGCGGCGCGGGCGCTGTCGGTCGAGGGGCTGCGCAAGGCTTACGGGGCGACCGTGGCGGTGGACGGCGTGACGTTCGACGTGCGGCCGGGTGAGATAGTCGGGCTGCTCGGGCCGAACGGGGCGGGGAAGACGACGACCATCAACATGATTCTCGGCGTGCTCGAACCGTCGGCGGGCGCCGTCTTCATCGAGGGCGTGGACGTGCGCCGCGAGCGCTCGCGCGCGCTCGGGCGGACGAACTTCGCCGCCGTCTACGCGCCGCTGCCCGGCAACCTCACGGTCGCGCAGGCGCTGCGCGTCTTCGGCCTCGTCTACGACGTGCGCCGCGTCTCGGAGCGCGTCGAGGAGCTGCTCGCGGAGTTCGACCTGCTGCCCTTCCGCGACGCGAAGTGCGGCGTGCTCTCGTCGGGGGAGCAGACGCGCGTGGCGCTCGCCAAGGCGATGCTCAACCGCCCCCGCCTGCTGTTGCTCGACGAGCCGACCGCCTCGCTCGACCCGGCGACGGCGCGCGACATCCGCGCGCGCATGCGCCGCTTCGCCGCGGGCGGGCCCGGCGTGCTGTGGACTTCGCACAACATGTACGAGGTCGAGGAGGTCTGCGACCGCGTGCTCTTCCTCTCGAAGGGGCGCATCCTGCTCGAAGGCGACCCGCGCGCCCTGCCGCGCGAGCACGGGCGCGAGACGCTCGAAGAGCTGTTCATCACCGTGGCGCGCGAGCCGCTGTCGCTCGGGCTGGGGGGCGGGGCGTGAGGGCGCGGCCGACGGCGGCGGTCTTCCTGCGGCAGGTCTACCTGCTGCGCGGGAGCCCGGCGCGCGTGCTGCCGCTCTTCGCGTGGGTCGCGGTGGACATCGTGCTCTGGGGCTTCATCTCGCGCTACCTCAACACGGTCGCCGCGCCCGGCCTCGACTTCGTGCCGGCCCTCCTCGGCGCGGTGCTGCTCTGGGACTTCTTCTCGCGCGTGATGCAGGGCGTGACGATCGCCTTCCTCGAAGACGTCTGGGCGCGCAACTTCCTCAACTTCTTCGCCTCGCCGCTCAAAATCTCGGAGTACCTCGCCGGGCTCGTCATCGCCAGCACGGCGACGAGCGCCGTCGGGCTGGCGGTGATGCTCGTGCTGGCGGCCGCGGTCTTCGGGCTCTCGGCGGCGACCTACGGCGCGGCGCTCGTGCCGCTGCTGCTGGTGCTCTTCCTGTTCGGCATCGCGCTCGGCGTGGTGGGCGCGGCCGTGGTGCTGAGGTTCGGGCCGGCGTCGGAGTGGTTCGTGTGGCCCATGCCGGCGCTCGTCGCGCCGTTCGCGGGCGTCTTCTACCCGCTCTCGACGCTGCCGGGGTGGATGCGCGGCGTGGGGCGCGCGCTGCCGGCGTCCTACGTCTTCGAGGGCGTGCGCGCCATCTCGGCGGGCGGCGCGGCCTCCTGGTCGTCGCTGGCGTGGGGCGCGCTGCTGGCGTGCGTCTACGTGCTGCTCGCGTGCCTGCTGTTCGCGCGCGTCCACCGGCACGTCGTCCGCACGGGGCTGCTCGCGCGCTACAGCGCCGAGAGCGTGGGCTGAGGCGTCTAGGGGCGCCGCGCGTGAGCGTTTCGGGCGGCCCGGGCCGCGCGCGCGGCGCGGGTCCGCGGGAATCGGCGTGTGCTAAAATCCGGGCAGGTCTGGCCCCGCCGGCGGGCCCCCGCTGCGGGGCGGCGCGGGCGGCGGAAGACGTTGATTTCAAGGCGGGTAGGGCAACGACGCGCGGCGCGCCAAGCATCACAGTCGCGGATAGACCCGGCGAAACTGGCCTCAGTCTTTGTACGCGGCGGGCCGCACGCGGGCCGGGCAAGCTTTATCAAACTCGACAAAAGGCGGGCGCGTCACATTGACGTTCAAAGCGGAGAGTTGTGAGTTGAGGGCGGGCGACCTCCTGCTGGGGCGGACGTTCGGAGACGTGACGACACCCGAGTTCGAGAGAGAGAAGGCCAGCGACCACGAGCTGACGCGCGCGGCCTCGTCGGGGGACATGCCCGCGTTCGAGGAGCTGTACTCGCGGCACTCGCGGCGGGTCTACTCGCTGTGCCTGCGGATGACGGCGAACACGGCGGAGGCGGAAGACCTGGCGCAGGAGGTCTTCATCCAGCTCTACCGCAAGGCGGGG
>DASVUF010000168.1:0-16340 GCA_036387195.1 Pyrinomonadaceae bacterium | reverse complement strand
CCAGCGGTTCCCCATCTTCTTCGAGGAGAAGCGCCCCTTCTTCCTCGAAGGCAAGGAGATTTTCGAGACGCCGCTGACGCCCGTCCACACGCGCGCCATCATTGACCCGGACTACGCGGCCAAGCTGACCGGCAAGGTCGGGCGCAACACCTTCGGCATCCTGGTGGCCTCGGACGACGCGCCGGGCAGCTTCAGCCAGGACGAGATAGACGACCCGACCATCCGCCCCGGCATAGACAGGTTCATTGACAGGAACGCCTACGTCGGGGTCCTGCGGCTGAAGCGCGACGTGGGCCGGGACTCGCACCTCGGCTTCCTCGCCACCAGCTACCAGTTCATAGAGAAGCACAACCTGCTGGGCGGCTTCGACGGCCGCCTGCGTCTCAGCCCGCAGACGGTCTTCTCGTTCCAGGTGCTCGGCACGACCTCGCGGCGCTTCTTCCGCGACGCCGACCTGGGGCGCAACGTCTACCGCACGGGCAACGGGTTCGGCTACTCGTTCAACTACGGCAAGACGGGGAGCGGCTTGACCTACAGGCTCCGGGGCGAGGGGCGCACGCGCGACTACCGCGCCGACGTCGGCTTCACGCGCCGCACCAACACCAACCAGGAACTGCTCACCGTCCGCTACACCTCGGAATCCAGGCCGAAGGCGAAGCTCGTCTCGTGGTCGCTCCAGAAGCTGAGCACCATCAATTTCGACTGGCAGGGGCGGCTGCAAAGGCTGGAGACGTACCCCAACGTCACCTTCAACTTTCAGAAGCAGTCGTTCCTGTCCGTCTACGCCCTGGCCGGCTCCGAGCGCCTGTTCGAGGAGGAGTTCGGGCCGAAACGCTCCGCCGCGCAGGCGGGCGCGTTCTTCGGGCCGAGTTCGGAGCGGCAGGCGTCCTACCAGGGCATCGAAGTCGAGGCGCAGACTCAGCCGTCCAAAAAGTACAAGCTCTACCTCGACACCTTCTACAAGTGGGGGGGCTTCGACTTCGACCTGGGGAACGGCCTGCGCTATCCGCGCGTCAGCCCGGCGGCGCTGCTCGACCCGCGGGCGCCGCTCGACCCCGGGCCGGGCAATCAATTCTTCCTCAAGGCCACCATCCTGCACCAGCCGACGGCGGCGCTGCGCTCCTCGCTCGACTACACCAAGAGCCGCCTCGTGCGCCGGGACACGGGGCTCGTCGCCTTCGACGAAAACATCTTCGCCTTAAGGACGACCTACCAGTTCACGCCCTTCACCTTCGCGCGGGCGCGGCTCGATTACAGCACGCTGCTCTCGAACATCCGCGGGCAGTTTCTGCTCGGCTGGACGCCGAACCCCGGCACGACCTTCTACGTCGGCTATAACAACGACCTGAACCAGAACGGGTTTAACCCCTTCACCAGCCAGCCGGAGCCCGGCTTCCGCCGCAACGGACAGACGCTCTTCATCAAGGCGTCTTACCTGTTCCGGCGCAGCCTGTGAGCGCGGTGCCTGCGGCGTCGGCCGCGGCGGCTAAGCGTTGACCGCCGATTCGGCGCGCGCCTACAATGACCGCCCTTACATCGAAGGGGCGGCGGGCGCACCAAGGCTCCCCGCCCCCACGCGTCTACCCGGCCCGCCGCGGCCTCCGGCGGCGGGGCCGGTCTTGTCGGGACATTTGATTGCGAGCATGATTTCCGCGCCCGGGGGCCGGGCGCGGCGGGCGGGGGAGCGCGGCCGGGCCGAGCAAACAGACGCCGAAAGGAAGGTTGAGCATGTTCGCAGAAAACAAGCGTGAGCAACTCGCCCGGCTCCTGCGAAAGAGGTCACGCGCGCCGCGCGACTACCCGCCTTCGTACGCGCAGGAGCGCTTGTGGTTCCTCGAACAACTGCGCCCCGGCGACACGTCCTACAACCTGACCTCGCGTTTGCAGATGGGGGGGGAGATTGACTTCCCGACGATGCAGCGCGCGCTCGACGAGATCGTCGAGCGGCACGAGATACTGCGCACCATTTTTCCGGCCGTGGACGGGCAGCCCGTACAGCGCGTGCTGCCGGAGCTGCGCGTCAAACTCTCGCTGACCGACCTTTCGCACCTCACCGGGCCGGAGGCCGACGCCGAGGCGCAGGAGCGGACGCGCGCGCAGACCGACCTGGCCTTCGACATCACCTCGGGCCCGCTGCTCCGCGGGGAAGTCCTGCGCCACCCGCACGGCGACCTGCTGCTGCTCGCCGTCCATCACATCGCCGTTGACGCGTGGTCGTTCGACGTTCTCGTGGGCGAGCTGAACGCCATCTACGGCGCGTTCCGCGCGGGGCTGCGCTCGCCGCTGCCCGACCTCCCGCTTCAATACGCCGACTGGGCGCAATGGCAGCGGCAGACGCTCACGGGCGAGCGCCTCGAAGAGCAGCTCGCCTACTGGACGCGCGCGTTGCAGGGCCTGCCGCCGGTGCTCGCGCTCCCCGCCGACCGGCCGCGCCCCGCCGTGCAGTCCGGTCGCGGCGATAGCTACGGCGTGCGTCTGCCGAAGCCTGTGCGCGACCAGTTGGCGGCGCTGGGGCAGGCCGAGGGCGCGACACTCTTCATGACACTGCTCGCCGGATTCGTCGCGCTGCTTCACCGCTGGAGCGGCGAGGCGGACATCGCCGTCGGCACGCCGATGACGAACCGCACGCGCGCCGAACTCGAACGACTGATCGGGCTCTTCACGAACACCGCCGTGCTGCGCGTCCCCGTGCGGCCGAAGGACACCTTCCGCACGCTGCTCTGTCGCGCGCGCGACGCGACCGTGGGCGCCTTCGCGCACCAGGAACTTCCCTTCGAGCGGTTAGTCGAAGCCCTCCGCCCCTCACGCAGTCTCTCTCACAACCCCATCTTCCAGGTGATGCTCGTCGTCCAGACGCGGGAGCCGAGGCCGTCGGCGGCCGTGTCGCCCGCGCCCGTCGTCACGACCTCGAAATTCGACCTCTCGTTCAACATCGTGGACGACGGGAACGAGCTCGACGTGCTCATCTCGTGGGCGGTTGACCTCTTCGACGCCGACACCATCGTCCGCCTGGGGGAACTCTGGGGGCGGCTGCTCTCGGCCGCGTGCGCCGCGCCCGACCGGAGAGTCTGTGAGCTGAGCCTCGTCTCCGCCGACGAGGCACGCCTGCTCGAAGAGTGGAGCGGCGAGGCCGCGCTGCGGCCGGTTGAACGGTCCGTCCCTTCGCACTTCGCCGCGCGTGCGGCTGAGACGCCCGACGCGGTCGCCGCGGCCGGCGGCTCCCGTTCGCTCACCTACGGGGAGTTGCTCGACGGCGCGGGTCGTGTCGCGCGCGCCCTCCGCGCCTGCGACGGCTCGGCCGAGACGCTGGTCGGACTCGCGTGCGACGACTCGCCCCGCATGGTCGCCGGGCTGCTCGGCATACTCGCCGCGGGCCGCGGCGTCGTCTGTCTCCCGCCGCAGCTTTCGCGCGACAGAATCGCGCAGATAGTCGGGGACGCGCGCCCGGCCGTAATCCTGACCGAGCCGGCCTGCAAGCCGAAGCTCGCCGGCCTCGCCCCGCCGCAGCTTCTCTACGACGAGAGCCTCGGCGGGCCGGGCGGCCGGCATGAAGACTCCTCTTCGCCCGGCGCGCTGGCCTGCGTGGCGTACCCGCCGCTACATTCCGGGCGGGGGGCGGGCGTCGCGCTCGACCACGAAGCCCTCGCGCAGCTCGCGCTCGGCGCGGCGCGCGAGTTGGGGCTCGGGCCGGGGGAGCGCGTCGCCCGGCTCTCCGACGCCGGTTGGGACACGTCGCTCGACCTGATTCTCGCCTCGCTGCTCTCGGGCGCGACGTACGTACACGTCGGCGCGCCGGGCATGGCCGACCTGCTCGGCGTTGTCGAAGAGAACGGGGTGAGCGTGCTGAGCCTCCCGGCCGACGCCTGGCGCCGCTGGGTGCTCGCCTCCTCCGGCGCCCCGGAGCGTACGATTCGCACGCTGCGCCTCGTGCTCCTCACGGGCGAGATGCCGGACGGCGCCATCCTGCGCGAGGCTTTGAAACGCTGGCGCGAGCTGTCGGGCGGGCGCGTCCGTCTGGTCGGCAGCTACGGCCCGCCCGAGACGCCCTTCGGCGCGATGTGGCTCGACCCCGCGGCCTTTGAAGCCGGCGCGTGGACGACGGCGGGGCGCCCGCGCGCCGGCTTCACCGCGCACGTTCTCGACGGCTCCGGGAACAGCGCGCCGTTCGGGGCGCCCGGCGCGCTATGTCTCGGCGGCCCCGCGCTCGGGCGCGGGTCGTGGCGCCGCCCGGCCGCCGACGCGGCGCGCCTCGCGCCCGACCACGTCGGCGGCCGGCCCGGCGCGCGCCTTCTACGCACTGACCAGACCGCGCGCCGTCGCGCCGACGGCGTGGTCGAGGTCATGCGGCGGAAAAGCGACGTGGCCCGCGAACGCAGGGCGGCCGCGCCCCGCGACCTCGCGCATCACACCGAGTTGGAGAGTCGCATCGCGGCCATCTGGGCGGAGGTGCTGGGCGTCGAGCGCGTCGGCCTGCACGACAACTTTTTCCACATCGGCGGCCACTCGCTCGCCGCGACGCGCGTCGTCGCGCGTATCCGCAAGGCGCTCTCCGCGGAGCTGCCGCTCCGGGTCTTATTCGAAACGCCGACGGTCGCCCAACTGGCGCAGTACGTCGAAGGGCTGGAGGACGCCGGCGACAGCGGCCCCCGCCGGCGCGCGGCGGGCGGCGAGAACCCTCTGTCCTACGCGCAGGAGCGCCTGTGGTTTCTCGACCAGTTACAGCCGGGCTCGGCGGTCTACAACATCCCCGTCACGAGACGCTGGCACAGGAAGGTTGACGCACAACTCGTCGAGCGCGCCATCAACGAAATCGTCCGGCGGCACGAGGTGCTGCGGACGGTCTTCCCCGACACCGACGGCCGCCCGACACAGCGCGTGCTGCCCGAGCTGAAGATTCCGCTGACGCGCTCGGACCTGCGCGACGAGCCGCGGTTCTCGGCGATGGTCGAGGCGGGGCGGCTCGTCGAGACAGAGTCGGACACGCCTTTCGACCTCGCGAGCGGGCCGCTCCTGCGCGCGCGACTCGTCCGGCTCGGCGACGAGGAGCACCTGCTGCTGCTCACGCTCCACCACATCATCGCCGACGGCTGGTCGTTCGACGTTCTGTTCCGCGAGCTGGAGGCCATCTACACGGCGTTCGCCGAGGAGCGCCCCTCGCCGCTGCCCGCCCTCGAGCTGCAATACTCCGATTGGGCGAGGTGGCAGCGGGAGCAACTGGCGGGCGAAAGGCTCGAAAGGCTCCTCGCCTACTGGCGGACGATGCTCGACAACGCGCCGCCCGTGCTCGCCCTCCCGACCGACAGGCCGCGGCCGCGCGTGCACATGTCGCGCGGCGCGACGCGCGGCTTCCGTCTGCCGCCGGCGCTGCGGCCGAAGGTCGAGGCGTTCGGGCAGGAGGAGCGCACGACGCTCTTCATGACGCTGCTGACGGGCTTCTACGCGCTGCTCTACCGCTGGACGGGGCAGGCCGACCTCGTCGTGGGAAGCCCCATCGCCAACCGCACCCGCGCGGAACTAGAAGCGCTGATAGGCTTCTTCGTCAACACGCTGGCCCTGCGCGCCCGCGTCGAGCCGGGCGACACGTTCCGCGCGCTGCTGCGGCGTGTGCGCGACATGGCGCTCGGGGCGTTCGCGCACCAGGACCTCCCGTTCGAGAAGCTTGTGGAGGAGATACAGCCGGCGCGCAGCCTCTCGCACAACCCCCTGTTCCAGGTGATGTTCGCCCTCCGGGGCGCGCCGCTGGAGAGCGCCGGGGCGGCGCAGGGTGAGGACGAACTCGTCCACTTCGCCGCGCCGCCGGGCGGGACGGCGAAGTTCGACCTGTCGCTCTTCGTGATGGAGGAGGGCGAGCAGCTCGTGCTCGGCATCGAGTACAACGCGGAGTTGTTCGACGCCGAGACAATCGGCAGGCTGGCGCGCCGCTTCTCCCGCCTGCTGGCCGCGGCGATGGACGCCCCCGACGCGCCGCTCGACACGCTCGCGCTCCTCCACGAGGACGAAGCCGAAGCGTGGCTCGCGGTCGGCCGCGGGCCGGCCGCCGCCGACACGCTGATGGTCGCCGCGCGCGTGCTCGAACAGGCCGAGCGCACGCCCGACGCGATAGCCGTCAGCGACGAGGCCCCGCTCAGCTACGCCGCGTTCGCCGCCCGCGTCCGGGAGATGGCCGCGCACGTGGCGGGGCGCACGCCGCCCGGGGCGCGCGTCGGCGTCTGCGCGGGGCGGACGCCCGACGCCGTGGCCGCGGCGGTCGCGCTGATGCTCGCCGGCAGGACGTACGTGCCGCTTGAGCCCGCGTACCCGCCCGAATTCCTGCGGGGGATGGTGGAGGACGCGCGGCTCTCGCTCGTGCTCGCGGACGGCGGGGGCGCGCTCGACACGTTCGCGGGGATTCCGGTGTCGCTGTTCGACCGCCTGGAAGCGGGCGGCGGGCGCACGCCGGCGGCGACGCCGCCCCCGGACGGACTCGCGTACATCGTCTACACCTCCGGCTCGACCGGGCGCCCGAAAGGGGTGGCGATGACGAACCGCGCCCTCGGGAATCTCATCGAGTGGCAGATTCGCCGCTCGCAGCTCGGCCCCGGGGCGCGCACGCTCCACTTCGCCGCGCGCAGCTTCGACGTGTCAATGCAGGAGATATTCTCCACGCTCTGCGCGGGCGGGACGCTGGTCATCGCGGACGAGGAGACGCGGCGCGACCCGGAGCTGCTTCTGGCGCGCCTGCGCGAGAAAGAGATTGCGCGCCTCTTCCTGCCGCCCGTCGCGCTGCGGCAGTTGGCGTCGGCGGCCGCCGGGGCGGCGCCGGCGACCCTGCGGGAGATTATCGCGGCCGGCGAACAGCTCACGCTGAGCGGGCCGCTCCTGCGATTCCTCGAACGCTCGCCGCACGTCGCGCTCTATAACCAGTACGGGCCGTCCGAGACGCACGTCGTCACCGAACACAAGGTTGACCCGGCGGGGCCGACTCTTCCGCCCATCGGCCGGCCCCTCCTCGGCGTCGTCGCCTACGTCCTCGACGCCGCGCTGAGCCCCGTCGGCCCTGACTGCCCCGGCGACCTGTATCTCGGCGGGGGGTGCGTGGCGCAGGGCTACTTCGGCCGCCCCGCGTTAACGGCGGAGCGGTTCGCGCCCGACCCGTTCGGCGCGGGCGCGCGCCTCTACCGCACGGGCGACCGCGCGCGGTTCCGCGCCGACGGCGCGCTGGAGTTCCTCGGCCGCAGCGACGACCAGTTGAAGGTGCGCGGGTTCCGCATCGAGCCCGGCGAAGTCGAGGCCGCGCTGGAGCGGCACCCGGGGGTGCGCGCGGCGGCGGTGACGGCCGTCGGCGAAGACGAACGCAGGAAGCTGGCGGCGTTCGTGACGCCGGAGGCCAACGCCGCGGCCACGCCCTCCGAGCTTCGCAGTTTCCTGCGGGCGCGTCTGCCCGAACACCTCGTCCCCGCCTCCTACACGGAGACGCCGTCGCTCCCGCTCACGCCGAGCGGGAAGCTCGACCGCCGCGCGCTCCAGCGCCTCGCGCGCGACGAAGACCACCAGCCGTACGTCGAGCCGCGCACGCCCGTCGAGCGGCGGCTCGCCGACATCTGGGCGGAGGTGCTGGGCGTCGAGCGCGTCGGCGCCCACGACAACTTCTTCGACCTCGGCGGCCACTCGCTGCTCGCCACGCAGGTCGTGTCGCGGGCCCGCTCCAGCTTCCAGGTCGGCGTCCCCCTCCGCGTGCTGTTCGAGCAGCCGACGCTGGAGGGTTTCGCGCTCGCGGTCGTGGGCGAACAGGCCGAGCGCGCGGGCGACGAGACGGCCCGCCTGCTCGCCGAGATTGAGGCGCTCCCCGATGACGAAGTCCGCCGCAGGCGGTCGGAGTTCCTATGAATAATAACGACATCACGCAGCGCATCGCCGCCCTTTCGCAAGAGCACCGCGCGCTCTTTGAAAGCTCGCTGCCGAAGCCGGGGCTGGTCGCTTCGGCGCCAATCCCCCCGCGGCCGGGCGGCGGGGCGGCGCCGCCGCTCAGCTTCGCGCAGCAGCGGCTCTGGTTCCTCGACCGCTTCGAGCCGGGCAGCTCCTTCTACAACATCCCCGCGACGATTCGGCTGCGCGGCCCGCTCGACCCGGCCGTGCTCGAACGGGCCGTGCACGAGATAATTCGCCGCCACGAGGTGCTGCGGACGACCTACCCTATCGTCGGCGGGATGCCGCAGCAGCGAATCGCGCCGGCGCTGACCATCCCCATCCCGCTCGTAGACCTGCACTCCATGCCGCTGATGCAGCGGCACGCGGAGGCGCAGCGGTGGTACGACGAGGAGACGCGCCGCCCGTTCGACCTCGAACGCGGCCCGACGCTGCGCGTGGCGCTGCTGCGGCTGAGCAGCCTCGACCACTGGGTGGTCTTCACCTTCCACCACATCGCCTTCGACGGCTGGTCCGTCAGCATTCTGGAGCGCGAACTGCTGGCGCTGCTCGACGCCTTCGCCGCCGGCCGCCCGTCGCCGCTCCCCGAGCTGCCGATTCAGTACGCGGACTTCGCCGTCTGGCAGCGCGGGGCGCTCGAAGGCGAGCACGTCACCCGCCTGCTCGCCTACTGGCGCGAGCGTCTGGACGGCGCGCCGGTCGCGATTGAGCTGCCCACGGACCGGCCGCGGCCGATGCGCGCGACCTTCCGCGGGGCGCGGCGCGGCTTCACCGTTTCGGCGTCGGCGACGGAGTTGCTGCGGGCGCTGGCGCGGCAGGAGGGCGCCACCATCTTCATGGTGCTCCTCGGCGCCTACCAGCTCCTGCTCCACCGCTATTCGAACCAGGACGACATCGTCGTCGGCACCACGATAGCGAACCGCACGCACCAGGAGCTTGAGCCGCTGATAGGCTTCTTCGTCAACTCGCTCGTCCTGCGACTCGACTTCTCGGGCGACCCGACCTTTAGGGAGATAGTCCGCCGCGCGAAAGAGACGACGCTCGGCGCGCTGGCGCATCAGGACCTGCCGTTCGAGCGGCTGGTCGAGGAGTTGCGGCCCGACAGGCACATGAGCCGCAACCCACTGTTCCAGGTCATGTTCGTCCTTCAGAACCTCCCCGGAATCACGGACACGGCCGAGCCGCCCCCCGACTCGCAGGCGCCCGCGCCGCACTACCCCGGGACGGCGAAGTTCGACCTGACGCTGGCGATGGTCGAAGGGGCGAACCACCTGCGCGGGGCCATCGAATACAACACGGACCTCTTCGACGCCTCGACGATTGACCGCTTCGTCGAACATTTCCGCCTGCTCCTCGACAGCGTCGCGGCCGACCCCGACCGGCGCGTGGGCGCCGTCTCGCTGCACACGCCCGCGGAACGTCGCGCGCTGCAACGCTTCAACGACGAGGCGGCCGTCGAGGCCGGCCCGTGGCGCTCGATGCGCGGGATGCTCGAAGACGCGGCGCGGCGGCACCCGGAGCGCGTCGCGGTCGAGGCGCAGGACGAGGCGCTCACTTACGGCGAGCTCGACGGCCGCGCCAACCGCCTCTCGCGCCACCTCATCGCGCTCGGCGTCTCCGCCGAGCAGGTCGTGGGCGTGTGCCTCAACCGCTCGGCCGCGGCGCCCGTCGCGACGTTCGGCGTGCTCGGCGCGGGCGGGGCGTACCTGCCGCTCGACCCCGGCCACCCCGCGGAGCGCCTCCGCTACATCATCGAACAGAGCGGCGCGAGGCTGCTGCTGACGGAACGCTCGCTGCTCCCGTCGCTGCCGGACGTGGGCTGCCCCGTCCTGTGCCTCGACGACGAGGACGTGCGCGCCGCGCTCTCCGCGCGGCCGGCGACGAGCCCCGGCGTGAGCCCGCACCCGGAACAGCTCGCGTACGTCATCTTCACCTCGGGCTCGACGGGGCGGCCCAAGGGCGTGATGACGCCGCACCGCGGCCTCTTCAACCTGGCGGAGAGCCTGCGCCGCGCCATGGGACAGGGGCCGGGCGGGCGCGTGCTGCAATTCGCCTCGCCGGGCTTCGACGCGTCGCTCTACGAGCTGCTGATAGCCGTCGGCGGCGGCGCGACGCTGGTCGTGGCGCCTCTGGCCGAGATGATGCCCGGCCCCGACCTCGCGCGGCTCCTGCGGGCGCGGCGCGTGACGCTGGCGGTGCTCACGCCGTCAACGCTCGATTCGACGTCGAGCGACGACCTGCCCGACCTCGAAGCCGTCGTGCTGGCGGCGGAGGCGAGCACGCGCGAGCTGGCGGCGCGCTGGGGGCGCGGGCGGAGGCTGTTCAACGCCTACGGCCCGACGGAATGCACCATCGCCGCGACGACCGCGACGTGCACGGGCGAGCGCGTCCCGCAGCTCGGGCGGCCCGTCATCGGCTCGACCCTCTACCTGCTCGACCGCCACCTGACGCCGGTCCTGCTGGGCTGCGTCGGTCAAATCTACATCGGCGGAGACGCCGTCGGCCGCGGCTACGTCGGCCGGCCGGGGCTGACCGCGGAGCACTTCATACCTGACCCGTTCGGGGACGAGCCGGGCGGCCGGCTCTACCGCACCGGCGACCTGGCGCGCTTCACGCCGGACGGCGAGCTTGAGTACGTCGGCCGCGACGATTATCAGGTGAAGCTGCGCGGGGTGCGCATCGAGCTGGGCGAGATAGAGGCGAAGCTCGACGAGCACCCGTCCGTGCGGCGCTCGGTCGTGGTGATGCGCCGCGACCTGGGGAGCGGGCCCCGGCTCGTGGCGTACGCCGTCACGTCGCAGCCGAGGCCGACCCCCAACGAGCTGCGCGAACACCTGCGGCGGCAGTTGCCCGAGTCCATGGTCCCGTCGGCTTACGTCTTCCTCGACGCGATGCCCTTGAATTCGAGCGGGAAGCTCGACCGCCGCGCGCTGCCCGCGCCCGAGCGCCTGCGCACGGAGGGCGACGGCGCGGACGACCCGCCGCGCACCGAGGTCGAGAAGAAGATAGCCGCCGTCTGGGGCGACATTCTGGGGCTCGAACAGATAGGCTTGCACGACAACTTCTTCGACCTGGGCGGGCACTCGCTGCTCGCCATCCGGGCGCTCGCCAGACTCACCGACCTCTTCCGCATCGAGGTGCCGCTGAGGGAGTTCTTCCTCGACCCGACGGTCGGCGGCCTCGCGGCGCAGGTCGAGGAGGCTCGGCAGGCGCCCGCCGGTCAACTGCCGCCGCCGCTCGTCGCGCAGCCGTCACGGCGCCCGGCCCCTCTGGCGTTCGCGCAGGAGCGCCTGTGGTTCCTCGACCGCTTCGAGCCCGGCAGCGCGTTCTACAACATCCCGGCGGCGATGCGCTTCCGCGGCCTGATAGACCTGGCCGCCCTCGAACGCGCCGTGGCCGAGCTGGTGCGGAGGCACGAGGCGCTGCGCACCACGTTCGACGCGGAGGACGGGCGCCCCATGCAGCGCGTCCTGCCCGAGCTGGACGTGCCCCTCGTGCTGCACGACCTCAGCGGCCGGCCCGAGGTCGAGCGCGAGGTAGAGGCGCGGGCGCTGGTCGCCGAGGAGTCGCGGCGCCCGTTCGACCTCGCGCGCGGCCCGCTCCTGCGGACGACCATCGTCCGTCTCTCCCCGGCCGAGCACATCCTGCTCATCAACCTGCATCACATCGTGGCCGACGGGTGGTCAATGGCCGTCGTCATGCGCGAGCTAGACGCGCTGTACTCGTCGTTCGTCACCGGCAAGCCGCACGGCCTGCCGCCGCTGCCTTTGCAGTACGCCGACTTCGCCATCTGGCAGCGCGAGTGGCTGAGCGGGGAGGTGCTCGCGCAGCAGCTCGCGTGGTGGCGCGCGCAGCTCCGGGGGGCGCCGCCCACGCTGGAGCTGCCCACGGACAGGCCGCGCCCCGCGGCGCAGCTCTTCCGCGGCGCGACGTACCACTTCTCGCTCCCCCCGTCGCTCGCGCGGGGGCTCCACGCGCTCGCGCAGCGCGAAGGCGTCACGCCCTTCATGGCGCTGCTCGGCGCGTTCGCCGTGCTGCTGCACCGCTACAGCGGGCAGCCCGACCTCGTGGTCGGGACGCCGGTCGCCAACCGCGCCCGGCCCGAGCTGGAGGGCTTGATAGGGCTCTTCGTCAACACGCTGGCGCTGCGGTGCGATTTGTCGGGCCGCCCCTCGTTCCGCGAGTTGCTGCGCCGCGTCCGCGAGACGACGCTCGGCGCGTTCGCGCACCAGGACCTGCCGTTCGAGCGGCTCGTGGAGATACTACAGCCCGAGCGGAACCTCAGTCACAACCCTCTGTTCCAGGTGATGTTCGCCTTCCAGAACGTGCCCGGGCTCGGGGGCTCGTCGGTTGACGACGGCGCGCGCGAGGCGGACAAGTCGCCGCGCGACAACGGCGCCGGCGCCGGCACCGGCACCGCCAAGTTCGACCTCACGCTGTTCATGGCCGAGGCCGGGGCGGGGCTCGTGGGCGCGTTCGAATACAACACCGACCTCTTCGACGCGGAGCGGATAGCGGGCATGGCCGAGCACCTCCAGAGTCTGCTCAAAGACATCGTGGAGGCGCCCGAACGCCCGGTCGAAGAGTTATCCCTGCTCGACCCGGCCGAACTCGACCGGATGACGCGCGAGTGGAACGCGACCGAAGTCGAACGCCCTCCCCTGCTCTTAAACCAGTTGTTCGAGCGTCAGGCGCGACGCTCGCCCGACGCGGCGGCGCTCGAACTCGGCGACGACCAACTCACCTACGCCCAGCTCGACCGCCGCGCGAACGCCCTGGCGCGCGACCTCCGCTCCCGCGGCGTCGGCCCCGACGTTCCGGTCGCCTTAGTCTGCGAGCGCTCCTTCGAGATGGTGGTCGGCATCCTCGGCGTGTTGAAGGCCGGCGGCGCCTACCTCCCCGTTGACCCGGAGAACCCGCCCGCGCGCATCGAACACATCCTCGGCAGCGCGGGCGTGCGCGTGGCGCTCACGCTCGAACGGCTTCTGCCGCGGCTCCCCTCGCCGCCCGGCCTGGCGGTCCTTTGCCTGGAGCACGCGCCCGACGCCGCCGCCGCCGCCGCCGCCGAGCCGCCGCCGACGCTCGCCGCGCCCGGCAACCTCGCTTGCATCATCTACACGTCCGGCTCGACGGGGGCGCCGAAGGGCGTGATGAGCGAGCACGCGCCGCTGGTCAACCGGCTCCTCTGGATGCTCGAAGAGCACCCCCTCGGCCCGGACGACGTCGTGCTCCAGAAGACGCCGGTGAACTTCGACGTTTCAATATGGGAGATTCTCTGGCCGCTCTGCTCGGGCGCGAAGCTCGTGCTCGCGGAGCCCGGCGGCCAGCGCGACGCGCAGTACCTGGTCCGCCTCGTCGCGGAGCGCCGCGTGACGGTGATGCATTTCGTCCCCTCGATGCTGCCGGCGCTGCTCGACCAGCCCGACCTCGCGCGCTGCGACGCCCTGAAGCGCATCTACACGAGCGGCGAGGAGCTGCCGAAGAACACCGCGGAGCGGGTCTTCGCCCGGCTCGACGTCGAGCTGCACAACATGTACGGCCCGACCGAGACGGCGATTGAAGTCAGCCACTGGCCCTGCCGGCGTGAAGAGGCGGCGAGCAGGATTCCCATCGGCTGGCCGCTGCCGAACTCGCGCCTGTACGTGCTGGACAGGACGCTGCGCCCCGTGCCCGTCGGCGTCCCCGGCGAAATCTTCATCGGCGGCCTGCCGGTCGCGCGCGGGTACTACGGCCGGCAGGCGCTGACGGCCGAGCTGTTTCTGCCCGACCCCTTCGGCGCGCCCGGCGGCCGCATGTACCGCAGCGGCGACCGCGGCAGGCTGCGCGCCGACCGCAGCATCGAGTTCCTGGGCCGCCTCGACCACCAGGTCAAGGTCCGCGGCTTCCGCATCGAGATCGGCGAGATAGAGGTCGCGCTGCGCGCGCACCCGTCGGTGGCCGAGGCCGTGCTCCTGCTGCGCGAGTTCGGCGAGAACGACAAGCGGCTCATCGCCTACGTCGTGCCGGCCGGCGAGCGCCGGGACGCGGAAGCGTTGGCCGACGAGCTGCGTCAGCGCCTTCAGGCGCGGCTCCCGGAGTACATGATACCTTCGGCGTTCGTGCTGCTCGACGAGATGCCGCTCACGCCGAACGGCAAGATTGACCGACGCGCGCTGCCCGACGTCGAGCAGCCGGTGCGGACGGACTTCCGCGCGCCGCGGACGCCGGTCGAGCTGCGCGTCGCGGAAATCTGGTCGGAAGTGCTGCACGTCCGCCAGATAGACATCCGCGACCGCTTCTTCGAGCTGGGCGGCCACTCGCTGCTCGCGACGCAGGTCATCGCGCGCGTCAACAAGGTGTTCGAGATAGACCTTTCGCTGCGCAAGCTGTTCGAGTCGCCGTCGCTGGCCGCCTTCGCCGCGGCGGTGGCCGAGGCTCAGGTCGTCTCGCCGGCCGACGGGTCGGCCGCGCGGCCCATCGCGCCGCGCGCGCGCCGCGACGAGTCCGACCTGCTCAGCCGCATTGACACGATGTCGGACGAGGAGGTTGACGCGCTGCTGGCGGAGTTGTCCGGCGAGGAGGAGGGCGAGCCATGAGTTGGAAGAGTGGCTCGCCGGCCGAGCGGCGCGCGCGGCTCTCGGCGCTGCTGCGCGAGCGGGGCGCGGGCGGGACGGCCCCGCTTTCGCCGGCGCAGGAGCGGCTGTGGTTTCTCGAACAGCTCGACCCCGGCCAGCCGACCTACCACATCCCGACCGTGCTCCGCTTCGACGGCCTCGTGGACGAAGAGGCGCTCGGGCGCGCCATCGCGGAACTCGCGCGCCGGCACGAGGCGCTGCGGACGGTCTACGAACTCGACGGGGCCACCCCGCGGCAGCGCGTTCTGCCGCAGGCCGACGTCCCGTTCGAGGTCTTCGACCTCACGGGCGGCGGCCCCGACGCCGAGGCGGAGGCGGTCGGGCTCATCGCCGAGGACGCGCGGCGGAGTTTCGACCTTGAGCGCGGCCCGCTCGTGCGCGCCTCTCTGTACCGGCTGGCGCAACACAGGCGGCTGCTCCTCCTGACCATCCACCACATCGCCGCGGACGGGTGGTCGCTCGTGCTGCTCATGCGCGAACTGGGGGCGCTCTACCCGGCGTTCGCGCGCGGCGAGCAGTCGCCCCTCAAAGACTCGCCGCCGCAGTACCGCGACTACGTGCGGTGGCTGGAGGGCGTGCTCCAGGGCGCGTCGCTGGCGCGGCTCAAGACGTTCTGGCGGACCGAACTCGACGGCGCGCCGACGCAGGTGGAAATCCCGGCCGACTTCGCGCCGCCCGCCGTCACGACCCACCGGGGAAACATCCACCGCTTCGAGGTGGAGCCCGTGGCGACCGACGCGCTCCGCGCGCTCGGCCGGCAGGAGGACGCGACGCTCTACATGGGGCTGCTCGCGCTCTACGCGACCCTGCTCCACCGCCTCGGCGGGCAGCGCGACCTCGTCATCGGCTCGCCCGTCGCCCACCGCCCGCGCGTCGAGATGGAGGGCGTCGTCGGGCTCTGCGCGAACGTCCTGCCGATGCGCCTCGACCTCTCGGGCGACCCTTCATTCCGCGACCTTCTGCGGCGCACGCGCGAGGTCGTCTACAGGGCGTTGCAGCACCAGGAGCTTCCCTTCGAGAGGATGGTCGAAGAGCTGCGGCCGTCGCGGCGGCTCGGCCGGAACCCCATCTTCCAGGTGCTCTTCACGCTCCAGAACCTGCCGCGCGGCCGGCCCGCCGCGCGGAGCCAGCCGGCGCAGAGTCTGCCGCCCGTCGTCGGCACGGGTCGCGCGCAGTTCGACCTCTCGTTCTCCGCGAACGAAGTGGACGGCGGGCTGGTCTGTTCGTTCGAATACAGCACGGAGCTTTTCACGCGGGCGACCGGCGAGCGGATGGCCGCCCAACTCTGCATGATGCTCAGGGCGGCGGCCGCGGAGCCGGACGCGCGCCTGTCGCGTCTGCCGCTGCTGTCCGGCGCGGAGCGGACGCGCGTGCTCGCGTCGGCGTGCCGTGACGCGCCTTCGCCCGCGCCGGCCTCACCGGAAACGCTAATCGCCGAGCGCGCGCGGACGCGCCCCGATGACGCGGCGATAGTGTCGCCGGCCGGGACGCTGACCTTCGCGCGACTCGAACGCGAGGTCGCGTCGCTCTCGCGGCGGCTTCATAAGCTGGGCGTCGGGCCGGAAGTTTGCGTGGGGGCGAGCGTGGCGGGCGCCCGCGACGCGGTCGTCGCCCTGCTGGCGACGCTCCGCGCGGGGGGCGCGTACGTTCCGGTAGACCCTCAACTCCCGGACCAGCGCGCCGCGCTCATCCTCGCCTCCACGCGGGCGTCAATCCTTCTGACCACGTCCGCGCTCGAAGAGCGTTGGCGCGGAACCGGCGCGCCGAGACTTCTGCTCCTCGACTCGCCGGCCGGATACGAAACCGAAGATGAGCCCGGCG
>DASVUF010000167.1:0-15162 GCA_036387195.1 Pyrinomonadaceae bacterium | reverse complement strand
TCCGGCCGACGGGTCTGTGCAGCGCGTCGTAGGAGTAGTCGGCGCGGACGTGGCGCGCGTCGGTCCTGCGCGTCAGGTCGCCGGCCGCGTCGTAGGCGAAGGAGGAGGCCCCGCCCTCGGGGCTGACGGACGAGGTGAGGCCGGCGAGTGAGTCGTAGGCGAAGGGCTGCGTCTGCAGCGTCCGCCGGCGCCCGGGTCGCCCCTCCTGTGTCACCTTCGTGAGGCTGCCGAGCGCGTCGTAGTCGTAGGTGACCGCGCGGCCTGCCGGGTGCGTGACATCGGCGACCCGGCCCCGGGCGTTGTAGGCGGGCGTGTGGGCGCTCTTGTGGGGCGGGCGGCGTTAAGTCTCGCGGCGGGCGCGTCGCTCAAGGAGGCGGGCCGGGCGTGTGGATGGTCGAAGCGGAGTCGCGGAGGCGGCGAGTCCGCGCAAAATTTCGCCGCCTCCGCGGGGCGAAGGCGGCGGGACGCGCGAGGCCGCTTGAAGTCTTGGACGAAGGCGACGCCGCCTCTTGCTTAAGGGAAGTTGACGAAGGCGGGGCGCGCGGCGCGCGGCCGCGGGCCGGGGCGTCAGTCGCTCGCGGCCTGGAGCCGCATGCGCGCGCCCGCGGTGGGGAGCGTGATGCGGAAGGTCGTGCCGCGGCCGGGCGCGCTCTCGACCGCGATGTGGCCGGCGTGCTCCTGCACGATGCCGTAGGAGACGGCGAGGCCGAGCCCCGTGCCGCGCCCGACGCCCTTGGTGGTGAAGAACGGGTCGTAGATGCGCGCGACGTTCTCGGGCGCGATGCCGATGCCGGTGTCGGCTATCTCGACGGCGACGGCGTCGCGGTCGGCCGGGCGCGCGCGCAGCGTGATGCGGCCGCCGTCGGGGATGGCGTCGCGCGCGTTCAGGAGCAGGTTGGTGAAGACCTGCTGGAGCTTGCCGGCGTTGGCGTAGACGCGCGGCAGGTCGCCCGCGTACTCGCGCGCGACCTCGACGCTGTTCTGCCGCAACTGCGGCTCGAGGAGTTGGAGCGTGTCGTCGAGCACGCGCGCCAGGTCAACGTCGGCGAACTCGGTGACGCCGCCCGTGCGCGAGAAGTTGAGGAGGTTGTTGACGATGCCGGTGGCGCGGTCGGTCTGCCGGCGAATCTTCTGCAGGAGCGCGTGCTTGGGGTCCGTCTCGGCGAGCATCCCCAGGAGCATCTGCGTGTAGGAGGAGACGCCCGTGAGCGGCGTGTTTATCTCGTGCGCGACGCCGGCGGCGAGCAGGCCGATGCTCGAAAGCTTCTCGCGCTGCTGCAACTGCTCTTCGAGCCGGACGCGCGAGGTGACGTCTTCGAGGACGACGAGCACGCCGCCCGGCTCGGCCGCGTCGGCGCGCTTCAGGGGCGCGAGCGCGATGTTGAGGATGAGCGTGCGGCCGGTCCGCGTCGCCGTGTGGAGCTTGTAGATGTTGCGCAGCTCGGCGAGGTCCCAGCCCTGCTCGCCGAGCGCGAGCCGCAGCGTCTCGGCGAAGTCTTCGGCGAAGAGGTCTTCGACCCACTGCCCCGTCGCCTCGTCGCGGCGCAGCCCCAGCATCTCTTCGAGCGCGGAGTTGCAGGCCGTCACGCGCCCCGCGGCGTCGGCCGTCAGGATGCCGACGTTGATGGACTCGACGATGGACTCGTTGAACTCCTTGAGCAGCGCCAGCTCTTCCGCCCGCTCCTTCTGCTCCTGGTAGAGCAGGCTGTTCTCGATGGCGACGGCGACGTAGCCCGAGACGGTGCGCAGGATTTCGAGGTCTTCCGACGAGAGCAGCGCGCCGCCCGTCGAGCGCCCCAGGCCGATGACGGCCACCATCCGCCCGCGCACGACGCACGGCACGTAGTAGTGGAGCGCGCGCCGGACGAAGAAGCCGCCCGTCTCGGGCGGGAGGTCGAGCCCGTCGGCGCGCACGATGCCGTCGTCGGCCGAGCGCGTCCGAATCATCTCGCGGAAGTCGGGCGGCACGACCACCGCCCCGGCCGAGAGCCCGACGGCGCGCGCCACGCGGTAGCCCGAGCCGCCGCGCGCGTCCTCGATGAAGATGGCGACGCGCTCGACGCCTAAGACCTGCTGGAGCCGGCCGACGAGCGCGTCGAGCAGCGGTTCGAGCGAGGTGGTGGCCGAGAGCGTGCGGCCGAAATCCAGAAGGCCCGCGCGCAGGTCGTACCGCTCGCCGTAGAAGAAGCGGTCGGTGCGCTCCTGGAGGAAGTTCTTGAGCGGCGCGGCGGTCATCACGATGACGGCCATCGCCGCCACCGAGATGATGACGCGCATCGTGACGACGCCCGGCGTGATGACCTCGCCGCCGAAGGCGTAGAGCCCGGCGACGTAGACGACCGACCCGATCATCAGCGCGATGGTCAGCGTCGTCAGCGCGTAGACGGCCGTCCGCCTGACGACCATGTCCACGTCCATCAGGCGGTAGCGCACCACCGAGTTGCCGAACGTCAGCGGGATGAGCACGAGCGGCAGCACGGCCGCGTCCGTCATCCACCTGCGCGTCGTCTCGCTCAGGAACCCCTCGCCGACGCCGAACAGGTAGCCGGCCGCGTAGAGCAGCGTGAACGGCGCCACCGCCAGCGCCGAGCCCCACACGACCCACTTCAACTGCTGCCGCACGATGGCCGACTCGCTCTTGACGAACCGGCGCACGAGGATGAACGAGCCCGCGACGAGCGCCGCCGTCAGGAAGGCCGTCCCCGCCAGCGAGAGCCGCGCCGGGAAGTCCTCGGGCAGACCCATGTAGGCCGAGAAGAGCAGCGACGAGACGGGCGCCCCCGGCCAGCGGTTGTGCAGCGCCGGCGCGAAGTCGAAGAAGGCCGTCAGCGCCGCCAGCGCCGCCGCCGGCGCGTAGAGCAGGTAGACGAGCCGCGGCCTGCGCTCGGACAGGCGGTAGCGGACGGGGTAGATGGCGCAGAAGTGCACCAGCACCGGCGCGAACAGGGCCAGCGCCGCGTTGTCGAGGAAGTCTATGGCGAGGTCTAAGTCCTCGTAGGCGCCGTAGGGCTTGTAGAAGTGGAAGACGAAGGCGACGAGGCAGAGCGTCGCGAAGTGGAGCGCGAAGGGCGCGCGCCCGCCCTGCTTGAAGAAGACGAAGAGGCCGACGAGCAGGTAGACGACGCCGATGAGGTTGACGTAGAGGTCGCGCGCCGTGAGCGTGCGCTGCGGCGTCAGGTTTTCGAGGTAGACCCAGTAGAAGCGCGTGTCCTCCGGGTTCGAGGGGCGCTCGATGAGGTAGCCGATGCGCCCGCCGACGCCGGCCACTTCCAGGTAGTCCTGCACGTCGTAGGTCGTCGTGACCTGCTCGCGCTCCTCGCGGTCGCCGACGGCGACGCCGACGAGCCGGTCGCCCGGCAGCACGCCGAAGACGCCCTTGCGCCCGGAGGGCGAGTCGGCCTTGATGGAGTCGGCGACGATGCCCTGCGGCGTCTGCACCCAGTCAATGCCGTCGGTCGGGGGCGCGGGGTGCGTGAGGCGCTGCGCGAAGTTGATGGCGCCGGCCGCGACGAGAACCCCCGCCACGATCAGCAGCGCCCAGCCCTTCGTCGTCAGCACCGAATCCTTCATCGTCTCACACGCGCTAAATTTTCGTCCGGGCCTGAGGCGCGCGCCCGGCCGAACCCCGCGCGCCCACACGTCGGCAAATCAAAAGTTTTGAAGCAAGCTGTATTCCAGCTTGCCGGCCGCGCCCGCCCCGCCTGAGCCGCCCCGCGCGAATCCCCGCGCCTGCGAGCCTTACCCGCGCCGCCCGCGACGCGCCCGCCCCCCTTCTTTAAAGGGAGAAGAGCGCGCCGATTCAGATTTTCGTATCGCCTCCGAAAATTCGGATAAACCGTTGATACACAAAAGCCCCGCGCCTTCGGACGTTCAACGGCGCGGGGACTTCTGCTTCGTGCGGGGCGGCCGCCCGCGCGCGCTAGAACCTGAGCGAGATGCCCCCGCGCAGCGAGCGGCGCACGGCGCCGAGCGAGAGCTGCGTCTCGCCGTCGTCGGCGCCCGCCGTCACGTCGAGCAGGTTGCGCGCGTCCACGGTCGCCTGCGCGCGCACGGGCAGCCCGAAGTTGGGCAGCTCCTTCGTGACGAGGATGCTCAAAGACGGGTCGTAGACGGCGAGCCGGCCGGCGAACGGGTCAATGGCGAAGACCGCCGCGCGCGGCGAGAAGCGCAGCACGGTGCGCACGTTGACGCCGTCGGCGAGGCTGGCGTCGAGCGCGGCGGCCGCGGTCTGGAAGAAGGCGCTCTGGAAGAGCTGGTCGGGGCCGGCCGCCGCGCCCTCGGGCGAGAGCTGCTGGCCGCGCCCGAAGGCGTAGCCGGCCGAAGCCCTGAGCCGGCTGCTGACGCGCCGCGTGTAGACGACGCGCAGGCCGCGCGCCCCGCCCTGCTGGTTGGCGATGTCGAGCAGCGCCGCGCCGCCCTCGCCCGAGAGCCCTTCGAGCGGCGCGCTCAGCAGCCCGACGCCGCGGCCGCTGACGGTGTCGAAGAAGGCCGTGGCCTCGACGGTGGCGCTGCCGTCGCCGAGCACGCGCTCGACGCCGAACTCAAGGCGGTGGCTGCGCTCGAGCACGGCGCGCCCGTCAATGACGGCGACGGCCTGCCCCGCGTTCTCCTTGAAGACGACCTGCCCGTCCTCGAACTCGACGCCGTCGGCGCGCGTCGAGGGGTCGGAGCCGTTCGAGAACGAGGCGCGGACGCGCGTGCGTGCGTTGGCGTCGAAGGCGACGCCGAGCCGCGGCGTGAAGGCCGAGTCGCCGCCCGCCGCGCCCACGAAGCGCGAGTAGTCGAGCCCGACGACGACGACGACGCCGTCGCGCACCACCCACTCGTCCACGGCGCGCACCGAAACCTGTCCGAGCCGCTCGCCGCGCGCGCGGCCGAAGCCGAGCCGCTCGCCCGGCGTCTCCGCCGCGCCCGCCCTGGCCAGCGTCGGCAGGCTCGCGCCGCCGAAGGTGGCGGCCAGGCGGTGGCGGTCGCCGGCGCGGACGCGCGCGGTCGCCTCGAAGCGCTCGAACTCGCCGGCCTGGCCCGCAAAAATCAACTGCGCCTGTCGGTTGACGGGCGTGGCGACGGCGAAGTTGACGCCGGCGTAGCCGCCCGCGCCGGGGGCGGCCGAGGTGGCGAAGAACGTCTCGACGTACCCTTGCGTCCGCGTGCGGCCAGGGCGGCGCTCCTCCTCGGACGATTCGACGGCGGCCGCCTCGTCGTCCGCCAGAGCGCCTTCCATGCCCCCTTCGGCCTCAAGCTCTTCGAGCACCTGGCGGACCGTCTCGTCCTCGGCGTCGCCGGCGTTGAAGATGGAGCGGCGCGCGTGCGCGGCGCGGATGCGGAACTTGGGGTCGTTGCGGTCGGCGCGGCGCTCGGGCGTGGTCTTGCCCTCGCCGGCGGGCTGGAGGTTGAAGCGGTAGACCAGTTCGGTCGAGGGCAGGACCTCGACCGAGGAGAAGGTCGCGGGCGTGAAGCCGTCGGCCAGCGCGCGGATGAGGTAGCGGCCGGGCGTGACGCGGGCGATGAAGCCGCCGTCGGCCGCGCTCTTCGTCTCCTTGACGACCTCGTTGAAGCCGTCGCGCAGGATTTTCACGAGCGCGCCGGGGACGGGCGCGCCGCGCGCGTCGAGGACGACGCCGCTGATGGAGCCCAGACTGCTGGCGCGTCGGGAAGCGCCGCCCGACGCGGCGGAGGCCCCCCGCGCGGCCCCGGCGGCGACGAGCGAGAGCGCCGCGAGCAGCACGGGGAAGATGCGCCAGTTGAATTTTCTCATCGCAGCAAACCCTCCGGGCCCCGCCCGGCCGGAGACCCTTCCCCCGACCCGCGGCGCGCCCGACGGAAGCGAACCCTTCGACTTTGACTGTGTCCAGGGCGGCGTCCGGGCGAGGGGCGGAGATGTCTGGGCGTGCGTCTCCGGTCCCGGCGTCACGACGAGCGACACTTTTTCAGGCTTAACCCTTCCTTGCGTGTCCAACCCGCTACAGGCGGAGCGTGCATTTTCCGCCAACATCGCGGGGGGTGTCAAGCAGGTCGCCCCTTAAAATACGGCCTTCGAGCGCTGAGATGCGCCCGCGCGGGTGGTTGGTTTGCCCCCCCCCGGCCTGCGTGCTACGATGCCCGTTCAAAAGCCAAAGGCTCTGTCTAAGAGTCCCGGCCCGAAGGGTCTCCTTTTTCCTTAAAACTTCCCGAAGTTTCCGAAGTAATGTCCGAAGTAATGACCGAACAAGTCCATTTGACCAGACTGCCCAACGGGCTGACCGTCATCACGGAGCGGATGCCCGGCCTGCGCTCGGCGACGGTCGGCGTCTGGGTCAGGCGCGGCTCGCGCCACGAGCCGGCCGAGTGGAACGGCGTCTGCCACTTCATCGAGCACGCCGTCTTCAAGGGGACGGGGCGGCGCACGGCGCTCGACATCGCGGTCGAGAGCGACCGCCTCGGCGGCCACTTCGACGCCTACACGACGCACGAGATGACGGGGTTCGCGATGAAGGTCGTGGACACGGCCGTCCCGGCGGCCTTCGACCTGCTCGCCGACATGCTGGCGCGGCCCCGCTTCGACGAGGAGGAGCTGCGCCGCGAGCAGCGCGTCATCATCGAGGAGATGAAGATGGTCGAGGACACGCCCGACGAGTTCCTCGCCGAAATCTTCAACGCCGCGTACTTCCCCGGCCACCCCTTGGGCCGCCCCATCGAGGGGACGGCCGAAACCGTCTCGACCTTCGGCCACGAGCGCACGGCCGAGTTCCACGCCGCGGCCTACGCGCCGCGCAACCTCGTCGTCGCCGCCGCCGGCAACGTCGAGCACGAGCGGCTGCTGGAGCTGGCGGAGCGCGCCTTCGAGGGCGGCGCGGGCGCCGACGCCGTCGAGGCCGGGAGCGCCGGCGGCGAGGCCCCGCGCCCCGCCGCGCCCATCCTCGTCCAGCGCAAGAAGGAGCTTGAGCAGGCGCACCTCATCGTCGCCGCGCCCTTCCCCTCGGCGCGCCACGAAGACCGCTACGCGGCCAGCCTCTTAAGCTCGGTCGTCGGCGGCGGCACCAGCTCGCGCCTGTGGCAGCGCGTGCGCGAGGAGCGGGGGCTGGCCTACTCGGTCGGCGCGGTCGGCAGCCACTACACGGACGCGGGCCTCTTCCAAATCTACGCCGGCACGTCGCCCGAGCAGTTGGACGAGGTGCTGGACATCTCGCTCGAAGAGATGCGGCGCGTGCTGCGCGAGGCGGTGGGCGAGGAGGAGTTGCGTCTGGTCAAGGACCAGGCGGTGTCGTCCATCCTGCTCGGGCTCGAATCCACGAGCGCGCGCGCCGGCACGCTCGCGCGCCAGGAGATAGTCCACGGCCGCCGCATCACGCCCGAGCAGGTCATCGCGCGCATCGAGGCCGTCACGCCCGAAGACCTGCTCCGCGTCGCCGCCGAACACTTCAAGAGTGACGCGCTCGCCCTCGGCGCGCTCGGCGACCTCAACGGCTTCAAGGTAGACCGCGCACGGCTGACCGTCGGCTAAAGACCGTCGGCCCTCAGCCGTCAGCCCGGCCGGGAGGCGGCGGACAAAGGCGTCCGGCGCGGGACTCCGCGCACGGCCAACGACCGACAGCCGACAGCTAATACCCGACGGCCGACAGCCGACGGCTAACAGCTAACACCCGATGAAAGCCTTCAACTGCCCGCAGTGCGCCGCCGCGCTTGAGTTCGAGCGGATAGAAGCCCCGTGGGTCAGGTGTCACTACTGCAACTCGATGGTGGTCGTGCCCGCCGAGTTGCGCCCGGCGCCGCCCCCCGCGCGCGAGGAGCCGCGGACTTCGTCGGGCGCGGGCTCGCCGGCGTTGAAGGTCGCGCTGGCGGTCGCCGCGTTCGTCCTGCTCGCGGTGCTCTTCGGGCTGTTCGCCGCGCTGCGCGGCGCGCCGAAGACCGAGCCGCTCGGCCTCGGCCCCGTCGGCGGGCTGCGCGCCACGCCGACCCCCGCGCCGACCCCCAGGCCGGCCCCCAAGCCCGCCGGCTACGAGGTCGCCTACACCATCGGCGGCGAGGGCACGGGGCCCGGACTCTTCGAGGGCGGGATGGCCGTCGCCGTGGACGCCGCGGGGCGCGTCTACGTCTCGGACGAGACGCGGCGCGTGCAGCGTTTCGACCCCGCCGGCAAGTTCATCAACACCTGGAGCATCCCCACCGAGACGAAGTGGTACAAGAAGGCGCGCCGCGGCCCGACCAAAATCATCGTCAACGAGCGCGACGAGGTCTACGCCGTGCTGGCGGGCGTCATCCTCAAGCTCGCGGGCGAGACGGGCGAGGTGCTCGGCGCGGCGCACGGCTCCGACTACATACACGACGCGGCGCTCGCGCCCGGCCTCGGGCTCTACGTCGTCTCGCAGAAGGGCGAGGGCGACGACGAACTAGTCCTCATCGGCGGCGACGGGCGCGCGGCGCGGCGCACGCACCGCTTCGTCAGCTCGCAGCTCGACGGGCCGTTGGAGGTCCGCGCGCTGCGCGTGGCGGCGGGCGCGGGCGGCGACGCCTACGCGCTCTACTGCATCGGCGGCGTCTCGGGCACGTTCGGCTACGACGACGATGACATCGCCGTCCACAGGTTCACGCCCGAGGGCAAGTACGTGGCGCGCTTCGGCGGCGGCCGGCGCCGCGGCGAGCCGGGTCAGTTCGGCCCGCCCTCGGCCATCGCCGCCGACCCGCGGGGGCGCGTCTACGTCTGCGAGACGTTCAACGCGATTCACGTTTACGAGCCCGACGGCCGCTTCGTGCGCACGCTCAAGGCGCCGCACGCCGTACAGGCCCTGACGTTCGACGCCCGGGGCGGACTCTACGTCGCCGGCGACCACAAGGTCTCGAAGCTGGCGCTAGACGACTGAGCGGGTCGGGGACGCCCGCGGCCGCCGGGGGCTCTCCGCGCCGCCGCGGCCGACTTTTTCGCCGCCGGCGTTTGCCATCGAACGCGGCAGCCTTAATAATTGAGCCTCTCGCCCCGCTTTCTTCCGGCCGGAAGCCGGGCGACGGGCGCCGACGACTCCCGATGCGACTGACGGTCTTAGGAAGCGGCTCGACGGGCAACGCCGTGCTCATCTGCGCGGGGCGGACGCGCGTGCTCGTGGACGCGGGGCTCTCGGCGAAGGAGACGGCGCGCCGCCTCGCGCTCGTCGGCGAGGACGCGGCGCGGCTCGACGGCGTCGTCATCACGCACGAGCACTCCGACCACGCGGGCGGCCTGCGCGTGCTGCTCAAGTCGCTCTCGTGCCCCGTCTACATCTCGGGCGCGACGCGCGACGCCTACATCCGCGAGAAGGCGCGCAACGACGACGAGCCGCGGAAGCGCGCCGAGGCGCTGCGCGACCGCACGGTCGAAATCTCTTCGAGCCACGACTTCCGCATCGGCGAGATAGACTTCCACCCCTTCACCGTCCCGCACGACGCGGCCGACAACTTCGGCTTCGTCGCCGCCTGCGACGGCGTGCGCGTGGCGACGCTGATGGACTTCGGCTGCGTGACGACGCTCGTCGCCGAACAGCTGCGCGGCTGCGCGGCCGTCGTCATCGAGTCGAACCACAGCCGCGACATGCTCAAGGCGTGCGACGTCTACCCCTGGGAGCTGAAGCAGCGGATACTTTCGCGCACGGGGCACCTCTCGAACGAGGACGTGGCGACGTGGCTGCGCGACGGGTTCGACGGCGCGGCCGCGCACGTCGTGCTCGCGCACCTCTCGCAGCGCGCCAACAACCCCGACCTCGCCAAGTTCACCGCCGAGTCGGCGCTGCGCGAGCGCGGCGGCCTCTTCCAACCCGCCACGCAGATTACGCTCTCGCACTACAAAGAGCCGACGCCGTGGATAGAGCTGTGAGGGCGCGGGGCGCGAGCCGCGGGGCGGGGGGCGCGCCGCGCGCGCGGCGACTCTCTTCACTTCTGATTTCCGCCCTGTGCCTCGCGCCCTGCGCGCTCCTCGCGGCCTGCGCCGTGGACGAGCGGCGCGAGGCGCCGCCGGCCGCGCGCGAGACTATCGAGCGCGTGACCGAAGACATCGCCGCCGGGCGCGACGAAAAAGTCTACGCCGAGGCGGCCGAGGAGTGGCGCGCCTCTGTCTCGGCCGAGGAGAACGCGCGGACGCTCTCGCGCGTGCGCGAGCGCCTGGGGCGCGTCGAGAGCCGCGCGCTCCACACGGGGCGCGAGCAGCAGAGCGCCGCCGCGCCGCTCTCCGGCCACACGCTCGAACTCGTCTACCAGACGCGCTTCGAGCGCGGCTCGGGGATGGAGCGCTTTACGCTCCTTGAGCGCAGAGGCGGCTGGCTCCTCGCAGGGTACACAGTCACCTCGGACGTTTTGAAATGAGCCGCCCGCCGCCCGGCCGCGAGCCTTGAGCCGCGCGGCCGGACGGCGGCTCGGGGCCGACAGCCGACAGACAGTCTCCCTTATGATTGAACGTTACACGCTGCCCGAGATGGGCGCGCTCTGGTCGGAGCGGAACAAGTTTCAGAAGTGGCTCGACGTGGAACTCGCCGTCTGCGAGGTTCACGCCGAGATGGGGACGATACCGCCCGCGGCGGTCGCCGAGATTCGCGCGCGCGCCGCCTTCACCGTCGAGCGCATCCGCGAGATAGAGAAGACGACCGACCACGACGTCATCGCCTTCACCACCGCGCTCGCCGAGAACATCGGCGAGGCCGCGCGCTTCGTGCACTACGGGCTCACCTCCTCCGACGTGGTGGACACGGCCAACGCCCTGCTGCTGCGCGACGCCTGTGACCTGCTGCTGGCGAAGGCCGACGCGCTGCTAGCCGTCCTCAGGCGCCGCGCCTTCGAGTTCAGGGACACGCCCCAGGTCGGCCGCACCCACGGCGTCCACGCCGAGCCCACGTCGTTCGGCCTGACCTTCGCGCTCTGGTACGACGAGACGCGCCGCAACCGCGCGCGGCTCGAACGCGCGCGCGAGGCCGTGGCCGTCGGCAAAATCAGCGGCGCGGTCGGCGCCTTCGCGCACCTCGACCCGGAGGTCGAGGAGAGGGTCTGCGCGCGGCTCGGTCTGCGCGCCGCGCCCGTCTCGACGCAGGTCATCCAGCGGGACGTCTACGCCGAGTACCTGACGACGGCGGCCATCGTCGCCGCGTCAATCGAGAAGTTCGCCTTGCAGGTCCGCCACTGGCAGCGGACGGAGGTGCGCGAGGCCGAGGAGCGCTTCAAGAAGGGGCAGAAGGGCTCGTCGGCGATGCCGCACAAGCGCAACCCGATTCTGTCGGAGCGCCTGTGCGGGATGGCGCGGCTGCTGCGCGGCTACGCGGTCGTCGGCCTCGAAGACGTGGCGCTCTGGCACGAGCGCGACATCTCGCACTCGTCGGCCGAGCGCGTCGTGCTGCCCGACGCCTCGGTCGCGCTCGACTACATGCTGGCGAAGGCCGCCTCGCTGCTCGACACGCTGGTCGTCTACCCCGAGCGGATGCTCGCGAACCTGAACGCGACGCGCGGCCTCGTCTACAGCGGCCAGCTCCTGCTGGCGCTGACGCGCGCGGGCGTCTCGCGCGAGCAGGCGTACGAGTGGGCGCAGCGCAACGCGATGAAGACCTGGGACGAGGGCGGCGAGTTCCGCGAGCACCTGCTCGCGGACCCGGACGTCTCGGCGCGACTCGCGCGCGCCGAGGTCGAGAGCGCGCTCTCGCCCGAGCCCTACATGCGCAACGTCGCCGCCGTCTTCGCCCGCGTCTTCGGCGAAGGCCGGGGGGTTTAAGATTTTAAGTCTCGATTTTAGAATCTGAGGTTCCGAACAACTCACCGCGCCGTAGGCCGGCCCGCGCGGGCCGGCCTACGGCGCCCGGAGGGGCCTTGACGGACGACACGCTCACAATCGTTTCCGCCGCCTCCGTCTCGCTTGAGGCGTACGCCGCGGCCTTCACCGAATCCTTCCAGGACTACCACCATCCCGTCGCGCTCGACGCGGCGGCGCTGGCGCGGCGCGTCAGGCTGGAGCAGTACGACCTGGAAAACTCGTTGCTCGCGCTCGACGGCGGCGAGGCCGTGGGCGTGGCGGCGCTGGCCGTGCGCGGCGAGCGCGGCTGGGTGGCGGGGCTGGCGGTCGTGCCCGGCCGGCGCGGGCGCGGGCTGGGGCGCGCGCTGACGTCGGCGGTCGTCGCGCGCGCGCGCGGCTGCGGGCTGCGGCTGCTCTCGCTCGACGTCCTCGCGGTCAACCACTCGGCGCGGCGGCTCTACGAGCGCTCGGGGATGAGCGTCGCGCGCGACCTGCTCGTCTTCGAGCGGCCGGCCGACTACGCCGCGTGCGGCGGCGGCGGCGCGGCGCGGCGCCCGGCGCTCGGCGAGGCCCCGGCCGCCGAACTGCTCGAAGGCCACTTCGCGCGGCTGCACTCGGCGCGCCCCGCGTGGCAGCGCGAGCCTTCGAGCCTGCTGGCGGCGAACCTGCGCGGGCTCCACCTCGGCCCGCGCCGCCGGCCGCGCGCCTACTCGCTGGTGGTGCACAACAGGGACGGCAACACCTACCTCGCCGACCTCGCCGCCGCCGACGCGGCGCAGGCCGACGCGCTGTGCGCCGCGCTCTCGGCCGTCCCCGGCCCGCTCAGGGTCGTCAACGAGCCCGAGCAGAGCCTCTTCGTCGCCGCGCTCCGCGCGCACGGCTTCAAGGAGGTGCTGCGCCAGCACGAGATGGTGATGGAGTTGTAGAAGTTTCGGGCGGCGCGCCCGCGGTTTAAAAGTCGGGGCGCGGCCGCTTGAAGTGGGGCGCGTCTTCCATTAACTTTGGGCCGGCGGCGCCGAACTTTCTGGAGAGAACGTGAAAGCAAAAGTCTACGTCACACTCAAGTCGGGCGTGCTCGACCCGCAGGGCAAGGCCATCAAGCACTCGGTCGCGCTGCTCGGCTACGACGGCGTCGCCGACGTGCGCCAGGGCAAGTACTTCGAGATAGCGCTCGACGCCGGGCTCGACGAGGCGCGGGCGCGCGCGACGGCCGAGGCGCTCGCCCGCGACGTGCTCTCGAACCCCGTCATCGAGGACTTCCGCGTGGAGGTCGAGTGATGAGGTTTGGCGTCATCGTCTTCCCCGGCTCGAACTGCGACCACGACGCTTACCACGTCATCTCCAAGCACGTCGGCCAGCCCGTGGACTTCGTCTGGCACCGCGAGACGGACCTCTCCTCTTACGACGCGGTCATCATCCCCGGCGGCTTCTCCTACGGCGACTACCTGCGCGCCGGCGCGCTGGCCGCGCACTCGCCCGTCATGGCCTCGGTCAAGGAGTTCGCCGCGCGCGGCGGGTTCGTCCTGGGCATCTGCAACGGCTTCCAGATACTCTGCGAGTCGGGGCTGCTCCCCGGCGCGCTCATCCGCAACCGCGAGCTGCACTTCATCTGCCAGCACGTCAACGTCCGCGTCGAGACGACCGACTCGCCCTTCACGCACGAGCTGCGCGGCGGGCAAGTCCTCAGCCTGCCCGTCGCGCACGCCGAGGGCAACTACGTCTGCGACGACGCGGTCTTCGAGGAACTCGTCCGCGAAGACCGCGTCGTCTTCCGCTACTGCGACCCGGCCGGGCAGACGGGCGAGGGCGCGAACCTCAACGGCTCGCGCGACCACGTCGCCGGCATCTGCTCGCGCGGGCGCAACGTCCTGGGGCTGATGCCGCACCCGGAGCGCGCCTGCGAAGACCTGCTCGGCTCCTCCGACGGCAGCGGCGTCTTCCGCTCGCTCGCCGCCACGCTCGCCGCGAAGTGAGCCCGGATTGAGGTTCAAAAGTCCGCGCCCCGAAGTTAAAGACGCCTTCAACTTCGGGGCGCGGACTTTTGAACTTTGGACTCAGTTTCGTTAAGCTGTCGCCACTCCCCGGCCGTCTAACTTTAAAGGAGTCGAGGCAGGAATATGAAGACGCTCATCGTGGCCGCGCTGCTCGCGCTGACGCCCGCCCTTAGCCCGCCGGCGACGACGCCTGCGGCGCCCGCCGACAACACGCCCGCCGCGGCGGCCGTCCGCATCGGCGCGGTCGTCCCCGATTTCACGCTGCCGGACGCCGACGGCCGCGCGCACACGCTCGCCTCGCTCAAAGGCAAGTCGGGCACGCTCATCCTCTTCATCGCGACCAGGTGCCCGGTGTCGAACGCCTACAACGCGCGCATGCAGAAGCTAGCGGAGGACTATCGCGCGCGCGGCGTTAACGTCGTCGGCGTCAACTCGAACGCGACCGAGCCGGCCGCCGAGGTCAAGCAGCACGCGGCCGAGAAGGGGCTCACCTTCACCATCCTGAAGGACGCGGGCAACCAGGTCGCCGACCGCTTCGACGCGCAGGTCACGCCCGAGGCTTACCTGCTCGACGCCTCGGGCAAGCTCGTCTACCGCGGCCGCATTGACAACTCGCGCAGCGGCGATTCGGTCACCGCCTCGGAGCTGCGCGACGCCGTCGAGGCCGTGCTCGCCGGCAAGCCCGTCGAGAAGTCAGAGGTCAAAGCCTTCGGCTGCTCCATCAAGCGCGGTTAGCGAGAGGGGCGCGCGGGCCGTGACGTTAAAAGCTCTACTGCCGGCGGCCTTCGTCGCCGCGCTCACGACGCTCTGCCTCTGCGGCGCGGCCTCCGCGCAGAAGCATGCGCCGCCGCGCGCCGCCGGCGCGAAGCCCTCGCCGCGCGCGGCGAAGCCTTCTCAAACTGCGGCGAAGCCTTCCCAAACCGCGGCGAAGCCCGCGCCCGCCGCCCGGCCGAAGGTGACGCAAATCGGCGAGCCGGAGCTTCAGGCGCTCCTTGCGGCCGGCGCGTCGCGCCAGCGCCCGCTGCTCGTCAACTTCTGGGCGACGTGGTGCGCGCCCTGCCGCGACGAGTTCCCCGACCTCGTACAGATTCGCGCGCAGTACGCGGCCGAGAAGCTGGACTTCGTCCTCGTCTCGCTCGACGACCCTTCGGACATCGCGACGGCGGTGCCAGACTTTCTCGCGGAGGCGCGCGCCACGGCCTTCCCCTCCTACCTGCTCCGCGCCGGCGACGACAACGCCGCCATCAACCTCGTGGACCCGGGGTGGAGCGGCGAGCTGCCCGCGACCTTCCTCTACGACCGCTCGGGCGCGCTCGTCTTCAAGCACAAGGGGCGCGTCAAGCCGGCCGAGCTGCGCGCCGCGCTCGACAGCGCGCTGGCCGACAAGCCGCTGGAGGCGGGCGCCAGAGAGTAGGGGCGGCGCCGGGGGGCGGCCCGCGGGCGGGCGTTTCG
>DASVUF010000166.1:0-5646 GCA_036387195.1 Pyrinomonadaceae bacterium | reverse complement strand
TATGGGGCGCGCGCCCGCGGCCGCCCCGCGCGGCCGCGGGCGCGCGAGAGGAGGAGGCCGAATCATGAGAACCATGTTACGGAGAACGCTCACGGGGCTCGCCGGCGCCGCCCTGCTCGCCGGGCTGGCGCTCGCGCCCGCCGCCGCGGGCGCCGCCGACGGCGGCGAGAAGAAGCGCGTGAGGACGCCGCGCGAGAAGCTGGCCGAGCGCAGCTTCCCCAACGTCGTGCTCACCACGCACGAGGGCAAGAAGGTCAGGTTCTACGACGACCTCGTCAAGGACAAGATCGTCCTCATCAACTTCATGTACGTGAAGTGCGAGGGCATCTGCCCCGGCACGACGGCGAACCTGGCGAAGGTGCAGAAGCTGCTCGGCGACCGGGTGGGCAAAGACATCTTCATGTACTCCATCACGCTGAAGCCTGAGGAGGACACGCCCGAGACGCTCAACCGCTACGCGAAGGCCTACAAGGTCGGGCCGGGCTGGCAGTTCCTGACCGGCGCGCCCGCCGACGTGGAGCTGCTGCGCCGCAAGCTCGGCTTCATAGACCGCGACCCGGAGCGCGACGCCGTCAAGTCGAACCACATCGGGATGCTGCGTTGGGGCAACGAGCCGCTGACGCTCTGGGCGGGCTGCCCCGGCTCGCTCGCGCCCCACAAAATCGTGAAGGAGATCGGCCTCGTTGACTGGCCGACGGCCCCCGCGGCCGGGAGAGGAGGAGACAGATGAGAAAGCACCTGTTGATTACGAGGGCCCTGCTCGCCGCCGCGCTGGCGGCGACGGCCGCGGCCGGGACCGCCGCCGCGCAGACGACGGAGCAGACGACGGCCCAGAAGTCGGCGGCCGGTTTCGCCGTCGGCCAGGGGCCGGAGGGCATCGCCACCGACGGGACAAGCGTCTTCGTGGCGAACCAGTTCGGCAACACCGTCACCAAGCTGTCCGCGGACGGGGCGGTCGTCGGCTCGTACCCCGTAGGCCGCCGGCCGGTCGCCGTGGCCTTCGACGGCGTGTCGGTCTGGGTGGCGAACTACCTCAGCAACGACGTGATGCGGCTCGACCCCGCGTCGGGCGCGGTCGTCGGCACGTACGCCGTGGGCGAGGGGCCGGGCGGCCTGCTCGTGGACGGCGGCGCCGTCTGGGTGGCGAACCGCAACGCGAACACCGTGACGAAGCTGCGCGCCTCCGACGGCATGACGCTCGGCACCTACGCGGTGGGCACGCGCCCGCTGGCGATGGCGACCGACGGCGCGTACGTCTACGTCACGAACAACAACAGCGACACGGTGACGAAGCTGCGCGCCTCGAACGGCGTCGCCGTCGCCACCTTCAAGGTCGGCGACGGCCCGTTCGGCATCGCCTTCGACGGTACCAGCCTGTGGGTCGCCAACTTCGGCGGCAACAACGTGATGAGGCTGGGCACGGACGGGACGTTGCAGGGCACGTACGCGGTCGGCGACGGCCCCGTCTCGGCCATCCACAGCGGCGGCGTCGTCTACGTCGTCAACAACGGCGGCGACAGCGTGACGAAGCTGAGCGCGATGGACGGCGCGAACCTCGGCTCGGTGTCCGTCGGCCGCAGCCCCATCGGCGTGGCCGCGGCGGGCTCGGTCATCTGGGTGACGAACTCGGGCAGCAACACCGTCACGAAGCGTTAGACGAGGCTTCGCCGCGCCCTCGCCGCGGCGGGCGTCCGAGCGCGTGCGGGCGGCTTTGTCGGAAGCCGCCCGCACGCCCCGGCCGACTCAGCGAGTCCGGAAGGAGGTCAGCCATGACGAAGAGGATTTACGCCGCGCTCGTCTCGCCCGTCGCCGTCGTGGTCGCCCTGTTGACCGTCGGGGCGGCCGACGCGTCGGCGGGGCGCGGCGGGCTTCATCACCACCATCAACAGGGCGGCGTGCCCGCCGCGGAGAAGAAGAGCAAGCGCGCGCGCTCCGCGCGCCAGAGGGCGCGGGCGAGCAGGCGCGGCGCGCGGCGGGCGGTCGCTTACGTCTGCCCGATGCACGCGGACGTCCGCGAGCGTTCGCGCGGGACCTGTCCGAAGTGCCTGATGGAGCTGGTGGCCGAGCCGGCCGGCTCGAAGGCAAGCGGGGCCGGGGCCGTCACGCCCGGCGGCATGTGAAGGAGAGGCGATGAGCTACACACTGGCAATCGGGATGATCGGGGCGCAGGAGCTGCTGATCGTCCTCGGCATCTTACTACTCATCTTCGGCGGCACGCGCCTGCCGCAACTGGCGAAGGGCCTGGGCGCGAGCATACGCGAGTTCAAGCGCGGAGCCGCCGAGCTGGACGAGGCCGGCGGGCTGCGCGAGGCGGCCGAGCGCCGGCTCGACTAGGGACTTTGAGACGGCGGCGCCTTCGGGGAGTCTGCGGAAACGCCGCGGGCTCCGCGAAGGCGCCGCGCGGGGGCCGGCGATGCGCTGCTTGCTGCTTCTCGAATTCATAGGGACGACCGAGCTGCTCGTGGTGCTCATCGTGGCGCTCGTCGTCTTCGGCCCGCGCAAGCTCCCCGAGTTGGGGCGCTCGCTCGGACGCGCGCTCGGCCAGTTGCAGGCCGCCTCCGACGACTTCAAACGGACGTGGGAGACGGAGTCGCGCGCGGACGCCGGGGCGCTCAAGGCTTCGGCGCCACAGGCCGTCGCCGCGCGCGACGAGGACGCCCCGGCAAACTCGCTTGCGAGCCCGCCCGCGCAGGCGGCGTAAGCCTTCCGAAACCTCCACGCCTCAGAAGCGTCCAATCGCCGCCCGCCGCCGAGGGCGGTTCCGGCCGGCGGCGCCTATGTCCACCTCAGTAAATTTCGCCGACGAGCTTGAAGCCCCGCCGTTCGAGGACGGCGGGCGGATGTCTCTGCTGGAGCATCTGGACGAGCTGCGCGGCCGTCTGGTCCGCTCGGCGGTCTTCGTCTCAGTCGCGCTCGTCGCGTGCTGGTTCGTCTCCGACCGCATCTACGGCTTCCTCTCCGTCCCCATCAAGACGGCACTCGCCGACGCGCGCCGCGCGCAGATGCCCGCTCTGAATCTTGGGGACGGCGTGCTGCCGCTGGCCTCGCTCCGCGAGGGGGAGGTCACCCGCTACGTCTTCGCCGAGCCGGCCCGGCTGGGCGGGCTGGTCATCCCGCCGGGCGCCTCGGCGCTCGCGCGCGTGGGGGGGCGCACGGCCCTCCTGACTGAAGAGCTTCTGGTCGTCGGCGGCGCCGTGCTTGAGCGGCCGGCGCGCGCGGGGGGCGGGCGCGCGCCCCGCGCCCTTTGACAGCCCGGCGCGCCGCGGATACTCTGGGGCGGCGGCGGACCCCCGGGGCGCCGCGCGTCAAGCAGATGAGTCAAAACTCCAACGCCTATCGCTATTACTACTATTACGGCTCGCTCTCCGCGCGGAGGGACGGGGCGGCGATGGGCTGTCCGGGCGTGACGACGATGTAGCGACGCCCGAAGACAGGATTCCGGAACCGGCCACTTTCCTCCCGACGGGGGGAAGGTGGCCGGTTCTTTTTTTCCGCCCGCATTGTCACGGGGGAGCCAGAGGGGGGCTTGAGATGGAGACTGTGGAACCACGTCAACAGTTGCTGAGCGACCACGGCGACATGAGGCCGGTCGCGGAGGACGAGGGCGCGTCGGCCGACCGCAACAGCATCGTGCGGCTCTCGCCCGACCACCCGGGCTTTCGGGACGCCGAGTACCGCGCGCGTCGCAACCGGATAGCGCGACTCGCCCTGGAGCACCGCGCGGGCGAGCCCGTCCCCGACGCGCCCTACACCGAAGAGGAGCACGGCGTGTGGCGCGCCATCCGTGAGGCGCTGGAGCCGGCGCACGAGAGTCACGCCTGCGCCGAGTACCTGGAATGCGTCCGGCGTCTGGAACTGCCGCGCGACCGCATCCCGCAGATGCGCGAAGTCTCAGAGCGCGTCGAGGCGTGCAGCGGGTTCCGCCTGGAGCCGGTGGCCGGGCTGGTCGAGCCGCGCGTCTTTCTGGAGACGCTGGCGCGCGGCGTCTTCCTCTCGACGCAGTACATACGCCACCACTCCGCGCCGCTCTACACGCCGGAGCCCGACGTGGCGCACGAAGTCTTAGGCCACGCGGTCACGCTGGCGAGCGAGCCGCTGGCCGAAATCAACCGCCTGTTCGGCGAGGCCGTCCGGCGGACGCGCGAGGCGTCGGCGCTCGAGCGTCTGTCGCGCGTCTACTGGTTCACCGTCGAGTTCGGCGTGCTGCGCGAGGGGGGCGGGGTGAAGGCGTACGGCGCGGGTCTGCTCTCGTCGGCAGGCGAGCTGGAGGCGATGCGCGGCGCGGAGCTGCGCCCCCTCGACATCGAAGCGGCCTCGCGCACGCGCTACGACCCGACGCGCTACCAGCCCGTCCTCTTCTGCGCCGACTCGTTCCGAGAGATGCGCCTCGCGCTCGGGGACTTTCTCGCGCGCTGGCGCGGTTGAGCCGTAAGGCCCCGCGCGCGGGACGCGCCGCCGACTTCATGATTCCGGGAAGGGAGTTAAACGTTGGCGAGAGTCCGGCCGCGTGAGGCGGCCTCGCTAAACACGCCGCCCGGCACGCCTCCGGATTCGGGGGCGCGCCGCGTGCCGCGCGCGGGCGCTATTCCGCCGCCCCTATCTCGAAGCGGCACCGGGGGGAGTCCCCGCGTTGGCAGTACTCTCGAACCGGCAGGCCGACGATTTCGGCGACTAACGCTTCGGCGAGTTCGCACACCTCCGGGTGTTCGACGACGGCCGCGGCCAGCGGGCACCCGCCGCTACTGATAGTTATCTTGCCGCCCTCATTCTCGACGCCCGGCGTCCCGCCGAGGGCCTTCAGCACCTCCGCGGCGTTCCGCACACGCTCCTCCAGGGTGGCGGTGGAGCCGTCGGCGGCGTGTCTGCCCGCGAGCGACCTGCCGACTTCGCGCAGGACGTCTTCGATGGCCGCGGGCGGGAGGCGGCCTTTCAAAGTCGTGAGCAGTTGGTTGAGCAGCGCGTCGTAGGCTTTGGGGAAGAGGCGCTCGGCCTCCTCCGTCAGCTCGTAGGAGAAGTGCGGCTTGCGCGAACCCCTCTGGACGCCGCTCTGCCGGACGAGGCCGTCGCGCTCAAGGCTCAGCAGATGCGCGCGGACGGCGTTGTCCGTCAGCCCGAGCTTTTCGGCCAACTCGATGACGGTGCCGAACCCCCCGCGCAGCAAATTCACGACGCGCCCGCGGGTGCTGTCAAAGAAGCGCTCGTCCAGTTTGGTCGTCTTCATCTCTCCCCCCGCGCTGCAATATACACCCACAAAAGTAAAAACACAATAAGTCAAAATAGTCATTGACTTATTTTGAGGAAGGAGTATTTTATGAATAAATCTTGTCCGCAGCGAGGGCCGAGAAGATGCCTGGAAGAGAACAGGAAGACACGTCGAACGCGCCGCCGTCCGGGGACTACGGGTCGTCTCCCGCGTTGACCCGGAAAGTGCGCGGCGCAACCGACCTGAATGACTTAGAGGTCGAGCGGCGCGGGGGCGGCCGGCCGTGGACGGTCGAGCGCGTCTCGGAGGCGCGGCTGCCGACCGAGGTGGGCGAGTTCCGCATCGCGGGCTACCGGTCGAAGACGAGCGAGGAGGAGTTCGTCGTGCTCTACAAGGGCGAGATGCGCCCCGAGGAGCCGACGCTGGCGCGCATCCACTCGCAG
>DASVUF010000165.1:0-29814 GCA_036387195.1 Pyrinomonadaceae bacterium | reverse complement strand
TCATCGCGCCCGCGCCGGTCGGCTGAAGGAAGGCGAAAGGCTGAGTGATAAAGACGGCGCGGCCCTCATCCGTTAACGATGAGGGCCGCGCCGTCTCTACCAGTTAACCTTACGCCCCTAAATTCCGCCGGCGAGGATGTCCGCCAGCCGCCGCGTGAAGACCGAGCGCGGGAGGACGTGTTCGACGCCGGCCTCCGACGCCCTCCTTTGCAGTTCCGTCTCGACGTGCGAGAAGAAGGCGACGACGGGGACGGCGCGCAGACGCTCGTCGGCCTTGAGGCGCGCGGCGAGCGCGAAGGGGTCGAGGCGCGTGTCCTGCAAGTCGAGGATGACGAGCGAGGGCGCGTCGGTCTTCGCCAGGTCGAAGAGCGTGTCCTCGGTGCGCGCGAACTCGACCGTGACGTTCAGTTGCTCGGCCGTCCCGCGGATTTTCGAGGCGAAGAGCATGTCGTTGACTGCGGCGATGACGCGGCGATTCATTTATAATCCTTATCCGTTCGACTAAAAATTTTTGGCGCGCCGATTCTGCAACACGGCGCCGGCGCGCGCCAAGCCCCCGGAGCCGATGACCCCGACCGCACAGCCCGAGAGACGTGACCGCCCGGCCGCGGGGCCCGAAGTCGAGCGCGGCGAGTTCGCCCCGCCGGCCCCGGCGGCGGCGGGCGAGGGACGCCTCGTCGTCGTCACCTACAACATACGCTACGCCGTCGGCTCGCACCTCATCGGCGGGAGCCTTCTGCGGCGCGTCGGACTCGGCTGGCCCGGCCGGCGGCCGCGGCTCGTCGGCTCGAACATCCGCAGGGCGGCGCGCGTCCTCTCGGAAGGGTCGCGGATGCCGCCCGCCGACGTGGTCGCCTTGCAGGAGGCCGACCGCGGCACGGTGCGCGCCGGCGGCCGCCACGTCGCGCGCGAGCTGGCCGGGGAACTCGGGATGAACTACGTCCGCGCGCACACGCCGACGCCGGCCGACGCCGAGCCGAAAGACCGGCGCTGGTGGCTCGACTTCGAGGAGCGGATGCTTCTGGGCGAGGAGGGCGACACGGGCGTGGCGCTCCTCAGCCGGCTTCCCCTCTCCGGCGCGCGACGCATCGAGCTGCCGTGGGAGGTGTGCCCCTGGCGGCCGCGGCTGGCCGTCTCGGCGCGCGTGCCGTTCGGCGGGCGCCGGCTCCACGTCTTCAACTCGCACATTGACACGCACGCCGCCGTCGAGGGTCAGCTCGCACAGCACCGCGCCGTGCTCGCGCTCGCCGACGGCGTCGAAGACGGGGACGCGGTCGTCCTGCTCGGCGACTTCAACACGCTCGACGAAGGGGCGCGGCGCGCGGCGCGCGGCCTGCTCGAAGCGCGCGGCTACCAAACGCCGATGCCGACGAACACGCCGACGTGGCGCTCCGGCTTCATCCGGCATCATTTCGACTGGGTCTTCGTGCGCGGGGCGCGCGTCACGCGCTGGGGCGTCGCGCGCGTCCGCGGCGTCTCGGACCACTGGCCCGTCTGGGTCGAGCTTGAGCGGGTCGGCGGGGGCGGAACCGCCCTTCGCGGGGCGGGGGTTGGTGGCGAGCTATGACGAAGGACGCCATCACCAGCCGCAGGAACCCGCTCGTGCAGAGGGCGCGCGCGGCGCGCGAGGGGCGCGAGCGCGACCTCGTCTTCGCGGAGGGCGTGCGGCTGTGCGAGGAGGCGCTGCGCGCGTCAGTCTCGCTTGAGGCCGCGCTCTACACGCGCGCGCTGGCCGGGGACGCGCGCGGGGCCGGGCTGCTCGAAAGGCTGCGCGAGGTCTGCCCGTCCGTCCACCTCGTCTCGGACGACGTGCTGGAGTCGGTGTCGGACACGAAGACGCCGCAGGGCGTCGTCGCGCTCGCGCGGCGGCCCGAGACGGGGCGCGCGGCGGTCGAGCGCGCCGCGGGCACGCCGCTGGTCGTCGTCATGCACAGGGCGAACAACCCCTCGAACGCGGGCGCGATGCTGCGCGTGGCGGAGGCGGCGGGCGCCACCGCCGTCGTCGCCACGAAGGGCTCGACCGACCCGCTGTCGGCGAAGGCGCTGCGCGGCTCGATGGGCTCGGCCTTCAGGCTCCCGCTCTGGACGGGGCCGACGCTCGAAGAGGTCTTGGGGTGGTGCGCCGCGCGCGGCGTCCGCGCGGTCGCCACGGCCGCCGACGCCCCGGCCGCGCACACCGAGATAGATTGGACGCGGCCGCGCGCCGTCGTCATGGGGCCGGAGGCGGGCGGCCTTTCGCCCGAGGAGGCGCGCGCCGCCGGCGAGGCCGTCCGCATCCCGATGCGCGCGCCGGACGAGAGCCTGAACGTCGCCTCGGCGCTCGCCGTCGTGCTCTACGAGGCGGCGCGCCAGCGCGGCTTCCCCGGCGGCTGAAGGCCCTCCCCCGCGGCGGCCCCGCGCGCCGCGGGCGGGCGGGGCCGGCTAAATGTCCCTTTCTTCTCGCCTTTTCCTTTAACTTTTTACAACACTTCCGCCGGGCGGCCGATTTCGGCTAGAATGCCGGCAGAGTATTCAGGCGCACAAAGCATCTCCCCCTTGGTTCTGAGAACTACGACGCCGCCGCGGGCCGCCCCGCGCGTCCGGCGGCGAAGAACGCGGACGCCCCATTATGAGCGGAGAGAAAGAGAAGAAGCGCGACGAGGCGCTGGTCGAGCGGCTGATGCGGCGCGTGCTCGAAGGCATGGGCTCGGTCGTCGACCGCAAGCTCGGGCGCGAGGCCGCCCCGCAGTCCGGCTTCACCACCACCAAGCTCGTCGAGCGCATGAAGCACCTCATCGACGAGCGCGCGCGCACGGACGGCGAGGGCCGCCGCATCGCGCCCCACCTCTTCAAGCTCAAGGTCGAGTGGGGCACGCACTCCGAGGCGCCGCCCGAGTTCATCAAGGAGCTTGAGAACGAGGTGCTGGCCGCCGCCATCGACTACATCAACGACCGGCGCTACCGCACGCTCGCCCCCATCAAGGTCGAGACGAGCGCCGACATCTTCACCTCCGGCATCGCCGTCGACCCCGTCTACGCCGAGTTCGAGGAGGAGCTGAAGCGGCGCGACGAGGCCGCGCGCCTCAACGTCGAGCTGGCCGACGCCGTCCCCAGGGCCAAGACGCTGACGACGACCGACGTCGCCGTGCTGGCGCGCGTCACGGCGCCCGAGCGCTCGTTCGAGAAGCCGCTGTCGTTCCGGCCGGGCGGCCGCCGCGTCAACGTCGGCCGCGTCGCCGACAACGACCTCCAGCTCGAACACGGCAGCGTCTCGAAGATTCACGCGACGCTCGTCATGAACCGCGAGGGGACGCTGCTCGTCGCCGACACGGGCTCGACCAACGGCACCTTCATCAACGGCCGCCGCATCGCCTACGGCGAGGCGCGCCAGATAGAGGACGGCGACGTCGTCAGCTTCGGCGACGTCGAGGTGAGGTTTAAAAGGCAGTGAGGGGAGGGCTGTCAGCCGCCGGCCGTTAGCCGCCGGCTTTCCGCCCGCGCCCGCGACACGGGGCGCGGGCGGAAAGCCCGCTCCGCCGAGGGAGAGAGCTAACCGCGGGCGGCCGACGGCCGACGGCTTCTACTTATGATTTTCCTTGCAGACATTCCGGAGAAGCAGCCGGCGCTGCTGAGCCTGATCTACGTGGCGGGCGTGGCGCTGGCGGCGCTGGCGCTGTTCGCGTCGGTGCTGTTCATGCGGCGGCGCAGGCGCTCGGCGCTCGAAGCGGTGGCCCCGGCCGACCTGCCGCCCGAGGTGCGGCAGCGGCTCGGCGCGACCTCGACCAACCGCGGGCTGCGCGCGCTGCGCTGGATATTCGTGCTGCTGGCGCTGGGCGTCTTCGGCTTCCACGTCTACTGGGCGCAGTACGCGGCCGAGTCGAACGAGCGCTTTCAGGAGCTGAGCTACAAGGACCTGCGCAACCGGCGGCTGGCCGAGAGCACGCTGCGCGGCTGGATTCTCGACCGCTCGGGCTCGCTCGACCGCGCGCTGGCGCTCTACCGCCGCGCGCCCAACGGCCAGATAGTGCGCGACTACCCGCTCGACACCGAGATGTCGCAACTGCTCGGCTCGGACCGCGGCGACCCGGGGCTGGAGCGCGCGCTCTTCGGCATCCAGAGCGGGGCCGCGCCCGAGGCGCTCGACGTCCTGCTCGGCAAGGACATCAAGCAGCAGGCGAACCTCGACGTGCGCCTGACCATAGACAGCGAGCTTCAGAAGGAGGCCGTCGCGCAGTTGCGCGGCCGCCACGGCGCGGTCGTCGTCCTCAACCCGCAGACGGGCGAGCTGCTGGCGATGTTCAGCAACCCCTCGTACTCGCTGCGCGAGGTGCAGGACGAGGAGGCGTGGATTCGCCTCAACGCCAACGAGCGCGACCGCCCGCTGGTCAACCGCGCGCTGCGCGGCCGCTACATCCCCGGCTCGACCTTCAAGACGGCCGTCATGCTCGCGGCCTACAACAACGGCCTCCAGGACCAGAAGTTCAACTGCTCGGCCGCGGGCTTCTACGCCGAGCGCGGCGCGCGCCCCATCTTCGACTCGGGCGGCACGGGCGAGGTCCACGGCAACATCGGCGTCGACACCGCGCTCGAAGTCTCCTGCAACCAGTACTTCGCGCAGATGGCCATTAAGCTCGGGCCTGAGAAGCTGGCGGCCGAGCTGGCGAAGCTCGGGATGACGCCGACGGGGAGCCCGCAGGAGGCGCTCGGCGGGGGCCGCCAGCCCGAGATTTGGAACATGAGCCAGCCTTCGGCGGCGCGCGCGCTCGCGCCCGTCGAGTCAACGGTCGCGCTCTACCCGCGCGAGCGCCCCTACGACCTCGGCCTCATCGGCTTCGGGCAGGGCTACGCCGGCCAGATGACGCCCTTCCAGATGGCGCTCGTCGCCTCGGCCGTCGCCAACCTCGAAGGCAAGCTGATGAAGCCGAAGATCGAGTACGACCGCGCGCCCGAGGTCTGGGCGCAGGCGACCACGCCGCAGCACGCGGCCGAGATGCGCCGCATCATGGGGCTCGTCACCGCGGGCGCCTCGGGGACGGCCACGAGCGTCTTCGTCCCCGTCCACGCGCAGGGCATCCTGACGGGCGGCAAGACCGGCACGGCCGAGAAGCAGGTTCCCGTCTACGACCCGAAGACCGGCGAGGAGAAGAGGGTCAAGAAGGTCGAGCGCGACCGCCGCGGCAACCCCATCCGCGAGTACTGGGAGACGCTGCTCGACCCCGAGTTCCGCATAGACAGTTGGTTCCTCTGCATCGCCCCGCTCGACCGCCCGCAGCTCGCCATCGCCGTCATCGTCGAGGGCGGCGGCTACGGCGCGCGCGCCGCGGCGCCCATCGCGGCCGCGCTCGTGCTGAAGGCGCGCGACCTCGGGCTGCTGACCGCGCCCGGCGCGGCCCCGCAGCAGCAGCAGCCGCCGCAGCAGCAGCGAGCGCCGGGTCAGGGGCAGCCGCCCGCGCAGGCGACCCAGCAGCCGCGCGCCACGCCGCAGCCGCGCGCCACGCCCGCGGCGCGCGCGACGCCGGCCGCGCGGCCCGCCGGCGGGGCGGCGGCGAATCAGGCCAACCGCTAGGGGACACGGGGGAGACGTCAGATGAAGAACCGCGCTTCGACACACCTGCTGCTGCTGCTGCTCATCGTCGGCCTGGAGGTCGTCGGCTACTACACGGTCTACGAGTCGGCGCTGCTGCGCGGCTACGAGCCGTCGGTCGTCGGCGCCGCGCGCGACCTGCTGCTCTTCGTCCCGCTCATCCTCATGCTCTTCTGGCTGTCGAGGGTGATGCGCTTCAAGGGGGGCTGGACGCTCTTCACGACGGGCGTCCTGCTCTTCGCCGTCGGCCTGCTCGTCCAGTACAGGCTCTACAGCGACCCCGAGTACGGCTCGGGCAACAAGGCGCAGGCGCGCGCCGAGAAGACGCAGGTGCAGCGGCTGCGCTACATCAACCAGTTCTACGGCCCCGACAAGAAGCAGATGCTGGGGCTCGACGCCACCGCGCCGCAGCCCGAGGCGACGCCCGAGGTCGTGCGCCGCTCCGACGTGACGGTGGGCCGCGCGCTCTTCTCCTCCTTCACCTGGGTGCCGCTCTTCGCCTTCTTCGCGCTGGCCGCCGCCTACTGGCTCTGCGTGCAGGACAGGTACCTCGACTGGCTCCAGCGGCACAGCTTCGTCATCGTCCTCCTGACGCTCGGGCCGCTGCTCGCGGCCGTCGTCTGGTCGAGCGCCGGCAAGTTCAGCGGCAACATGACGCCGTGGGAGCTGGCGAAGATTCCCTTCCTCCTCGGCTTCGCGGGCGTGCTGACGGTCCACTACAGGGAGCTGGCGCGCACCTACTGGGGGATGCCGCGCGCGCGCAACGTCGTCCCGCTGCTGGCGATGGGCGTCATCCCGTTCATCCCGTTCTTCGCGCTCAAGGACTTCGGGCAGATGCTCGTCTTCACCGGCGCCTACGCGACGCTCTACCTCGTCGCCGTGCGCCGCTGGCCGCAGCTCTTCCTGTTCGTCGGCTCGCTCGTGCTGGTCGTCGCCATCCTGGTCGTCGGCGCGCTCCCGCCGCAGGTGCAGGAGAAGGTGCCGACGCTCGCCACGCTGGCGACGCCCGTCCGCGCCGTGCTGCCCGACCGCATCAAGCAGCGCTTCCACCTCTGGCTCGACGGCTTCGACCCGCCGGCGCCCGACACCGAGTGGTGGAAGGGCGACTACGAGGACGCGCTCTCGCGCAACGACCGCATGCGGGGGCTGGCCGAGCAGAGCCCGGCCATGCAGCGCACCGTCAACGTTGACGTCTGGTTCGACCGCATCGCCTTCCAGCCGTCGCAGGCGACCTTCGGCATCGCGGCCGGCGGCGTGACGGGGCGGGGGCTCGGGCTCGGGTTCGCCGAGGTCATCCCCGTGGCCGACTCCGACTACATCTACGCGGCCATCGCCGAGGAGTTCGGGCTGCTCGGCGGCGCGGTCGTCATCATCGCGCTCATCGCCTTCGTCAACGCGGGCGTGCGCACCTCCATCGAGGCGCGCGACATGTTCACCAAGCTCTGCTCGGCGGGGCTGACGGCCTTCGTCGGCTTCCAGGCCATCGTCAACATCGGCGGGACGACGCGCGCGCTGCCGATGACGGGCATCACGCTGCCGTTCGTCAGTCACGGGGGTTTCAGCCTCATCACGAGCTTCGCCATGCTCGGCATGCTCCTCGCCTTCTCGCACCGCAACGCGAGCGACGCCGAGTCGCCGCTCGGGCGCGCGGCCGCCGCGTCGGCGCTCCCCCGCGAGGAGGAAGACTACAGAGTCCCGGAGGCGGTTCAATGACAGAAGACCCCACGGCCCTCCGCGTCGAGGCGGCGGCCGTCACCGACCGCGGCCTCAACGAGAAGCGGCCCGAGAACGAAGACTCGATGCTCAGCGACGCCGGGCGCCGCGTCTTCGCCGTCGCCGACGGCGTGGGCGGCGCGCAGGCCGGCGAGGTCGCCTCGAAGACCGCCATCGAAGTCCTGGAGGAGGCGTTCGCCAACCAGCACGACGGCGAGGACGTCGAAGACCTGATGGAGATAGCCATCCAGCGGGCCAACGACTCCATCTACCGCATGTCGCGCGAGCAGCCCCGCTTCGCGATGATGGCGACGACCATCGTCGCGCTCCACCTCGACGGCCTGCGCGCCACCGTGGGGCACGTCGGCGACTCGCGCCTCTACCGGCTGACGCCCGCCGGCGAGCTTCTGCGCGAGACCGAAGACCACTCGCTCGTCGAGGAGGAGATGAGGGCCGGGCGCCTGACCCCCGAGCAGGCCGCCAACCACCCCAACCGCAACGTCATCAGCCGCGCGCTCGGGGCCGAGCCCTCGGTCGAGGTGGACACGCGCGCCTTCGACGTGGAGGACGGCACCCTCTTCCTGCTCTGCTCGGACGGCATCACGCGCCACATCCCCGACGCCGAACTGTCGGAGCTGCTGCGCGGCGCGCGCCGGCTCGAAGAGGCGTGCGAGGAGATGAAGCGGCGCTGCTTCGAGCGCGGGGCCGAGGACAACCTGACGGCCGTCCTGGTCCGCGTCGGCCGCCGCGGCGCGCGCGGCGGCGACGAGGACGACCCCGACGACGAGCCGACGCTCGTCCGCGAGCGCCCCGCGCTCGGCGACGAGGACGACGCCGCCACCGCCCCGCTCCTGCGCAGACCCTTCGACTCGGCCGGCGCGGCCGTCGCCACCGCGGCCGCCGCCGCCCCGGCCGCGGCCGCGAGGGCGCGAACCGCCGAGACGACCGCCGCCGCCTCCGCCGAGACGAAGGCCGAGCGCGCAGCCGCCGACCCGAAGGAGGCGCGCGCCGCCGGGCGCAAGGGCGGGGGCGGGCTGCTGGCCTTCGGCGTGCTGGCCGTCACGCTCGGCGCCGTGGCGCTCGCCTTCTACGTCGGGATGATGTTCGAGCGCAAGGGCGTGTCGCGTCGCGTCGGGCTCGCGGAGAACGCGGCGACGCCCGCGACGCCGGCCGCGCCGCAGGCGACCCCGGCCGCGCCGCCCGAGAGTTCGGCCGAGAGGTTCGACCGCCTGCGCCGCGCCGTGGACCTCGCGCCCGCGCCCGAGGCCGCGCGCATGGCGTCGGAGGCGGGCGGCGCCCCGCTCGACTCGCGCGACCCGGAGTTCCTGTACCTCTACGGCCGCGCGCTGCTCCTCAGCGACCGGCAGGCCGAGGCCGCCGACGCCTTCGACCGCGCCATCCTCCGCATCAACGAGAACATGACGCCCGCCAACGGCGAGCTGAAGATAGACGCGCGCATCGCCAAGGTCGCCGCGCACCTGCGCGCGCGCGACGAGGCCGCCGCGCTCTCGGCCGCCGAGGCGCTCTCGGAGGTCGTCAGGCCGCAGACGACCCAGTCGCCACAGTCGCCACAGTCGCCACAGCCCGCCGGCCCCGAGGCCGGCGCCGCCGCCCCGACCCCCTGACCCGACATGAGCGAGCTGAAGCTTCAACAGTGTAGACTCGACGGACGCTACGACGTGCTCGACTGCCTCGGGCGCGGCAGCTATTCCGAGGTCTACGTGGCGCGTGACGTGGCGGCCTCCGAGGGGCAGCCGCGCCTGGTCGTCATCAAGGCTCTGAACACGAACCTCCAGGGGATGCCCGACCCCGAGCTAGAGCGCACGCTCATCGAGAATTTCCGCAACGAGGCCATCGCGCTCGACCGCGTGCGCCACCCGAACATCATCAGCCGCCTCGGCCACGGCACGGCCATAGACCTCCAGAACCGCACGTTCCACTACCTCGTCGTCGAGTACCTGCCGGGCGGCGACCTCCAGGCGCTCATCCTGCGCCGGCCGCTCCCGCTCGACGGCGCGCTCTTCTACCTCGAACAGGTCTGCAAGGGGCTCGCGCACGCGCACAAGTCCGGCGTCATCCACCGCGACATCAAGCCGCAGAACCTCCTGCTGACCGCCGACCAGCACACCATCAAGATCGCCGACTTCGGCGTCGCCAAGATAGAGGCCGCCGAGGGCGCCATCACGCGCGTCGGCACGGACGTCTACGCCGCGCCCGAGCACCACCCGCTCGCCGTGACGGGCCCGCTCGACACGGCCTCGCTCACGCGGCCGCGCGTCATCCAGCTCACGCCCGCGGCCGACATCTACTCGCTGGCGAAGACGACCTACATGGTCTTGACGGGCGAGGCGCCGCGCCGCTTCTCGCAGAAGCCCATCACGCAGCTCCCGCAGGAGTTCGCCGCCGAGCAGTGGGCGGGCTACGTCCTCAAGGTCCTTCAGCGCGCGACGCAGACCAACCCCGACCGCCGCCACCAGACGGTCGAGGAGTTCTGGCGCGAAATCCGCGACGCGACGATGGCGCAGACGCGCCCGCTGCGCCGCCCCGACGGCGGCGACGCCGGACCCGGCGAGCCCGACGAGCGCGGCTACCGCGGCGAGCCCGGCGCGCAGCGCGCCTTCACGCCCGCGCCCCCGCCCGCGCCGACCTTCGACCGCGAGGCGCGCTCCGACCCGGACGCCTCGCAGCGCCACCGCTTCGTCGTCCCCATCTCGGACGCGAGGGGCGTGGACGCGCCGCTGGTTCCCGAGCCGTCGAGCGCCGCCTTCCCCGCGTCCCGACACGGCGCCGACCCGCGCGCCGGGGCCCTCGCCGACGGGCGCAGGCGCGCGCGCGCCCCCCGCCCGCCCTCGCGCCTACGCAAGTGGGCGGTCGCGCTGCTCCTGCTGCTGGCCTTCTCGGGGATGCTGTACGCGACCTACCGCTACGTCCAGAACGCGCGCGCCGGCGGCGGCGGCGAGCCGCGGCAGGGTCAGCAGGCCGGCGGCGGCGGCGCGGCGCAGGGGCGGGCCGCCGTCGGCGATGAATTCGTGACGACGACCGATGTAAACTTGCGCAAAGGCCCCGACACGAGCTACACAAAGGTGGGGCTCGCCGAGGGCGGCTCGCGCGTGAAGGTCTTGCAGGTGAGCGGGAAGTGGTGTCAGGTGCAGGTCATCGAGCACGCCCGCCCGAAGGCCGACCCCGACTCGGCGGACGAGGGGTGGGTCAACCGCACGCTCTTAAAACCCAGGTCATAAAAACTGCCCCTTCGAGAGGTGACGACGACCGTGAGCATACTCGATTCGATTCGGCGCTGGATTGACGGAGAGGTCGCGGACGACCCGCTGGCCGAGGTGGACGAGAAGGCGCGCCCGCGCCGCGTCTGGGAGGACTTCCTCGTGAAGGTCGCGCGCGAGGTCGAGGCGGTCATGCAGCGCGAGATGTTCACGCCGCCGGGCGGCCCCACCTACATCCCGCCCGAGTACGTCGTCTACCTCTCGAACGAGGATGACAAGGACTGGCAGGGCGAGAAGCGGCGCGGGCTGGAGCAGGGGCTCTACTACGTCCTCTCGGAGCGCGCGCGCGAGCTGTCGGGGCAGACGCAGCTCGCCACCAAGTCCTTCGCCGTCGAGCTGCGCGTGGACGGCACGCTCAACAAGGGCGAGTTCCGCGTCCAGCCCGTCTGGGAGTCGAACGAGCAGGGCGGCCACACCATGGTCACGGCGCGCCCCGCCGACCTTTCGACCGTCACCGCCGCCGCGGCCCCGCCCGCCGACGGCGGCGCCGACACCGGCTCGCTCGAAAGCGAGGTGACCCGTGTCTCCGTCCGCCCCGTGCCGGAACTCTACAGCGTCGAGGTCTGGCGCGACGGCCAGCGCCAGACGGTCGTCCCCGTCGTCAAGAACGAAATCACCATCGGCCGCGGCTCCAAGTCCGTCACCGTTGACCTCCCCATCAAGGGCGACCCGGAGGTCAGCCGCGCGCACGCCACGCTCGAACTCGACAACACCGGCCGCTTCTGGTTCACCCCCAAGGGGCGCAACCCGACCTTCGTCGGCGGGCGCGAAGTCCCGCGCGAGGAGCGCGTCGAAGTCCTCCCCGACCAGAAGATAGACATCGCCACCTACACCCTGCGCATCCAGCCGAAGTGACCCCGGCCCGCAGTCCGGGCCGGGGCCGCCCCTTACGAAGGGCGCGGGCGTCGTCACCCGCGCCCTTGTCGTAAATCCCCGAAATTCCGACAGACATCTCGCGGCCGCGGACACACTCCGCCGGCGCCCGAGGGGGCCATCGTCCCCGTAGGGCCGCCGAGTGTTAGTCCGGCCGCCCCGCATTTCGGCTGAATCATCTTCACGCAAGGCGGACTGCCAGCGTCTCTACTACGTGTGACGACGACGCCGACGACGGCGCGCGCCCGGCCGCCCTTCGGCGCGGCGCGTAACGCCCTTCGGCGCGGCGCGGCGTGCGCCGCCGGGCGTTACGCGGCGAGAGCCCGTCGAACGGCCGCGGAGGGGGCGCGTCACGTGACACTAAAAACGCGGCGCATTGCCTTTGAGGAGGATTGATACCGTCTCCTCTCCGAAAACCACCGGCTCGAAGACATGAAAGGTGCGACATGCCGTTAACCAAAACAAACACGGGTAACGCAATCCGGGGAATCGTAGTCCCCACCGCGGCGCAACGGGCCGACTGTCAGGCGGTCATTGCGCTGCTCCAGTTCGCCGACCTCGGGCGCGGGGCGGGTACGCTGCATACGGTCGGGGCCGCGCGCCTCGACATGCAGGGGCACACGGCGGCGGGCGACGCGAACATACAGGTTCAGATAGGAGGGGGCACGACGGCCGCGGCGTTGATAGCGGCGTCCGTGATGCAGATAACCGACCCGGTTAACCAGAGGGGGGCGACTAACGGCGCCATCTCCGTGCTCAATCAAAGCCTGGACTCGGGGACTATCTGGACTCTGACCGGGACACTTCCGTAGCCGGAAGTCGGTAAGGTCCGCCGCGGCCCGGCGAGGGCGCGCGCGCGAACACGCGACGCTACGCCTCGCGCCGGCCGGCGTGACGCCGGACTTTACGCCTGGACCGCGCTCGCGTGCGCGCCGGATTCGAGGTCGGCGATGAGTTGTTCGAGGGCGGGGAGGGCGCGCTCTTCGACGTAGTCGCGGCCGAGGAGGCGCATCATCTGGCGGGGGCGCGTCTCGCCGCGCGCCTCCTTGAGGAGGGCGCGGCAGAGGGCGACGACGACCGGCGGCGAGAACTGACGGCCGGTGTTGCGCCGGAAGTCTTCGACCACCTCGTCGAAGGTGCGCCGCCGCCTGTACGGGCGGTCGGTCGTCATCGCGTCGAACGAGTCGGCGAGCGAGACTATCTTGGCGCCCTGCGGAATCTCCTCGTCCTTCAACCCCTCGGGGTAGCCGCGCCCGTCCGGCCGCTCGTGGTGGTAGCGCGCCATCAGCGGGATGTCCGCGAAGGGGTGCTGGATGGGGCGCAGAATCTCGTAGCCGGCCGCCGGGTGGCGGTTCAGCTCGGAAGACTGCTTGGCGTCAATGCGGTAGGGCGCGTTGATGATGTCGCGGTCAACGACCAGCTTGCCGACGTCGTGGAGGTAGCCGCCGATGGCGATGGCCTCGACCTCCTCGTCCGCCCAGCCCATCTCGCGCGCGATGATCTCGCTGTACTTGCCGACGCGCTCGGAGTGCCCCTGCGTGTACTTGTCCTTGCAGTCGATGGCGGCGGCGAAGGCGCGCACCGTGTCCTTGTAGCTGTCCCTGATGCCCTCGTAGAGCCGCCGGTTCTCCTCGGCCCGCCGCTCGACCTCGCGCAGCAGCCGGTGGTTGTGCAGGCCGACGCCGACGTGGCGGCCGAGCGCGCGCGCCATCTCCCTGTCCTCCTGCGAGAACGCCTCGCCGCTCGCCTTCCCGCCGAGGATGATGACGCCGACCAACTCGCCGCGCACGACGAGCGGCGTCACGACCTCGACGCCCGCCCCCGCCAGCCGCTCGTGAATCTCGTGCTCGACGCGCGCGTAGTCCTGCAGGGCGTGCGCGTAGGGGGCCGCGCCGGCGCCGTTCCCGTTCCCGGCGCCGTTCCCGTTGCCGCCGGCGCCGTTCGAGCCGGGCGCGTGCGGCAGCGCCAGCTCGCGCGGGAAGTCGTCGCCGTAGCCGCGCGCGGCGACGAAGCGCAGGCGCGCCGCGTCGCGGTCGAACTCGGCCACCGCGCCGCGGCGGATGCCCATCGTGCCGAGGACGACGTGCAGCGCCGAGCGCACCATCTCCTCGAAGTCGCTCGTCTCGGCGATCTCCTCGCCGAGGTCCGCCAGCGCCGCGAAGGCGTGCAGAACCATGCGCATGCTGTCTGACATTTTTTTGTCTGAACCGCGAACCGTGAACCGCGACGGGGGCGTGAGCCGTCGAACGCGGACCGCGACGGCCGAAGGGCAACTCCCCCCTCCCCTCTAAGTCCCGCGTCCCGCGTCCCGCGTCCCCTCAGTGTCCGGGGGCCGGCGGGGGGAACTCGCCGAGCGTGGCGAGCGCGGCCTCGTCGCTGTCGGCCAGGACGACGAGGCGGGTCAGCCCCAGCAGCTCGAAGAGCTTGAGCGTGTGCACGCTGACGTGCGTGAAGGCGACGCGCGCGCCGCGCCGCTCGGCCGCGTCTATGACGCCGAGCAGGATTGAGACGCCGATGCTGTTGACCAGCTCCGTGTCGCGGAAGTTGATGACGAGCGCGCGGCGGCCCCCCTCGATGTGCGTCAGGCACTCGCGCTCGATGCGCTGGCCGCTCAGCTTGTTGACGTAGTCGCCCGCGTAGACGACCGCGGCCTGCCCGGCCTGCGTGGCCGGGGGCGCGGCGGGTGGCTCTGACATCTCGGCAGATCTCCCCTTCTTTTTACTTGCGCAGGTATTTCGTCATCCGCAGTCGGGTGCCGTCGTCAACGCGCTCGAATTCCACGTCGTCCATCAGCGTGCGGATGAGTTTGAGCCCCCAGCCCCGGCGCCCCTTCGCGCCCTCGCCGCCGTTGCCGTTCTTGTCGGCGGCGCCGTTCTCGGGGAGAGTAACGGGTACGGACAGGCCGCGGCTCGACACAGTGATGACTAATTTATCACCTTCGACCCGAAAGCGGTTATAGATTTTTCGCTCGGTGCTCAGGCTGTGCTCGGCGGCGTTGATGCACGCCTCGACGAGGGCGGTCTTGATCTTGTTGATGTCCTCGGGCTGGAAGTCCATGCGGCGTGCTATCTGCTCGGCCGTGTGCGCCGCTATCAGCTCGGCGTCCTCGGTCATCGGCAGCTCGACGGCGAACTCGTCGGCCGCGCCCGCGTCGCCCACGCCCCGCGCGTCGCCGCCGAGCCGCGCCGTCAGGTGGCCGAGCTGCTCGGCGCAGGACCCGTAGGCGTCGCGCTCGTTCAGAAGCTCCGCCGCCTCGGCCGAGAAGCCCTCGCGCGAGACGAGCCAGAAGCGCGCCCGCTCGAAGCCGCACGCCTGCGCTATCTGCTCCAGCCGGTCGAGCCACAACTCGGTGAGCGCGCGCCCGGCTTCGAGCTTCGACTCGACCTCGACGGCGACCCAGACGACCTCGACGCCCTCGGCGTACACGCCCGACTCGAACCCGTGCGCGACCGAGCAGCGCTCCTCGTCGCAGAACTGGCCGACGGGCGGGTGGAACGAGGCGCAGCTCGCCGCGTGGACTATCTGCGGGAGCAGCACGGCGTCCGACTCGGCGTCGAGCGCGGCCGGCGCCTCGTCGCGCGGCAGCCCGCGGTACATGCGGACGTAGCGGTCGTAGCGGAGCAGGCTGGCGGGCACGCGCTGGAGGTTGAAGCCGCGCATCACCTCGCCGAGCCGGAGCGCCGCCTCGCGCCGGTAGTGGCGCGCCATCGTGCGCGGGGCGCGCTTGAGTGTCTCGACCAGCGTGTCGGCGACGACGAGGGCGCGCGGCTCGGCGGCGACCTGAAGGCGGTAGCTGACGCGCAGGAAGTCGCGCCACGGCGTCGAGGGCGTCGCCTCGACGTAGGTGGCGTGGAAGCTCGCCAGCTCGTGCATGTGGAGCAGGCGCATCACGCGCTCGAACTCGGCGGCGTCGGCGCCGAGCCGCTTCATCCACGCCTCGGCGGGCGACTTCCCCGCGGCGCCCGGCCCCGACTCGTGGAGCACGCGCAGCAGCCCGCGCCGCAGCGCCGGGGCCGGCGCGACCTCTTCGAGCACGGCGCCGAAGCGGCGGCCCAGCCTCCCGCCCAGCAGCTCGTCGACGTAGAGGCTCTGGAAGTCGCGGAAGCTTTTGAGCGACGCGCCCGCGGCGCGCGCCGCGTCGAGGAGCGCGCTGATGAGGTGCGGGCTCGCCTCGAGCTGCTGCACGGCGAGGTCGCGCGTCTCGTCCGTCACCTCGACGCCGTGCTGGCGCGCGAGCACTTCGACGAGCGCGCGCGCGTCCGGCTCCTTCAGCCGTTCGAGGTGGAGCCTGCGCAGGCCTTCGAGCGCGGGGAGTTGCGCCGCGCCGTTGAGCGCGTCGAGCAGGCGGCGGCGCGGGCCGGCGACGACGAAGGGCGCGCCCGACTGCGCGGCCGCCTGAGCCGCCAGCGGCGCGGGCGCCGCCTCGCCGCGCAGCCGCTCGGCGAGGTGAACGTCGTCGAAGAGGACGACCGTGCGCACGCCGGCCGCGGCCGCCTGCTGCGGCGCGCCGAAGCAGAGGCGCACGAGCGCGCGCTCCTCGCCCTCGCCCTGCGCGCGCTCGAAGTCGTGAATCAGACGCTCGACCCACTCGTAGTCCTGCGGCGCGGCCAGTTCGAGCAGCGTGCGCAGCGTCGGCGCGGCCGAGACGAGCGTCGGGTCGTCGCGCCGGTGCGCGACCGCCTGCGTGAGAAAGGTCTGTAGGAAGCGGCGGGCGGCCGCGGTCGTCGCCGCGTCCGCGCGCGAGAAGGCGAAGTAGACCGGCGCGGGGCCGCCGCGCTGGCGGAACAGCTCGTCGAAGGTTTGCCGGAGCAGCTCGGAGGCGCCCGACTCCGGGGCCGCGAAGAGGAGGACGCCCTGCTGCTGGCCGCCCTTGGGCGAGCCGAGCGCGGTCAGCTCGCGCAGGATTTCGCCGCGCCCGACGAAGGCGTCGGGCGCCGCGCGCGCGAGGATGCGCCTCTGTTTGGGGGTCTTGGCAGGCATCGTCCCCTTCAGCCCTTCGCGCCCTCGGCCCCGCCGCCCGGCGGCTCGCCCTCGGCGGGCTCGGCCCTGCGCCCCGCGCGCATGCCGGACCTCTTCCCCTGCTTCGGCTCGTAGGTCTCGATGCAGTTCTTGCCGCGCGCCTTGGCGGCGTAGAGCGCCTGGTCAGCGGCGTAGATGACCTCGGCCGGCGTGTCCAGCCCCTCGCCGAAGGACGAGACGCCGATGGAGACGGTGACGGCGCCGAGCGGCTGCGCCTTGCCGTGCGGGAACTGCGTGCGCTCGATGCGGCGGCGGATGCGCTCGGCGATGGCGCGCGCCTCGCCGAGCGCGGTCTGCGGCAGGAGGATGCTGAACTCCTCGCCGCCGTAGCGCGCGGCGACGTCGGCCGAGCGCAGCGCCGTCTTCAGGCATTGCGCGACCATCTCGAGCGCGAGGTCGCCCGCCTGGTGGCCGTGCTGGTCGTTGTAGTTCTTGAAGTCGTCAATGTCCACCATCATGAAGCTCATCGCGAAGCGGTGGCGCTTCGAGCGGTCCAGCTCCTCCTGCAGGCGCTCTTCGAGGTAGCGGCGGTTGACGAGCCCGGTCAGCGGGTCCGTTATCGAGAGCAGCTGGAACTGCGTGGCCTTGCTGTGCCACTCGACGCGGTCGAGCGCCAGCGCCATCTGCGGCGCTATCATGTCGAGCAGCCCGAGGTCGAACTCGTCGTAGGAGCCGCCGCCCGCCTTGTCCGTCACGTTGAGCACGCCGACCTTGCGGCCGCCGACGACGATGGGGTAGCTGATGAAGGACTTCGTCTTGTAGCTGCGCTCGGACGAGGCCGGCCGCCAGCCCGAGACCTTCGAGACGTCGCTGACGACGGCCGGCCGCCCCTCGCGCAGCACCGTGCCGGCGACGCCCTCGCCGAGCCGCAGCCGCGTCTCGCGCGTCACCTCGGCGCGCGGCCCGACCGCGGCCTTCACGGACAGCTCGCCCGCGCGCTCGTCGAAGAGCAGGAGCGAGCCGCGCTCGGCCTTCAGCAGCTCGGCCGAGTGGCGGAGGATGGCGGTGTAGGCGTCCTCCGGGCGCCCGGAGTTGACGACCTCGGTGAAGGCGCGCAGGTGCGTGGCGGCGCGGACGCGGCGCTCAAGCTCCTCGCGCAGCCGGTTCAATTCGAGCGGCATCGAGATGTCGCGGCAGAAGGCGGCGATGGCGCCGCGCTGCCCGTCCGTCAGGTCGGCGTCGCCGACGAGGAGCGCGCCTTTGATGTCGTCGCCGACGACGAGCGGGAACAGCTCGACCGCCTGCTCGTGCTTCGGGGAGGTGCGCCCGCCTGCCGGGACGGCGATGGAGTCGCCCTTGGTCGCGGCCAGCAGCAGCTTGATCTCCCTGGGCTTGAGCGCGACGCGCGGCGGGCGCTTCTCGAACGCGCCGGTGACGCAGGTCGGGTGGAAGCTGTCGTCCGTGCGCAGGAGGATGGCGAGCGACTCGACGCCGTACCCTTCGGCGAGCGTCTTCACGGCCTTGCGGCACGCCTCCTCAAGCCCCGCGCCGGCCGGGGGCGCCGAGGGGCGCGCCGCCGCCTGCGCCTTCGCGCCGCCGAACAGCTCCGCGCCCGCGGGCGCCGGCGCCGCCGCCTCTTCGGGGCCGCCTTCGTCAGGGCCGCCCGCGGCGGCGGGCTCGGCCGACGGCTCCGGCCGGTGGTAGCCGTTGGCGACCGCCGCCATCGGGCGCTCCGCGGCCGGTTCGCGCGCGGCCGGTTCGCCCGCGACCAGTTCGCCCGCGATGCCGTCCTCCGCGACGGCGGGCGTCGCTTTCGCGCGCCGCGCCGCCTGCGCCTTCGCCGCCTCGCCGCGGCCCGAGGCGGCGAAAGCCCCGGCCGACTCGGCCACGCGCGCCGCCAGCTCGTCCAGGTCCTGACGCGAGGCGAAGATGACGTTGGAGAAGAGGTCGGCCGAGAGCAGGTCGGCGAGGTCGCCCGCGCGTATGCGCTCGGCGAGCGCGCGGTAGTCGGCCACGCGCAGGAAGGCGCGGCCGCCGATGACGGCGAGCGGGCGGCCGGCCCCCAGCTCGACCGGCGCGGCGAAGCAGTGGAGCCCGGCGTGGCAGCGGTACTGGACGGCGCGGCCGGCCTCGGCGGCGCGCGAGAAAGCCTCGCCGCAGTCGGGCTGGCAGAGCGGCGCGTGCGCGGGCGAGGACTGGAACGCCTGGCAGATGGAGTTGTTGTTGGCGACGGCGAGCGACGGCGGCTGGCGCCCCTCGACCAGAAGCAGCGCGAGCCCCGAAGAGGCGGCCAGACGCTCCTGCGCCTCCGCCCAGCCGTGCGGCGGCGCGGCGGGGGCCTGTCTCTTCTGGGCAGCACCCTCTGGGGCCTGGGCGGTGTTGTCCATCAGCAGTCGCGGCGCTCTCTTCGGACTCTAATTCGGACTCTAATGCGGACGGAGGGAGGTTCTGACTGCGTGAGCGAACGGGCGTCCCGTCGGGAGCAGGCTGAATCTCAGAGAGAGCAGGCGGCCCCTTCAGGCTCCGCCCATCCTCCAACCGCAGTATATTTGCCCGCACGGCAACTAGACAAGGCTTTTCCGCCGTGAGACCTCGCCGGCACGCGGGGAAAAGGGGCGGGAAAACCTGTCGTCCTGTTTAAACGCCTAATGGCGGGGGACTTTCACTGCGCGATGACCCGGCCCGTGCCCCGCAGCCCCGGCGCGTCGCCCGGCGCAACCTTTTCTATGTCAGGCTCTTCCGGGCTGATGCGGATGCACGCGGCGAAGTGGTTCGGCTTAATCTCGGCCAGGGGGGGCACGACCTCTTTGCACTTCTCTATCGCCCAGGGGCAGCGCGTGTGGAAGCGGCAGCCCTGCGGCGGGTTGATGGGCGAGGGGACGTCGCCCTGAAGGACGATCCTCTGCCGCGTGGCCTCGACGGCGGGGTCGGGGACGGGGACGGCCGAGATGAGCGCCTTCGTGTAAGGCATCAGCGGGTCGCGGTAGATGACCTTGGCGTCGGCCAGCTCGACCAGCTTGCCGAGGTACATGACGGCCACGCGGTCCGAGACGTGGCGGATGGCGCGCAGGTCGTGCGAGATGAAAAGGTATGTCAGGTCGCGCTCGCGCTGGAGGCGCTCCATCAGGTTCATGATCTGCGCCTGGATGGAGACGTCGAGCGCCGAGATGGGCTCGTCGGCGACGACGAAGTCGGGGTCGGCGGCGAGCGCGCGCGCGATGCCGATGCGCTGGCGCTGCCCGCCCGAGAACTCGTGCGGGTAACGCTTGAGGAAGCGCGGGCTCAGCCCCACGGTCTTCATCAGCTCGCGCACGCGCCCCTCGCGGTCGCGGCCCCGCCCGCCGAGCCCGAAGGTGTCGAGCGGCTCGCCGATGATCTGCGAGACAGTCATGCGCGGATTCAGGCTCGCGTAAGGGTCCTGGAAAATCATCTGGAGGTGGCGGCGCTGGCCGCGCATCTCGCCCTTCGAGAGCCGCGCGAGGTCGCGCCCGCGGAAGAGCACCTGCCCGCCGGTCGGCTCGGTCAGCCGCAGCAGCGCGCGCCCGAGCGTGGACTTGCCGCAGCCCGACTCGCCCACCAGCCCCAGCGTCTCGCCGGGGTAGATGTCGAGCGAGACGCCGTCCACGGCCTTGACCACGCGGCGGACGGGCGAGCCGCCGACGAGCCTGTCCCACACGCCCCCGCCGCCGAGGTCGAAGTGCACCTTCAGCTCGCGGATGGAGATGAGCGGCTCGCGCCCCGGCCCGCCGCCCGGCGGCGGCCCGCCCTGCGCACGCGAGCCCACCGGCACGCCCCCCGTCAAACGCGCGCCCGAAGGCATGCCGCTCGTCATCGTCCGACCCCTCCTTGCGAAGACCGCCCGTCCGGGTCTACGCCCGCGCCCTTCGCGCCCCCGGCGGCGGCGAGCGAGTCGGCGTAGACCTCCTCGGCGAAGTGGCAGAGCGAGAAGTGCCCGGCGCTGAGCTGGACGAAGGGCGGGAACTCGCGGCGGCAGACCTCCTCGGCGCGGTGGCAGCGGTCGGCGAACGGGCACTGGTCCACGGGGAGGTGCGCCACGTCGGGCGGGAGGCCCGGAATCTGGTACAGCTCGGTCCCCTCCTCGTGCGCCGGGTCGGGGACGGACTTCAGCAGCCCCTTCGTGTACGGGTTGCCGGGCGCGGCGAACAGCTCGCGCGTCGGCGCCCGCTCGAAGACCTTGCCGGCGTACATGACGATGATGTGGTCGGTCATGCCGGCGACGACGCCGAGGTCGTGCGTGATGAGGATGACGCTGGCGCCCGTCTTCTCCTTCATCTCCTTGATGAGTTCGAGAATCTGCGCCTGGATGGTGACGTCGAGCGCGGTGGTCGGCTCGTCGGCGATGAGCAGCTCGGGCTCGCAGGCCAGCGCCATGGCTATCATCACGCGCTGGCGCATGCCGCCCGAGAACTCGTGCGGGTACGAGTTCACGCGCGAGCGGGCGTCGGGGATGCCGACCGTTTCGAGCATCCTGATGGCGTGCTCGTACGCCTGCTCCCTGCTGTGGCCGAGGTGGAGCTGCGTGATCTCCATCAACTGCCTGGAGATGCGCATGAAGGGGTTGAGCGAGGTCATCGGGTCCTGGAAGATCATGCTGATGCGCTTGCCGCGAATCTTCCTGACCTCCTCGGGCGGGAGGCTCAGGATGTCCTGCCCGTGGAAGAGCACCTCGCCCGAGACGATGCGCCCCGGCGGGCTCTGGATGAGGCGGATGACCGAGAGGTTCGTCACCGACTTCCCCGACCCCGACTCGCCGACGATGCCCAGCGTCTCGCCGCGCCGCAGCTCGAAGCTGACGCCGTCCACCGCGCGCACGGTCCCGTCCTCCGTCTCGAAGTACGTCCGCAGGTCGCGCACCGAAAGAAGGCTGCCGTTTTGGCTACTCATCCTAGAATTTTCTCATCTGCGGGTCGAGCGCGTCGCGCAGGCCGTCGCCGAGGAAGTTGAGCGAGAAGAGCGTCAGCGCCATCGTCACGCCGGGGAAGATGAGCTGCCACGGGAAGACCGCGATGTTCTGGATGCCCTCCTGCGCGAGGCTCCCCCAGGAGGCGTACGGCGCCTGGACGCCGAGGCCGAGGAAGGAGAGGAACGCCTCCTGCAACATCACCGACGGGATGGTCAGCGTCGCGTAGACGATGACCGGCCCCAGCGCGTTCGGGACGAGGTGGCGGAAGATGATCTTCGGCGTCGAGACGCCGGTCGCGCGCGCCGCCAGCACGAACTCCTGGTTCTTGAGCGAGATGACCTGCCCGCGCACGATGCGCGCCATCGTCAGCCACGAGACGGCGCCGAGCGCCGCGAAGAGGAGGAAAATCTGCTGCAATGGCGAGCGCCCGCCGAAGAAGGCCAGCAGCACGATGACGATCATCATGTAGGGGATGGCGTAGAGCACGTCCACGATGCGCATCATCACGTCGTCCGCCTTGCCGCCGAGGTAGCCGGCCGTCGCGCCCCACGTCAGCCCGATGAGCAGCGAGACGAAGGTCGAGATGACGCCGACCATCAGCGAGATGCGCCCGCCCTGGAGCACGCGCGCCAGCATGTCGCGCCCGGCCGAGTCAGTCCCCATCGGGTGCGTCGCCGAGAACCGCCCGTCGGGCGCGGCGAAGGGCGGGAACGACTGGACGAGCTTCGAGTCGGCCGGGATGGTGTCGTACTGGAAGCCGGTCGTCGCCTTGATGACGGCCGGGCCGACGACGACGGCGACGACGATGAGGCAGACGACGCACAGGCCGAAGACGGCCAGCCTGTTCCTCAGCAGCCTGCGCCACGCGTCCTTCCAGAGCGACGTGCCCGAGACGTAGGCCGACGGCTCGTCGGCCGTGCGGACGTCCGCCTCGCCGACGGCCGTCTCGGGGAAGGCGTGAATCTCGTCGCCGCGGCGCGGCGCGACGGGCGGCGAGGCGGGCGTCCCGCGCGGCGTCAGCGCCGGCTCGCCCGCCTCCCACGAGTTCTGCGCGCGCCCCCCCTCGGCCGGGGCTTGCGGTGTCCTGTCTTCGCTCATGGCCTCAGTACCGTATCCGCGGGTCTATGAAACCGTAGGCGACGTCCACCAGCAGGTTGAAGACCAGCACCATGATGGACGTGAAGGCGACGATGCCGAGAATCAGCGGCTCGTCGCGGTTGAGGTTCGCGTTGATGAAGTAGTTGCCCAGGCCCGGCATGGCGAAGATGCGCTCGACGACGACCGTGCCCGTGATGAGAATCGCCAGCGCCGGGCCCGTGAACGAGACTACGGGGAGCAGCCCGCCGCGCAGCGCGTGGCGCGTCACCACCTGCCGCTCGGTCAGCCCCTTGGCGCGCGCCGTGCGGATGTAGTCGGAGCGCAGCACTTCGAGCATCCCGGCGCGCGTCAGCCGCGCGATGTAGGCCATGTAGACGGCCGAGAGCGTCAGCACCGGCAGCAGCAGGTTCCACGACGGGAAGCCGCCCCAGCGCGCCGGCGGCAGCCAGTAGAGCGAGAGCGAGAAGACGAGGACGAGGATGGGCGCCAGCACGAAGTTGGGCACGCTGATGCCGAGCATCGAGAGCCCCATCGCCACGTAGTCGAGCTTCGAGTTCTGCTTGAGCGCGGCCAGCGTGCCCATCGTCACGCCGACGACGAGCGCGAGCAGGTAGGCGCACGTCCCGATGGCGGCCGAGACGGGCACGGTGCGCCGGAGGATGTCGTTGATCGTCTCGTTCTCGTAGCGGAGCGAGTTGCCGAAGTCGAGCCGCAGGATGTTCAGCATCATCCGCCCGTACTGCCTGTGGACGGGCTCGTCGAGCCCGTACTTGGCGCGGATGTTCTTCTCGATGGAGGCCGGCAGCTTGCGCTCGCCCTCGTAGAAGTTGCCGGGCGCGAGCCGGATGAGCGCCCACGTCAGGCTGATGACGACGAGCACCATCGGCACGGTGACGAGCAGGCGGCGGACGATGAAGCGGAACATCTCTCGGCTACTCCTTGAGCCCGGCCAGGTCGTCGGCCGTCGTCATGTCGGGCATCCCCTGGTCCCACTTGGCGCGGTCGTGCTCGATGTAGACGTACTTCCAGGCGTGGAGCGTCCCCGGGTTCGGGTACATGCCCTTGACGTACGGCTTCTTCATCCAGCTCGTGGCCGGGATGACGAGCGTCAGCACCGGCTGGTGCTCCAGCAGGTACTCCTCGGCCTTCGCCAGCAGCGCCATCCGCTTCGGCACGTCCGCCTCGCGGTTGGCGTCTTCGAGCATCTTGTTGTACTTCGGGTCCCACCAGCCCGTCCCGTTCGCGCCGCCCTCCCTGACGATGTAGAGCGAGAGGTAGGTGTAGGGGTCCATGTAGTCGCCGACCCAGCCCGAGCGCGCGAAGCCCTTGTACTCGAGCCGGGAGCGCATCGGGAGGAAGGTCTTCCACTCGGTGTTGCGCAGCGCGATGGTCACGCCGAGGTTCTGCTTCCACTGCGCCTGGATGAACTCGGCCACCTGCCGGTTCGACTCGTTGGTGTTGTAGTTGAGTTCGACCTCGGAGGCCGGGAACTTCTTCGGGTCGAACTTGCCGTCGGCGCCGCGGTAGCCGGCCTCGGCGAGGAGCTGTTTGGCGCGCTCGGGGTCGAAGGCGACGCCCTTCGGGCGCGGGTACTTCTGGAAGATGGTCGGGACGATGGTGTAGTTCGGCTTGACGACGACGCGGTAGTCGGCGAGCGCCGCCTTGTCCACCGCCATGTTGAACGCCTTGCGGACGCGGACGTCGTTCATCGGCGGCTTCGTCGTGTTGATGGCGTAGAACTCCGAGACGTTCTCGGGCGCGTCCATGTAGTCCTTGACGTAGCGGACGCCGCTCTTGAGCCACGAGGCCGGGACGGTGTGGTTGTAGGTCGCGTCCACGTCGCCCGCCTTGTAGAGGTTCATCATCGTCGTGTTGTCTTCGAGCGGGTAGAAGACGATCTTTTCGAGGCGGACGGAGGCGGCGTCCCAGTAGAGCGGGTTCTTGACGACGACGACCTGGTTGTAGGGCTTGTGCTCGGCGAGCATGTGCGTGCCGCTCGACACGATGTTGCCGGGCTTCGTCCAGTTGACGCCGAAGCGCTCGACGGTCTTCTCGTGGATGGCGCGGAAGAACTGGTGCGGGAGCAGGCCGAGGAAGTAGGGCGCGGGCTGGCGCAGCGTGACGCGCAGCGTGTAGTCGTCCACGGCCTCGACGCCGATGTCCTGCTCCGTGACGGGGACGAACTCCTTGCCGGCGACCAGCGCGGCGAGCTTCGGGTCGGCCTTGAGCGCCTTGGCCCGGTCCTTCTCGTCGTACGGGACGACGAGGCGCTCGGGCGCGTGGATGTACTTGTGGAAGGGCGTGTCGGGCGCGGCGTCCTCGCCCTTCCTGCCCAGCTCGGCCTTGAAGAGCGCCTCCTCGTCGGGCGGGGCCGCCGCGGCGGCGGTCTGGGCCTGCGCGCCGTCGGGGCCGGTCTGCGGCGCCTCGGAGGCGAGCAGGAAGCGGTCGGCGCGCGGGTCGCGGACGAAGGCGCTGCCGTTGTTGAACGCCTCGGCGTACTTGATGTCGTAGGCGAGGTAGGCGACGCGCGAGGCGAGCGCGGGGCGCAGCCCCCGCCGGAAGCTGTAGACGAAGTCGCGGGCGGTGATGGGCTCGCCGTTGGTGAAGCGGGCATTGCGCCGGAGGTGGAAGACGAACTCGCTGGCGTCCTCGTCAATCGTCCAGCGCTCGGCGACGCCGGGGATGGCCTCCATCGTCTTCGGGTGGTACTCGACCAGCCCCTCGTAGAGCGCGATGGCGAGGCGCGCCTCGGGCTGCCCCGTGGACATCTGCGGGTCGAGCGTCTCGGGCTCGGAGCCGGAGATGTAGCGGAGCATCTGCCCCTCGGGCGGCTCTATCTGCCCGAAGAACTGTCCCCGGTGGTCGCGCGTCCCGCCGCAGGCGGCGGCGAGCAGCGCGGCGGCGAGCGCGAGGGCGGAGAGGCGCGCGGTCTTTGTTCCAGTCATGGCCGTTTTACACTCCTGCTGCAACCGAAACTTGGCGGCGGAGACCTTCGCAGATTGATTTAAGGGCTTCGGGGCTTCGGGGGAACTCGCCGGTAAAAAATGCGGCGAGGGATAAGACGTCCCCGAAAGTATCACGCCCGCGCACGCCCAATCAAGGATGAAGCAACCGCTCTTTAACGATGCCGCGCGGCGCGCGGACAGTTGCTCGAAAGAAGGCCGGGGCGGGGTGTGAAGGCCCGGCGGCGCGGCTTTTCACCTCCCGGCCGCCTCAGCGCGCGAGCCGCGGCAGCAGACGCGCCGCCCGTTCGGGCGCGGGCGGCCGCCACGCGGTGTTGAGCCGGACGTGCTTGAGCGAGGGCGCGTCCAAAAGGTTGGACTCGAATCCATCCACGTAGGGCTTGACGAGCGCGTAGGAGGAGGCGAAGTGGAGCGGGATGGCCGGCAGCTCGCGCAACGCCTGCTCCTCCGTGAGGATGACGGGCTCGGCGTCGGCGCGCCCGCCGGCGGCCGGGCCCGCCTCGGGCGCGGGGGCGTCGTCGGGCGCGGGCGTCTGCGGCGCTGCCTCGGGCGTGGCGGCGGCCGTGGCCGCCGACTCGGCCGCCGGGTCGGCGAAGAGCTGGAGCATGTTCGTCTCTTCGTCGGTCGTCTGCATGACGAGGCTGCGGCGCGCCACGTCGTAGTCGCCCGCGCGGAGCATCGCCTCGTACTCCTCCCACGGCCGGATGATTATCTCCGTCTCGACGCCGAGCGCGTCGCGCCACATGCGCGCGACCGCCTGCGCGACCAGCCGCTGCTGCTCGTTGCGGTTGACGAGCAGGCGCACGCGTGGGAAGTTGACGCCGCCGGGGTAGCCCGCCTCCTCCAGAAGCCTCCGCGCGCGCTCGACGTTGTGCGCCAGCCGCCCCGGCTCGCCCCCGGCGCCTTCCGCGCCTTCCGAGTCCTTCCCGCCTTCCGAGTCTCCCGCGCCTTCCGTGTACTGCGCGCCCGCGCCCCGCGCCGGCCCGCCCGCGGCGTCGCCGCCGAAGTTTTCGACCGGCGAGGGGAGGAAGCGGTGGGTCGGCTCGGTGGCGCCGCCGAGCGTGTCGGCGCTGAGCCGTTGGACGTCGAGCGCGTAGGCGAGCGCGCGGCGGACGCGCAGGTCGTCGAAGGGCGGGCGCGCCGTGTTGAAGCGGTAGTAGTTGAGCGCGGCGAAAGTCTCGCGCCGGAAGTCCTCGTAGGGCGTGAGCAGCTTGACGGCCAGCGGCTCGACCGCCGCGTTCGAGACGACGTCCACCTCGCCGGCGCGGTAGGCGGCCAGCGCCGCCTCCGTCCCGCCGCTGTCCACGAAGCGCACGCGCTCCAGCTTGACCGAGGCCGCGTCCCAGTAGCTCGCCGCGCGCTCCAGCTCGACGCTGTCGCCCGCCAGCCGCGCGAGGCTGAAGGCGCCGTTGGTCACGATGCCGACCTGCGTGGGGCCGCCGCGCTCGTGGCTCTGCTCTTCGCGCAGCCCCGCGAGGTCGGACTCGGGGCTCAGCTCGTGTACGGGTCGGAAGACCGGGTGGGCGACGAGCGCGGGGAAGCTCGCGTCCGGGCGGCGCAGCGTCACGCGCAGCGTGCGCTGGTCGAGCGCGACGACGCCGAGCGCGGCCGGCGGCGTCGGCTGCGACTGAGCGCGCGCGCCTCTTCCCTGCCCCTGCCGCTCCGCGCGCGCCTGCTCGTCCGCGGCCGTGGGCGCGGCCGCGGCCTGCGCGTCCTCGGGCGCGGGCGCCGCGGCGAGCGCCTGCGCGCCCTCGATGTTCGAGAGGAGCGCGGCGTGCGGGGCGCGCTCGCCGAGCCGCAGCGTGCGCTGCCAGGAGCGCACGAAGTCGTGCGCGGTGACGGGGTCGCCGTTCGTCCAGCGCGCGCCTTCGCGCAGGTGGAACGTCCAGCGGCGGCCGCCCTCGGCCGACTCCCAGCGGCTCGCCACCGCCGGGACGGGGCGCAAAGTCCCCGGCTCGTAGTCGGTCAGCCCCTCGTAGAGCGCGCGGACGGCGTCGGTGTCCGGCGGCGCGGCGGCGCGCGCCGGGTCGAAGACCTTCGGCAGCCCGCCGTCGCTCCAGCGGAACTCGCGCGCGGCCGGCGTCGAGACTTTGCCGTAGAAGCGCTCGCCCCGCTCCTCCCTGAAGCACCCGCCGAGCAGCAGCGCGGCCGACAGCGCGAGCGACGCGCACAGCCGCGCGCCCGGCCGACGCGCCCGCCGGCCGCGCCGCGCCCCCGTCCGCCCGAAGGTGTTCTCCCGCGTCGCTCTCATCAACTGTTAAAGGGTTCGGGCCGCGGCGCGCTCGTCGGCCAGCCGGCGCAGCGCGGCGTAGACCTCCGCGGTCTGCCGGCGCGCGTCGTCGAAGCCCCCGGACGTGTCCACGGCGAAGTCCGCGTGGCGGAGCTTCTCCTCCTGCGGCATCTGCGCGGCGACGCGCCTCTCCGCCTCCTCGCGCGCGAGGCCGTCGCGGCGCATCAGGCGTTCGAGCTGCGCCTCGGGGCGGCAGTGGACGACGACCAGCTTGTCGAAGCGCGTGTGCCCGCCCGACTCTATCATCAGCGCGGCGTCCACGACGCCGACGCCGCGCGGGTCTTCCGCCTCCCAGCGCCGCAGCAGCGCGTCCTGCTCGGCGATGATGAGCGGGTGGAGGATGGAGTTCAGAAGCCTGCGCTTCGCCTCGTCGGCGAAGACGACGCGGCCGAGCCCCGCGCGGTCGAGCGTCCCGTCGGGGCGCAGCACGCCTTCGCCGAACGCCCCGACCACGCGGCGCAGCCCCTCCGCGCCCGGCTCCACGACGCGCCGCGCCAGCGCGTCGGCGTCCACGACGCGGCAGCCCATCTCGGCCAGCAGCCCCGAGACGAAAGACTTGCCCACCGCAATCGAGCCGGTCAGTCCTACGCGCAGCATGTGTTGAAAAGCAACGGACGGTAAGTCGGCGGCCGTCGGAAAAGCCTTCGCCGGCGAATCGCCGGGTCTGCCGGCGTCAACGTCGGCCGGGCGGGGCCCGCCGCCCGCCGCCTACTTCTTAGATGCCGCGGCGGCGGCGCGCGGCCGCGACCGTGTTCTTCATCAGCATGGCGACGGTGAGCAGGCCGACGCCGCCGGGCACGGGCGTCAGTCTCCCCGCGACCCGCTCGACCTCCGCCGGGTGGACGTCGCCGACGAGCGTGTAGCCGCGCTCGCGCAGCGCCTTCAGCCGCCGCGGCGCGTCGTCGCCGAAGAGCGCGGCGACCTCACGCGCGTCGGTCACGCGGTTCATCCCAACGTCCACGACCGTCGCGCCCGGCTTGACGTGCTCGCCGCGGACGAAGCCCGCGCGGCCGATGGCGACGACGAGGATGTCGGCCTCCCTCGTCACCGACGGCAGGTCGCGCGTGCGCGAGTGGCAGATGGTCACGGTCGCGTCGCGCTGGAGCAGCAGCTCGGCCACGGGGCGTCCGACGATGTTGCTGCGGCCGACGACGCAGACGCGCGCGCCGCGCGCCTCGACGCCCTCGCGCTCAAGCAGCTCGACGACGCCGGCGGGCGTGCAGGGCAGGAGCGCCGGCCGCCGCTGCATCATCCGCCCGACGTTAACGGGGTGGAAGCCGTCCACGTCCTTCGAAGGGTCTATGGCCTCGATGACGGCCGCCTCCTCGACGTGTCCGGGCAGGGGGAGTTGGACGAGGACGCCGTCAACGTCTTCGCGCCGGTTGAGTTCGCCTATCAGTTCGAGCAGGCGTCCGGCCGGCGTGTCGGCGGGCAGGCGGTGCGGCTCGGAGGCGAGCCCCAGCTCCTCGCAGGTGCGAATCTTGTTGCGCACGTAGACGGCCGAAGCCGGGTCGTCGCCGACCAGCACGGTCACGAGCCGGGGTGTCACGCCGTGCTCGCGCGCCAGCCGCTCGGCGTCGGCGCGCGCCTCGCGCTTAAGCTCGTCGGCCACGCGCGCGCCGTCGAGTTTGCTCGCCTTCGGGGGGCTGTTCGGCTGTGCTGTTGTTTCCATCGGAGGTCGCCCGACATCCTAGCACAAACGGGCGCGGGCGCGTGAAAGTGGCCGGGCGCGCGCACGCGGTTGCGCGCGCCCGCGGCGCTGCGACACAATCGCCGCATGAACTTCGCCCCCCGACCCGCGCTTCGTCTTTCCGGGGCGCCCGCCGCCCTGCTGCTGGCCGCCGCCCTGTGCCTCTCGGCCGCCTGCTCTTCCGGGGCCCCGGCGGCCGCGGGGAAGCGTTACGAGTTGAAGGGCCGGGTCGTCTCCGTAGACCGCGCGAAGGGCGAGGTCGGCGTCGAGCACGAGGACATCCCCGGCTACATGCCCGGGATGACGATGGACTTCCCCGTCCGCGACGCCGAGGCGCTCAAGGTTTTGGAGCCGGGCGACCGCGTGCAGGCCGCGCTCGTCGTCACCGACGACGCCTACTGGCGCGACTCCCTCTTCGTCACCAAGGGCGGGGCCGGCGCCGCGGCGCCGGCCCCGCCGCCCG
>DASVUF010000164.1:0-5388 GCA_036387195.1 Pyrinomonadaceae bacterium | reverse complement strand
TGATGACCCGGGACGCGCCGCCCCCGTCTGTTCGGCCGGCCGCCTGTCCGCCGCCCGCCCCGGCCCTCAGGCGATGGGCGCGGACTCGCCGCGCGCGGCGTCGAGGTCGCCGGCCAGGACGACCGTCAGCCGGTCTGGGCGGAAGTACTTGCGGATGGCGGCGTTGACCTCCTCGACCGTGACGCGGCGTATCAGCTCCGGGTAGCGCTCGACGTAGTCGAGGCCGAGCCCGTAGAACTCCGCGTTCCAGAGCGCGCGCGCCAGCCCCGCGTTCGTCGAGAGCGAGACTTTGAACGAGCCGACCGCCGAGGACTTCTCGTCCTCCAACTCCTCCGGGCGGATGCCGTGCTCGACGTATTCGCCGAGCACGCGCAGCGCCGAGGCGATGGCGCGCTCGACGTTCGAGGGGTTGACCGACACGGCGATGTACCAGGGCCCGGCCGCCAGCGAGGGCGCGCGGAAGCGCGAGGCGATGCCGTAGGTCAGCCCCTCGGCGTCGCGCACCTGGAGCCCGAGCCGCGACGAGAGCGTTGACTCGCCGAGCGCGCGGTTCGCCAGCACGGCCGCGTAGTAGTCGGGCGCGGTGCGCCTGAGCGGCGCGGCCGTCCCCAGCAGCACGTCCACGTTCGCCTTGTCGCGCACCACGACGACCTCGCGCCGCGCCCCGGCCGGCGGCTCCGGGTCGGCGACCTCCACCTCGGCGCTCTCCGGCCCGCCGAAGCCTTCGAGCGCCCCGCGCAGCACGCGCACGGCCTCGGCCGCGCGCACGTCGCCCGCCACCGAGAGGGCGAGCGTGCGCCCGCCGTAGAACTGCTCGTAGAAGCCGCGCACGTCCTCGACCGTCATGGAGGAGACGCTTTCGACGAGGCGGTCGCCCGCGTGCGTGTAGAACGGGTTCCGCTCGTCGAAGAGCGTCTGCGTCAGCCGCTCGTACGCGCGCCACGACGTGTCCGACTGCTGCTCGCGGATGGCGGCGACGGTCTGCTGCTTGAGCTTCTCCAACTCGTCGGCCGGGAACGAAGGCTCGCGCAGCATCTCGGCGAGCGTCGCGGCCAGCGCGGGGAAGTCCTCGGAGAGCGAGCGCGCGCTGATCTGCACGGCGAAGGCGTCCGCGTCGAACTCGACGTCGGCGCCGACGCCTTCGAGCGCGCCCGCCAGTTCGAGCTTGCCGCGCCGCCTCGTGCCGCGCTTCAGCATCTCGGCCGTGACGCGCGCCAGCCCCGGCTTACCCTTCGGCTCAAAGTGCGAGCCGGCGCGCAGGCTCCCGCGCACGGCGACCGTCGGCGTCGCCGCGTTCTCGACGACGAGCAGCGCCGCGCCCGTCTCCAGCTCCTCGCGCACGACGCGCGCGGCGAAGCCCGCGCCGCCCGACCCTGCGCCGCCCGAGCCCGAGCCGCCCGCGCCGCCCGAGCCCGCGCGGCCGGGCGACGCTTCGGCCGCCTCTTCGCGCAGGGGCTCGTGGTGGAACTTGTAGCCGTGCGGCCTGAGCGCGCGCTTCAGCGAGGACGCGCCCGCGCCGCCCGGGTCGTCGCCGCCGCCTCCGCCGCCGTTCCCCCCGCGGCCGGGCTTCGGGATGAAGTGGCCGACCGTGCGCGCGTCCTCGCTGAAGTAGCGCGCGGCCGCGCGTCGCGCGTCCTCGACCGTCACGGCCGCCACGTTCTTCGGGTAGTCCCTGTAGAAGCGCCAGTCGGCGACCGCCTCGGCCTCCGACATCTGCATGGCGACGTTGTGCGTGCCGTCGCGCTCGTAGGCGACCTGCGCGGCTATCTGCCGCCTGGCCTTCTCGACCTCCCCCGCCGACAGGTCTTCGGCCGCGCGCCCCAGCTCCCTGTGAATCGCCTCCTCGACCCTCGCGGCCTCGACGCCCGGCGCGGCCGTCGCGTAGACGTTGAAGAGGCCGGGGTCGCGGAACTGGTCAACGCGCGCGTCAACCGACACGGCCAGCTCCGTCTCGACCAGCGCCTGGTAGAGGCGGCTGGTCACGCCGTTCGTCAGCGCGCCCGCCAGCACCGCCAGCGCGTAGATGTCGTTCCCCTCGGGCGGCGAGGCCGCGCGCGCGGCCAGCTCGGCGTTCGACAGCACCTTCTCCTGCCCGAGCGCCGCCGGCGCGCGAAACGCCACCTGCACGAGCGGCAGCTCGCCCGCGCGCCGCACCACCAGGCGGCGCTCGCCCTCCTGCCGCGGCTCGTCGGTGTAGACCTCCGGGATGGGCGCCGGCGAGGGGGGGAAGGCGCCGAAGTGCTTGTTGACGAGCGCGAGCGCGCGCGCCTCGTCGAAGTCGCCGACGACGAGCGCCGTCGCGTTGTTCGGGTGGTAGAAGGTGTCGTAGAACTCCTTGAGCCGGGCGGTCGGCACGTTCTCGACGTCGGCGCGCCAGCCGATGGTCGGGTGGTGGTACGGGTGCTCGCGGAAGGCCGTGGCGTAGACGGCCTCGTCGAGCACCATCATCGGCTCGTTCTGCCCGCGCTCCAGCTCGTTGCGCACGACCGTCATCTCGGCCTGCCGGTCTTCGTCGGCGATGAAGGAGTTGCGCATCCGGTCGGCTTCGAGGTGGACGGCCAGCTCCAGGGCGTCGGACGGCACGGTCTCGAAGTAGTTGGTGCGGTCGTACCAGGTGGTCGCGTTGAAGTCTGCGCCGACGCGCTGGAGCGTGGCCGCGACCTGCGTGCCCCGCGCCTTGTTGAAGGTCGGCGTGCCCTTGAAGAGCATGTGCTCCAGCAGGTGCGTCGCGCCGGTGTGCCCCACCGCCTCGTTGCGCGAGCCGACGCGGTAGAGGACGAGGAAGGTCGCCACCGGCGCGACGCGGTTCTCCACCAGCAGCAGCTTCAGCCCGTTGGCGAGTTTGAACTCGCGCACCCCCTCGCCCTCGGCGACGAACTCCACTCCCGCGGGCGGTCCTTCCATGCGAGCGGTCAAAGACGGTTCTCCTTCGGCTTCCAATCTTTCGGAGCGGCCATGCTAACAAATCGGCGGGCGCGAGGTAAAAGGCGGCGCGGCGCGCTTCTGGCTTTATCCTGTAAAGCACTTGACAGCGGGCGGCCGCGGGTGTATTTTCGGCGGCGAGATGGCAGTCGTCCGCACCTTCGAGCGACCCGAAACGCCGCCGCCGGCCGAGCAGCCGCCCGCGCTGCACGACCGCGCGATGGACAACCTGCGCTTCATCCGCGAGGCGATGGAGCGCGCCTCGGCCTTCACGGCCGTCCCCGGCTGGGGGCAGGTCGCCATCGGCGTGACGGCGCTCTTCGCGGCGCTCGTCGCCTCGCAGCAGCGGCCGCGCTTCGCCGACTGGCTCGCCGTCTGGATGGCCGAGGCGGCCGTCTCCGCCGGCATCGCCGGCTGGACGATGTACCGCAAGGCGCACGCCTCCGACACCTCGCTCCTCTCACGACCGGGAAGAAAACTGTTCATCAACCTGACGCCGCCGATGATGGTGGGCGCGCTCCTGACGGTCGTCTTCTACCGCGCGGGGCTGACGGCGCAACTGCCCGGGCTGTGGCTGCTGCTCTACGGCACGGGCGTCGTGACGGGCGGGGCCTTCTCCGTGCGGCCGGTGTCGGTCATGGGGCTCTGCTTCATGTTCCTGGGCGCGGGCGCGCTCTTCCTGCCCGCCGCGTGGGGCGACGCGCTGATGGCCGCGGGCTTCGGGCTGCTCCACGTCATCTTCGGACTACACATAGCGAGGAACTACGGTGGCTAGACAGAACGCACTTGCGAAGGAACAGTCGAGGAAGGCGGGCGCGCAACAAGGCCCGCAGGAGAGCCCGCGCGAGCAGCGCCAGGGCAAGCCCGCGAACGGGGCGGCGGCCGCCGCCGAGCTAGACCGCCTGATACACGAGCGCGTCCGCCTCGCCATCGTCAGCGCCCTCGCCGTCAACGAAACGCTCACCTTCAACGACCTCAAACAACTCCTGAACACCACGGACGGCAACCTGAGCGTGCACGCGCGCAAGCTCGAAGAGGCGCAGTACGTCGTCTGCACCAAGTCGTTCGACGGGCGCGTGCCCCGGACCGAGTACAAGCTGACGGCCTCCGGCCGGCGCGCGCTCGAACGCTATTTAGGCCACATGGAGAGCGTCATCCGCGCCGCGCGCGGCGGGCCGAAACAGGCGGGGTGAGGGGGGGCGGGCCGCGGGGGCCCGATTTTTTTTGCCCGGTTGCTTTGCACGGCAAAGGGCTTTGCTTCGGGCGGCGCGCGGGGCCGCCGCCGCCGCCGAAGAGGCCGGACGGGGGCGGGGCCGTAAAGGGGAGGTTCGAGATGGAGCGTTTCGACGTGGTGGTCGTGGGGGCGGGGCTGGCGGGGCTTCAGGCGACGAGGCTGCTGGCGCGGGGCGGCGCGCGCGTGCTGCTGGCGGACAGGAAGAACTCGCTGGAGGAAGGCGTGCACACGACGGGCATCTTCGTCCGCCGCACGCTGGAGGACTTCGACCTGCCGCGCGACTGCCTCGGGCCGCCCGTCCGCCGCGTCAAACTCTACTCGCCGGCGCGCCGCGCGCAGGTGCTTGAGAGCGCGCACGACGAGTTCCGCGTCGGCCGCATGGGGCGGCTCTACGCGCGGATGCTCGAAGAGTGCCTGGAGGCGCGCGCCGCCTGGTCGCCGGCGACACGCTACGTGGGCCTTGAGGCCGCGGGCGGGGGCGGCTCGGTCGTCGTCCTCGAACGCGCGGGCGTGAGGCGGCGCGTGGCGGCGCGCTTCGTCGTGGGCGGCGACGGCGCGCGCTCGCGCGTGGCGCGCGACCTCGGGCTCGACGAGAACCGCGAGTGGATAGTCGGCGTCGAGGACGTCTTCCGCGGCGTGCCGCCGTCGGGCGAGCCGTGCTTCCACTGCTTCCTCGACCCGCGTCTGGCGCCCGGCTACCTGGCGTGGGTCGTGTGCGACGGCGAAGAGACGCACGTCGGCGTGGGCGGCTACGCGCACCTCTTCGACCCCGCGCGCGCGCTCGAAGAGTTCCGCGCGGAGGTCGCGCGGCGGTTCGACTTCACGCGCGCGCGCAGAATCGAGCGGCGCGGCGGGCGCATCCCCGTCGGCGGCGTGCTGAGGCGAATCGCCTGCGGGCGCGGCCTGCTGGTCGGCGACGCGGCGGGCGCCGTCTCGCCGCTGACGGCCGGCGGGCTCGACCCGTGCATGCGCCTGTCGAGCCTCGCCGCCGAAGTCGCCGCCGACTACCTCGCCACCGGCGACCCGGCGGCGCTGGCGCGCTACTCGGGTGCGCGGTTCCGCTCGCGCTTCTTCTCGCGCATCTGGATGAGGAGGGCGCTGGCCTCCTTCAGGAGCGCGGCGCTGCTCGAAGCGGCGTGCGCGGTGTCGAGGAGCGCGCCGTTCGGCGCGCTGGCGCGCCACGTCTTCTTCGGGCGCGGGTCGTTCCCGGACGCCGAGCCGGCCGCGGGGGG
>DASVUF010000163.1:0-27844 GCA_036387195.1 Pyrinomonadaceae bacterium | reverse complement strand
CTCGCCGCGGCCCGCGGCCGGCGGCCGGCGGCTTTTACTGCCTCCGCCGGCCGATGCAGTAGAGGTGGCCGGAGGTGCGTATGAAGAGCTGGCCTTCGGAGACGGCGGGCGAGCTGAGGCAGTATTCGCCGAGGTCGTTCTCGGCGAGCAGTTGGAACTGCGGGCCGGCCTTGACGACCGAGGTCAGGCCGTCCTCGTTCGTCACGTAGAGCTTGCCGTCGGCGAGCACGGGCGAGGCGCTGTAGGTTCCGGGCTTCAGGCGCTGCTGGCCGTAGACCTCGCCGCCCGTCTTCGCGTCCAGACACCAGACGATGCCGCGGTCGTTGACGACGTAGAAGTACTTGCCGTCGGTCACGGGCGTCGGCACGTCCGGCCCGTTCTGCGTCGTCCAGACGACGTGCGACTTCGTCACGTCGCCGCGCCCGCCCGCGCGCAGGGCCAGGAGCGGCTTGACGCGCGTCGGCACGTAGACCAGCCCGTCGAAGGCGACGGGCGAGGCGACGATGCGGAAGAAGGGCTCGCGCCCGGGGTTGAGGCCGCCCGCCCTCCACAACTCCCTGCCCGTCGCCGGGTCGTGCCCCGTCACGTAGTCGCCGCCGCTGACGACGACCTCGGCCGCCTTGCCCACGCGCAGGAGCGCCGGCGTCGTGTAGGCGTCGGGCGACTCGCGCACGGCGTCGGTCGGTCGCTCGACGCGCCACACGGTCCTGCCCGTCCTCTTGTCAACGCGCAGCACGTACGAAGGGTCGTCGGTGTTCATCCCGTGCAGCACCTGCACGTAGAGCGAGTCATCGTGGAGCAGCGGCGACGAGGCGTAGCCCCAGTTGAGGCCGAACTCGCCGTAGTCCTTCTGTATGTCGCGCGACCACAGCTCGCGCCCCTCGAAGTCGAAGCCCTTGAGCAGCCCCGTCCCCGTCATCACCCAGACGGCCTTCCCGTCCGTCACCGGCGACGGGCTCGACATGTTGTGCTTGCGCATGCGGACGTTGCCGCCGCCCAGCCGGCGCTTCCACAGCACGGCCCCCTTCGACCTGTCCACGCACCAGAGGCCGAGGTCGTCGCCCTCGGCGACGTTGAGGAAGACGCGCTCGCCCCAGACGATGGGGGTCGAGCCGCTGCGGTCGGGCATCGGCAGCTTCCACGCGACGTTCTCGGCGGCCGTCCACTTGACGGGCAGGTCGCGCTCGGCGCTCACGCCGTTCAGCGCGGGGCCGCGCCACTGCGGCCAGTTCGCCAGCGCCCCCGCGGGGAGCAGCGCGGCCAGACACAGGGCCGGAAAAACTCTGCGCATGCTTTGAACTCCTCCTCTGTAGTGTTCGGCGTCAGGATTCTAACGCGGGGCGGCCGCCGGCGGCGAAGAATTTCCCGCACGCGGGGCGCGCCCCCTCACTCCTCGCGGAGCGCGGCCAGCAGCGGCGCGCGCAGCGCCGCCGCCGTCGCCACCAGCGACGCCGCCAGCCCCGACGCGACGACCGCCGCCAGCAGCAGCGCCAGCGACGCCAGCGGCGGCCGCCCGCCGCGCGACGCCACCACCGGCGCTATCGCCAGCAGCGCGCACAGCGTCCCCGTCACCAGCCCGCACGCGAGCAGCAGGGCGTTCTCGGCGACTATCATCAGGCCGAAGTGCGAGCGCCCGTAGCCGACCGCGCGCAGCAGCGCCAGCTCGCGCCGCCGCTCCAGCACGTTCCTCAAGAGCACCGCCGCCAGCCCCAGCGTCCCCAGCGCGAGCCCCAGCCCGCCGAGCATCTGGAACGTCGAGAGGTACGTGTTCTCGACCCTGTGAAAACTCGCCAGCCGCTCCGCGGTCGAGGAGGCGTCGAAGCCGAAGTCCGACAGCCGCTCCTCCAGCACGGCCGCCGCGCGCGGCGCGTCCGCCGGCGGCGGCGCGTCGAGCAGGAAGACGCGGTGCCCCTCCTGCTCCGGGAAGTGGCGCAGGAAGCTGCGCTCCGACACCAGCAGCTCGCCCTGAAAGATGCTGTCCGCGAGCGTCGCCACCAGCCGCAGCCGCAAGGGCTCCGCGCCGCCGCCGCGCTCCAGCAGGAAGTCTTCGCCGAGCCCGAGGTGGAGGACGTAGGCGGCCGAGGTCGCGTCCGCGACGAAGGGCACGGCGCCGTCGGCGAACTCGCTGTCGAGCAGCAGCCAGGGGTTGGCCGCCGCCTCGCCCGCGGCGTCGAGCGCGCCCTGGAACGAGAAGCGCCCCTCGCGCCTGAAGTCGTCGGTCGGCGCGAGGATGCGCGGCTGCGAAGGGCGGTAGAGGTTCAGGCAGCTCGCGTCGTCGCCCGGCCGCAGCCGGAAGCGCGCGAAGCGCACGCCCCCGAGCGCCTCCTCGCCCGCGATGTTCAGCGCGTCGCGCCCCTCGGCCGTGTTCGGGTCGTGGACGACGGGCAGCAGCGTCTCCGCGACGAGCGCGTAGCCGCCCCCGCCCGAGCGCCTGTCGCCCGCCCCGGCCGCGCCGTCGCGCCGGAAGGCGTCCACCGCGACGATGATGAACGACGCGGCCGCGATGAGCGTGATGCACAGCACGCTCCGCCCCGGCCTGTAGGTCGCGTTGCGCATCCCCAAACGCGACACCGACCGCCAGCCGCCCCCGCCCGGAATCGTCCCCCGCCCGCGCGCCCTGAGCCACGCCGACTGGAACCCCAGCAGCGCCACGAGCAGCAGCGCCCCGCCGCCGAAGAACCCGGCCGCCTGCCCCAGCGCGCCGAGCGCCGCCGCCAGGACGAGCGCGACGCCCGCCAACAGCGCCGCCGAAGGGACGAGCAGCCGCGCGCGCGCCGACGAGGAGGCGCGCCCCGAAGATGTCGGGGGCTCCGTCTCCCAACCCCGCCCGCCCGCGATGAGGCTGCGCGCCGACGCGCGGCGCAGGCCCCGCAGCGTCCACACGATGCACACGAGCGCCGCCGCCACCCCCCCGAAGCCCCCGAACACGAACGGCCACGGCCCCGCGTGCAGTTCGAGCGCGGTCGTCCCCACCGCCCCGACCCACCACGTCCGCAACCCCTTCATCAACAGCCACGCGTACGCGTACGCGCCCGGCGCCCCCAGAAGGCTGCCGGCCGCCGCCAGCGCGAGCGCCTCCGCCAGAAAGATGGCGCGCACGCGCCCGGCCGTGTAGCCGACGGCGCCGAGCAGCCCCACCTCGCGCAGACGCTGCTCGACGCCGAGCCGGAAGAAGAGCGCCGTCAGCAGCAGCGCCGAGACGACGATGAAGAAGCTGAAGTAGAGAAAGTACTCGCCGAAGTCGGTCGCCCCGCGCGCGGCCTCAAGCCCCTCGGCGCGCACGGCGTAGACTGTGAGCCCCGCGGCCGAAGGCTCCAGCGTCTCGCGCAGCGCGGCGCTGAACGTCCCGAGCGCCGCCTCGGCCGTCTCGCCCGCGCGCGCGCGCAGCCGCAGCGAGGTCAGGCTCCCGAAGCGCGAGCGCCAAAGCTCCCGGCCGCGCGCGAGCCGGACGAACGCCTTGGGCGTCGTGCGGTGCGCGTCCCAGTAGTCTTCGTCCTGCGGGCGCACGCGCGCCAGCTCGACCGGGAACGGCGGGTCCCAGTCGGCGAGGCTGCGCGAGCCCGTGATGCCCGGGTACTCGGGCACGAGGTCGCGGTCGGCCGCCTCGCCCTCTACGGGGACCACGCCCGCGAGCCTGAACTCCGCCGTCCGCGTCGAGAGCCGCCCCGCCTCCTCCCACACGTAATATTCGAGCGTCACGGCGTCGCCCGCGCGCGTGCCCAACTCGCGCGCCGCCCACTCGTTGAGGACGACGGCGTCCGCGCCCGCGCCGGCCGCGCCCGGCCCGAGCAGCCGGCCGAAGGCTTCGTCGCCGAACGCCGTGACTATCGAGTAGGGGACTTCGCGCCCCGCGGCGCGGATGGTGTTGGCGAGGTACGAGAAGACCGGCTCGGCGCTCATCCCCGACGCGCGCGCCGCCGAGCGCGCCGCCGCGTCGAGCCCTTCGCCGACGAGCCCGCTCTCGCTCTCCAGCGCCAGCCCGCGCCCCGCGTCCAGCCAGCGCAGCTTCACGCCCAGGTCTTCGAGCGTCGCCGCGCGGCGCAGCAGGCCGCCGAGTTTGTCCGCCTGCGCGTCGGCGCCGCCGGCCGCCCCCCCGCCGTCGGCGGCGAAGAGAATCGTGTTGACGCGCCCCGCGCGGTCGAGGCTCCTTTGCAGCGAGGCCAGCGGGACGAAGACGGCGCGCACCTCCGACTGGCTCGGCCGCACGGAGAACTCGCCCAACTCGGCGGCCGGCAGCGTCTCGCGCACCGCGAGCCGCGCGCTGCTGCCCAGGTCGTCCTTGCGCCCGTGCAGCGACTCGACGGGGATGTCGGACGGCTGCTCGACGCGCAGCACGACGGCGTCGCCGGGGGCCGCGCCCAACTCGGCGGCGAGCGCCGGGCTCAAGAGCGCCTCGTCGCCCCGCGGCGCGCGCGCCGGGGCGTCGGCGCGCCCGTGAAACTCCCAGAAGCGCGCGTCCACGCCGTAGACCTGCGCCGACACCGCGCGCCGCCCGCTGGCCTCGTGCGTCAGCACGCCCCGCGCGACGACGAGCGGGCAGGCGGCCGCGAACCCGGCTTCCCCGAAGCCCGCGCCCGCGCCGACCTCCTCGGCCAGACGCTCGCGGAAGAAGTTCGGCGCGCTCGCCACGTGCGACGCGCGCCCGAGCCTTTGCAGGAACAGCCCGCGCAGGCTCGCCCTCACGGACTCGCCCACCAGCAGCGCCCCCGCCAGCACCGCCACGGCCACGGCCGCGCCGAACACGACGGCCGCGTTCGTGCGCCGGTAGTAAGTCAGGTTGCGCAGGACGAGCTTCAGCATCGGTTGTCAGGGGCGGACTGCGGACTGCGGACTGCGGACTGAGCCTTCGGCGGATGACGCGCGACGGCCCGGGCTTCCAACGTCAACTGACGGCTTCCAACGTCAACTGACGGGCGACGGCCCGGGCTTCTACTGTCAGCCGCCCGCCGCCCCGCCCGTCACTCCTCTCGAAGTCTCTGCTCCGTCAGGCGGAAGCGCTGCGGGAAGCGCGCGGCGAGTTCTGTGCTGTGCGTGACGACGACGAGGACGGTCTGCTGCGCGCGGTGGAGTTCGAGGAGGAGCGAGGCCACGTTGTCGGCCGCCCGCTGGTCGAGGTTCCCCGTCGGCTCGTCGCAGAGCAGCAGCGTCGGCCGCATCACCAGCGCGCGCGCCAGCGCCGCGCGCTGCTTCTCGCCGCCCGAAAGCTCCGCCGGCCGGTGGTGCATCCGCTCGGCCAGCCCCACCTGTTCGAGCAGCGCGCGCGCGCGCTCGCCGTAGCCGTCGCCGCCGCGCGCCACCAGCGTCGGCGTCAGGACGTTCTCCAGCACCGAGCACTGCGGGAGCAGGCAGTGGTCCTGGAACAGGAAGCCGACCTCGCGGTTGCGGAACGTCGCCAGCTCGCGCTCGCCGAGCGCGAAAGGGTTCTGACCGTCGAGCGTGACCGCGCCCGACGTGGGCGGCTCCAGCGCGCCGAGGACGTAGAGCAGCGTGCTCTTCCCGCTCCCCGAAGGCCCCATGACGGCGGCCGCGTCGCCGCGCCCGAGCCTGAGCGACACGCCCGACAGAATCGGCAGCGCCCCCCGCGGCGTCCTGTACTCCTTGGAAAGGTTCTCGACTACAAGCACTCTGGTTCGGCCTTCGACTGTTTTTGACGGCCGGCCGGGCGCGCCCCGCTCAGGCGACGGCCGCCGGCGGGAGCCCGGCCGCGGGCGCGTGCCCCGCCAGCACGTCCGCGTAGATTTCGAGGACGCGGTCGGCCATGTGCTCGACCGCGTAGTGGCGCCGGACGTTCGCGTACCCGGCGGCGCTCAGGCGCGCGGCGAGCGCCGCGTCCCGCCCGAGGCGCAGCAGCCCGGCGGCGAGCGCCCCGGCGTCGTCGGGCTCGACGAGCAGGCCGCCCCCCGTCCTCTCGACGACCTCCGTGAAGGCGCCGCGGCGCGGCTGGACGACGGGCACGCCGCACGCCATCGCTTCGAGCAGGAACAGCCCCTTCGGCTCGTCGTAGGTCGCCGGCACCGAGAGCGCGTCGAGGCCGCGCAAAAACTCTATCTTCCCCTCGCGGTCGAGCACGCCGCGGTAGACGAACTCCGCGCCGAGCCCCGCCTCCGCCATCCGCCGCTCGACGCCGCGCAGGTAATCCCTGTGCTCCGGGCCGAGGTAGCCCGCGACTTCGAGCCGCGCCTCGCCCGCGCCCAGGCTCTCGCGCAGCTTCACGTAAGCCTCGGCCAGCAGGTGCAGCCCCTTCTCCGGCGCGACGCGCGCGAAGTAGCCGACCGTGAAGGGGCGCCCCGCCTCGCGCGGCGCGCGCGGCTCGTAGCCCTGCATGTTGATGCCGAGCGGCGCGAGGCTCATCTTCTCGCGCGGGATGCCGAGGTAGCCGGGCATGAACTCGGCGTAGTAGCGGCTGACGGCGAGGAAGCGCTCGACCTCGGGGACGGCCTCGCGGATGAGCCGCAGAGACTCCGAGCGGTAAGGCTCGGGCAGCCCTTCGAGGAAGAGGTCTTCGCCCTGGAGCGTGCAGCAGACGGGGCGCCCGAGCGCCTCGCGCAGCGGCCCGGCCAGCCCGATGAGCAGCGTGTAGGGCAGGCAGAGGAGGTCGAACGGCGGCTCGGCCTTCAGCCAGTCAACCAGCTTCTCAAGCTCCTTGCGCTGCCGCCCCTCCTCGCCGCGCAGCATCGAGACGGTCAGCTCGCCGAGCATCTTCGGGCTCGTCTGGATGGAGCTGCGCGCGGCCAGCCTGAGCGCGAGCTTCGAGTCCCACAGGCGGTCGAGCAGCCGCGGCGTGCGCCGGAAGAGCGCCGAGTGCTGCTCCAGGTAGACGCTGATGCCGCCGAAGAAGACCCGCTCGCGGCTGACGTTGCGCTCGTCGGTCAGCGTCGGCGTGTAGAGCGGCACCAGCGCCACGTCGTGCCCGCGCGCCAGCAGCTCGGTCGCCAGCGCGTTGTCGCGCAGGCAGCTCCCGCAATACATCTGCGCCGCGCCGGCCGTGATGTAGAGAATGCGCATGGCGCCTCGTCGGTCAGCGGCCGGCGGGCGGCAGGCGCCGCCGGCCGCGCGTTGACCTCGTCATTCGGGTGATTCGCCGCAAGGTAGTTTTCCCGCCGGCTACCGCCCGCCGCCCGCCGCCCTGTGGAACGCGCGGCGCGCGTAGAGGTGCTCGAAGAGGTTGCCCTCGTGCGGCTGGTCCCAGCGCACGAGGTTGGTCGGCTCGGGGCCGACGTTCAGGCGGCCGACCAGGGGCGACCGCGCGAGCCGGCGCACCAGCGCCTCGTCCTCGGTGATGGCCGTGACGACGAGCGTCGGGCCGAGCGCCGTGGGAATCTCTTCCTGCCCGACCTCGACGACGCTGGCGAAGGGGAACAGGAACTCGCGGTTGGCGAGCGGGTGCCCGGGGCTCTCGCAGTGGACGACGGTCGGCAGGAGGTAGGCGCAGCCGTCGCGGCGCGCGATTCGTTCGGGGCCGCGCAGGGCGGCCGTCACGTCGCGCGCGCCGGGCTCGCCGAGCGCCGACTCGACCGTGCGGTTGATGCGCTCGGCGACCGAGGCGTCGGCGAAGGGCGCGAGCAGCGCGTCGGGGTCGTCCTCGGCGCGCGGGACTATCCGGGAGAGTTTGTCGGCCAGCGCCTCGGCCAGCTCCGCGGCGTGGCGCGTGACCCAGACGCCCGAGGCGTTGACGCAGGAGCGGCCGCCGTTGTCGGCGACCGAGGCGGCGATGACGTCGAGGTGTCGCTCCCAGTCGTCGGCGCAGTCCTCGCCGATGACGACCTTGCTGTAGCCGGGGCCGTGTATCTCGACGCGCGGGTCGTCCTTCCACGCGCCGACCGACGAGGCGTCGCCGAACATCATCCCGCGCCCGCAGGCTTCGAGGATGGCGCCGGTGCCCGCGTGGTCGGTCGGGTAGTAGCCGAACGCCTCGCGCGGGACGCCGGCGCGCGCGAAGGCTTCTATCAGGCGGTACGGCGTCCAGGGCTCGGCCGCGCCGGGCTTCAGGACGAGCGGCGTCTTGAGCGCGACGGCCGGCGTCCAGAGCGCGTGGACGGCGGGCGAGTTGCTCGGCAGCACCACGCCCAAAGCCTGCGCCAGCGGGTAGTAGCTGAGGGCGCTTCCGTCCTGCTCGACGGAGGCTTCGTCGAGCGCCGCCAGGTCGAGCCCGCGCGTCAGCCCGCGCAGCACGTCGCCCATCCCCGCCAGCACGCCCCGAATCTTCGACATGTTCCGGCGCACCAGCGCGTGCGGCATCCCCGTCGTCGCCGTCACCTGCCGCACGTAGTCCTCGGGCGTCTGCGCGGAGTCGCCGAGCGGCAGCGCGTCGTCCGCGAAGTGCCCCGCCGCCCGCGCGCACATCGCCAGCAGCTCCCCGGCGGTGAACCGCGCGAGCGCGGCGCGCGCCTCGGCCTGCCCGCGCAGGTCGCGGCGGACGAGCCCGACGTTCGCCTGGCTCACCTCCGCGAACGGCTCGCGCGTCCGGTAGTGAATCGCCTGCGCCGTCTCAAGACTCCGGTACGGCTCGCCCCTTCGAAGAATCGGGATGTGAAGCATAAGCAGGTAGACGGTAATCGGCTGACGGCGGCCGTCGGAAAAACCTTGCCTTCAGTACACTCCTTCGACGACGCCCGCCTGGAGTTTCGAGAAGGGGCGGACGTTGCGGACGCCGTCCCAGGGGTAGGCTTCGTACGGCGGCTCGCGCTCGGCCTCGTCGCGTTCGAGGAAGCGCGGCATGAAGAACTCTTTCGTCAGCGTCGTCAGCCGCACGCGCCCCGTCTCGCCGTAGCCGACGACGCGCGCCGGGTCGTCCGGGTCAACGACCTCGACCATGGCGCGCGGCGCGGGCGGGTAGTAGATGATGTCGAACGGGTCGCCCTCGCCGCGCGGCTTGTGGACGGCGAGGCCCATCAGGGTGTTCCCGTAGGTCGGCGCGAAGTACGCGCCCTCGGTCAGCTCCTCGACGGCGAAGCGGTGGAACTGCGGCGTCATCTCCGTCCCGCCGCAGAAGACGCCGGTGACGCCCAGCTTCTTCAGCGACACCTTCTCGCAGAGAGCTTCGAGCAGCTTCGGGGTGGTGAACAGGCAGCGGATGTTGTCGTGCGCGCGCAGCAGCGTCAGGCCCTGCTCGATGACGTGCTGCTTGTACGCCTCGGCCTCGCGCGGCCTGCCCGCCTTGAGGAGCTTGATGACCCAGCGCGGGTCGAGGTCGACGCCGAAGCAGATGCCGCCGCGGTGCTGCGCCAGGTGCTCGACGGCGAGCCGCAGGCGGCGCGGCCCCGTCGGCCCCAAGCTCAGCCAGTCCGACCCGACGGGGAAGAACTCGTCGGGGAGCGTGCGGCTGAACATCTCGTAGTCGGCGCGGAAGTCGTCTATGTTGATGCGCGACTTGGGGACGCCGGTCGAGCCGCCCGTCTCGAAGACGTAGACGGGGCGGTCGGCCAAACCCTTCGGGACCCAGCGGCGGACGGGGCCGCCGCGCAGCCACTCGTCCTCGAAGGGCGCGAGCCGGTCGAGGTCGTCGTAGCCTTGAATCTCGTCGCGCGGGTCGAAGCCGAGCGTCTTCGCGCGTTCGAGCCAGAAGGGGCAGCCCGTCGCGGGGTCGAAGTGCCAGGCCACGACCTCGCGCACCCACGCGTCGAGCGCCGAGCGCGCGGCGCGGATTCTCGTCTCAAGTGTTTCGGCCGGTGCTGTCATGTCGGTTACGGAGATTAAACGCACGGGACGCCCGCGCACAACTTCCTACGGCGGCGGGCGCGGAAGAGTTCTGGACAAAGCTCACTTTAAATGGACGCAGAGGCGGCGGGGGCGCCGCTCGTCACAAAACATTTTACAGACGCCGCGTCCGGGCGGCATTATACCCCACACCCCAGACCGCCCCGGCCCGCCCCGCGCGGGCGGCGCAGACCCGCTCCCCTGGAGCTTCAGTTGAGGAGGCGACCCGTAATGAGAAGCAAGCGTTTCATGGCGCCGCTGTCGGCGGCGCTCGTCCTGTTCCTGCTGTGCGCGGGCCGGGCGGCGGCGCAGCAGGGCGCGGCCGAGTGGCCGCAGTGGCGCGGCCCGAACCGCGACGGCCTGTCGAAGGAGACGGGGCTGCTCAAGCAGTGGCCCGAGGCGGGGCCGCCGCTCGCGTGGAAGGCGGCGGGCGCGGGGCAGGGCTACTCGTCGTTCGCGGCGTCGAAGGGGAGGCTCTACACGATGGGCCTGCGCGGCGAACGCGAGTTCGTCATCGCCTTCGACTTCAAGACCGGCAGGGAGGTGTGGGCGACGCCGCACGGCGCGGCCTTCCGCAACGACCGCGGCGACGGCCCGCGCGGCACGCCGACCGTGGACGGCGAGCGCCTCTACGCGCTCGGCGGCGCCGGCGACCTCTCGGCGCTCGACGCCGCGACGGGGCGCGTCGTCTGGACGATGAACGTGCTGAAGAAGTTCGGCGGGTCGAACATCACGTGGGGCATCAGCGAGTCGCCGCTCGTCGTCGGCGAGAAGCTGCTCGTCAACGCGGGCGGCCCCGGCGCGAGCATCGTGGCGCTCAACAAGCGTGACGGCTCGCTCATCTGGAAGAGCCAGAGCGACCGCGCCGGCTACTCCTCGGGCATCCCCGTCACGGTCGGCGGCCGGACGCAGGTCGTCTTCTTCACCTCGGCGCGCGGGCTCGGGCTCGACCTGGAGACGGGGGCGCTCCTGTGGGAGTACCCGCGCGCGGCCAACAACGTGGCGAACGCGGCCACGCCCGTCGCGCGCGGCAACCGCGTCTTCATCACGTCGGACTACGGCAACGGCGGCGGGCTCGTCGAGCTGAAGGCGGACGCGAAGGGCGTGACGGCCTCCGAGGTCTACTTCACCAAGGAGATGCGCAACCACCACAGCAGCTCGATCCTCGTCGGCGAGCACCTGTACGGGTTCTCGGGCGGCATCCTGACGGCGATGCGGTTCGACACGGGCGAGGTCGCGTGGAAGGACCGCAGCGTCGGCAAGGGCTCGCTCGTCTACGCCGACGGCCTCATCTACCTCCTGAGCGAGAACGGCGTGGTGGGGCTCGCCGAGGCGACGCCCGAGGGCTACCGCGAGCGCGGCCGCTTCCGCATCCCGCAGGACTCGCTGCCGACGTGGGCGCACCCGGTCGTCGCCGGCGGCCACCTCTTCATACGCGACCAGGACACCATCTACGCCTTCGACGTGCGGCAGAAGAAGTGAGCCCGCCCGAGAGTTGACGAAGAAGGGGCGGCCGCTTTGACTTGAGCCAAAGCGGCCGCCCCTTCTTGACGTGACGCAAAGCGGCCGCGCCTTACTTCCCCGCCGCCTACTTCGGCCGCCCGACGGCGAAGAGGCTTTTCGACGAGCGCACGTACATCACGCCGTCCGAGAGCGCGGGGGTCGCCATCAGCAGCTCACCCATCGAGTTCGTCGCCAGCAGCTCGAACTTCGGGCCGGCCCTGACGACGAGCATCTCGCCGTCCTCGTTCGACAGGTAGAGCTTGCCGTCGGCCGCGACGGGCGACGCGCTGAAGCCGCTGCCGACCGTCGGCAGACGCTGGCGGTAGACCTCCTCGCCCGTCCGCAGGTCGTAGGCGTCGAGCACGCCGTTGTTCGCCAGCACGTAGAGCAGCCCGCGGTAGGCGAGCGGCGTCGGCATGTATGAGCCGCGCCCCGTCCTGCTCCACGCGACCGCCTCGCTTCTGGTCTGGCCCTCGGGCAGCGTGAGGTCGCCGCGCGCGCCCGGCCGCACGACGAAGATGGGGCGCTCGGGCGCTCGCCCGCTGGCGACGACGAACAGGTCGTCAGCGAAGACGGGCGTCGGCGCCGTAATCTTCGAGCTGCCCCCGAGCCGCCACAGCTCGCGCCCCGTGCGCGGGTCGTAGCCCCTGACGTAGTTCGACGCGTTCGCCACCAGCTCCGGCCCCTTCGACGTGACGGCGACGGTCGGCGTGCCCCACGAAGGCAGCTCGTCGCGCTCGGCCTTCCAGACGGTCTTCCCCGTCGCGGCGTCGAGCGCGAGAAGGAAGGAGTCGTCCTGCGTGTCGCACTGGAGGATGACGAGGCCGTCCCAGATGACGGGCGAGCTGGCCGGCCCCCACTCGTACGAGGGGATGTCGTAGGCTCCTAGGTTGAGCCGGCCCAGGTCAACCTTCCAGAGCGGGCGGCCCGTCATGTCGTAGGCGTAGACGCCCTGCGACCCGAACCAGGCGACGACGACGCGGCCGTCGGTCGCCGGCGTCGAGTTGGCGTAGGTGGACTTGACGTGCCGCCTGTCGGCGGGCGCGCCCCTGTGCGCGACGCGCTCCCAGAGAATTCTGCCCGTCCGCTTGTCGAGCGCGTAGAGCGCCCAGCGCTGCGGCGAGAGGTCTTTGGAGGCGTCGCCATCGCCGTAGAGGCCGTGGCGGAAGCCCGCCGCCGGGTCGCTGCTGACCGAGGTCGTGACGAAAATCCTGTCGCCCCAGACGACGGGGCTCGAATGCGCGAGGCCGGGGACGGGCGTGCGCCAGAGGATGTTCTCGCCCTTCGCGCCGTCCCAGCGGTCGGGGAGGTCCTGGCCGTCGGCCACGCCCGAAGCCTGGCGGCCGCGGAACGAAGGCCAGTCGCCGCGCGCGCCGCCCGGCTCGGCGCGCGCCGGCGCGCGTGCGAAGGCCGTCCGCACGATGCGCCGCGCGGGTCTGGCCCGCGCCTCGCCCGCCGGCGACCACGCGCTGCGGTCGAGAATCATCCGCCGCGGCGTGCACTCGTCCGCGACGAGGTCGAAGCTGACGCGGCCGCCGCCCGCACGAACCTTGTAACGCCCCGGCCCTTCACAGCCCTTCGGGGCGTCGCCGGTCAGTAGCAGCTCCACCTCGTCGCCCTCCGCCTTCCACCCGCCGGAGAGCGTCGGCCAGCGGTCGCCCTCAATCCTGAACGCGCCGCCCGGCTCGAAGCGCGCGGTGAAGACGCCGAACTTCAAAGGCGTGGAAGGGATGCGCGCGGCGTCGGCCTGCCGGCCCGCGGCGGCCGCGCCGCCCGAGGCGGCCAACGCCCACGCGGTCAATATCCACGCGGCCAACACCCACGCGGCCAACACCCACGCGGCCGGCGCCGGCGCGAGGCGGAAACTCCTGCGGCCCGTTCTTCTCATCTGCTTCGCCCTCCTTACAGCGCGGCATACAAACACAGAAAGGAAGGCGGTGTCCACACTTACTTGCGCGCGCGTGGGCGGGCTCGGAAAAAGGCGGGGCTCCGCCGCCCGTGATTCGGGCGGCGGAGCCCCGACGCGAGGCGCGCGCTTAGAAGCTGAAGCGCAGCCCCGTCTCGACGCGGCGGCCGGGCAGCGCGGCCGTGGCGTGGCCGTAGAAGGGCGAGGTCTGCACGCCCGAGAAGTTAATCGGGTTCGTGTGGTTGAAGAGGTTGAAGAACTGCGCGTAGAGGTCTACGCGGAACCGCTGGTCGTTGGCTCCGGGGAAGGACGCGCCGCCGCCTCCTTCGCCGATGCGGATGACGACCGGACCGGAAGGCGCGCCGCCCGTCCGCTTGCCGCCGAAGCCGAAGCCGTAGCCGACGCGCGCGCCCACGTCCCACCGCCCCGCGCCGCGCGCGCTGTTGCGGCGGACGCCGGCAGGGCGGTCGTTGCTCACCGTGTCGCCGTTGTCGTCGAACCCCGTGGTGATGTTGTAGGGCGGGGCCGAGCTGGCGCTGAAGGTCAGCCCCACCGTGAGCCCCTTGAGGAGCACGCGGCGGTTGACCATCCCCGAGAAGAAGTGGCGCACGTCGTTCGGCGCCGGCCCCCACTCGCCGCGCAAATCGAAGTTGTCGGCGGGGAGCGCGAGCACGCCCGACGTGTCCGAGAGCGTCCGCGAGTAGGAGTACATGACCGACCAGAAGAGGCCCGCCTTAAACATCGCCGGCGACAGGTGGAGCATCAGGCGGTTCGAGGTCGAGCTGGCCGAAGACTCTATCTGCGTGACGTTGCCGAGCGCCGCGTCGGGGCGCCCCAGCCCCGGGACGGGCGCGTTGACGTTGCGCCCCCGCAGCAGGTGCAGGCCGCGCTCGAAGCGGTAGTCGGCGCCGAGGCGGAACCGGCTCGACAGGCGGACGTCCGCGCCGACCGACGACATGACGACCATCGGCATCCGCAGGTCGGGCGCGGCCTGCACCCTGCCGGGCGGGAGCGCGAGCGCCGAGCCGCCGCCGAACGGGTCGCCGAAGACGGGGTCGCGGACGACGAGGTCGCGCTGGCGGACGCCGTTGACGCGCAGCGTCTGCTCGTAGTCGCCCGCCTCGAACCAGTCGTAGAAGACGCCGGCGCCGGCGCGGATGGTGACGTCGCCCGACTTGGTCGGCGTCCAGGCGAGCCCGGCGCGCGGCGCGAAGTTGTTCCCGTCGCCGAGGCCGGTCTGCACCTCGTGCCGCACGCCGTAGCTCAGCATCAGGTTCTTGCGCGCGCGCCAGTCGTCCTGCCAGTACCAGGCGAAGCGGCGCTGCGCGAAGGAGAGCGCGGGGTCGCCGGCGCGCTCGCTGTAGGTGGTCGGCCGGCGGCGGCGGTACTCGTCGAGGCCGGCGAAGGTGTAGACGCCGAACCGGTTCGCGCTCTCGTCGCTGCGGTAGGAGCCGGCCTCGAAGCGGACGCCGGCGCGCATCGAGTGGCTCTCGGTGGCGAAGTCGAGGTCGTCGGACAGCTCGAGTTCGCGCGCGCGCCGCGCGCCGCGCGTCAGCGCGCCGCCCGCGTTGAAGGCGCCGGCGACGAGGACGGCGGGCGCGTCCGAGGCGGCCGTCGTCTCGCGCCCCTGCCAGCGCGCCTGCAGCCGCAGGTCATTCAGGTAGCGGCGCGCGTAGGTGCTCGTCTGCGACAGGCGGAACAGGTGCTCCGCCTGGTCGAGCGTGTAGGCGCGCTCGGGCAAATCGAAGTCGCCGACGCCGAGCCCGGACTGGCGGCCGGCGTTGCGCTGGTACTCGGCGCGCACGGCGTGCAGCTTGTCGAAGGCGTGCTCGACGCGCGCCGAGAGGTTGAGCCGGCGCGAGGGGCGCAGGAAGAGGTCGTCGAGGCGGCCCGCCTCGGTCGCGGCGACGATGGTCTTCGAGTCGTAGGCCGAGTTGCCGTCGGCCGCGAGGAAGAGCGACGTGCGGTTCTTCCAGAGCGGGCCGTCGAGCGTGAAGTCGAAGCGCCGGAACTGCTCCGGCCCGCGGAAGGGCGCGAAGGCTTGGCGCGCGTTCAAGGACTCGTCGCGGAAGCCGAAGCCGACCGAGCCGCGCCAGTCGCCGACGCCCGGCTTGGTGAAGACGTCCACGGTGATGAAGCCGCGCTCGTGGTTCTCGGCGGCGAAGACGTTGCGGCGGAAGCGCATCTCGCGAATCTGCGACTTGGGCGGGAGCTTGCCGCCGCGGAAGCCGTTGACGCGGAAGCTGGCGCCGGGGCCGGCGAGCTGGTTGACGGCCGCCTCGAACTCCTCGGGGTCGTCGGGGAGCGCGGCGAGCTGCTCCTCCGTCAGCACGTTCGAGAAGGCGGGCCCGCGCGGGTCGAGGTTGCGCTCGCGCTCGTCGGGCGCCACCTCGACCTCCTCGCGCACGGCCGCGACCTCCAGACGCACCTCGGTCTGGTTCGGCCCTTCGGCGAGCGCCAGCGGCTCGACGACCTGCGGCTCGAAGCCTTCGGCCTCGACCGTCAGGCGCGACTCGCCCGCGGCCACGCGCGGGAAGCCGGCCTCGCCGCGCTCGTTCGTCTCGGCGGTCTTCTCGCCGCCGGCGCCCGCCTTCCCCGCCTTCAGGGTGACGCGCGCCTTCGGCACCGACGCGCCGCGCGCGTCCACGACCGTGACCTTCAAACTCGCCTCGCGCCTCGACTGCGCGAGCGCGCCGGCGGGCGACAGGGCGAACACGGCGGCCAGACACACGACCAGCGCGCGGGCCGCGAACCCTTCACGACACATAGGGGTTGAACTCCTTCGGGGTGGCGGGCGGCAGGGCTCCGCCGCGCGGGCGGCGGCCGTCGAACGGCCGGCCCCGCGGCCGGAGGTCTTTCACGCCGGCGGTCGTCCGATGACTGCCGGCCGCCGCCCCGCGTCTACTTCTTCTGAAACTTCTCGGCCTTGAGTTGCGGGTTGAGGGCGTAGGACTTGACCTCGAACTCGTCGGTCGTCTCGCCGTCCGGCCCGGAGGTGATGCGGTGCGGGAGCATGAGGCCGCCGACCTGGCGGTAGTCCGAGAAGCGCCACTGCATCTCGACCTCCTCGGGCTTCTCGGCCTTCGCCTTCTCCTGCGCGTCCTTCGCCATCTCCTCAGGGCTCTTGCCGCCCTTGCCCGGCTGCATCGTCATCGTGAAGACGCGGGGCTTCGGCGCGCGGTAGGTGAGCATCAGCGGGAGGTGCGTCTGCTTGTCGAGGAAGAGGCGCGCGGCGAAGCCTTCGGGGCCGGTCGCGTCTATCACGTCGGCGCTGCCGTCGTCGGCCGTCGCCTCGCCGGCGTAGGCGAACTCGACGGGGAAGCCGGCGGGCGGCGCGGCCAGCAGCGCCAGCAGGTAGCGCGCCATCTCCTCGCGCAGCCGCCGCGTGGACGCCCGCTGCGCGCGCTCCTTCTCCTCGGGCGTCGGCTCCCGGCCGTCGCCGCGCATGAAGATGACGCCGCCGCCGCGCCCGCTCGTCCAGGACTCGGCGCCGCTCAAGACCTGCGAGCTGTTGATGGCCGTCGTCATGCCGCCGGGCTGGAACGACTCGGACCTGACGAACTTGTCGGGGAGTTGGAACTCGAACTCGCGCTCGCCCGACATCTCGCGCTCGGCGACGACGCGTCGGAACTTGCCCTTGACGGCGAGCCCCTGCACGCCGCGCAGTTTCTCCTCGCCGCCGACGGCGGCCCGCGCCTGCTTCAAGACCTCTTCGGCGCGCGTGGCGCCCGCGCCGGCGCGCGCGCCGGCGCCGCCCGACGCGGCGACGGAGACGACCGCGGCGGCGGCGAGCGCCGGCGCGAACATGGCTCGAATAAGTTTTCGCATAAATTTCCTCTTCGACGGACTCTTGTAGTTTGAAGGCGTCGGCCACGGCGGCGGCGCGCGCGCACGTCTACACGGGACGGCCGGGGCCGAACTCGTCTCGGGCGCTGGCTAAAACGTCGGTGGCTCACGCGCCCGCCGGAAGGTTTGTGGCGGGCGAAGTGGATTCAGGCGGGGGCGTCGGAAAGTTCCAGAGAAGTTTCTACCGCCGCGGCGGGGCGCCGCAGCCATCCTGCTGCGAGGGCTGGAGCCTGCCGAGTCTGACGCGGCCGTCGAAGGAGTCGAGCGTGACCTGCGCGCGGCCGTCGCCGTAGCGGCCGAGGACGCGCGCGCCGGCCGGGGCCGCTTTGGGCTGCTGCTTGGAGCTGAGCTTGAAGTCGGACTCGACCGCGCCGCGGTAGGACGAGAGCAGCGCCGTGAAGCCGGGCGGGTTGCGTCGCACGCCCATCTCGACGGCGCCCGACATGGACTTGAGGTGGTAGCGCCCCTCCTCGCGGATGAGGCCGTCGAAGCGCACGTCGCTGTTGACGGTCGTCGCGTCCACGTCGCCGTCCACGTCGGCGAGGACGACGGGGCCCTCGGTGTTGGCGGCGTTGACGCGCCCGCGCACGCAGCGGACTTCGATGCGCCCGCTCAGGCTGAGGGCGCGCACGTCGCCGCGCACGTTCCTGACGCTGACCGCGCCGGCGGTCGTCACCACGTCCACGAGCCCCGCGGCGCCGTCCACCTCGACCGCGCCGCGCTCGGTGCGCACCTCGGCCGCGCCCACGTCCCTCAGGCGGACGGCGCTGCGGCGGCCGTTGACGGCGACGGCCGTCGAGACGCCCGTCACCTCGACCTCGCTCCGGTTGACCGTGATGACCTCTATCTCGGCGTAGCGCGGGAGCATCACCTCCAGGTGAACCTCGTCGGGCACGTCGTCAGACCGGAGGAGCCGGGTCAGCCCGTCCCACAGGTCCGACGAGCGCGCCTCGTCGCGCTCCCTCGTGTTGGCGGGCGAGGGCGCGTGAGTCGGCGCGCGAGTCGGCGCGTGGGTCGGCGCGGACGCGGGGGGCGAGGGCGGCGGCGGCGAGGACGGCCAGGGCTGTGAGAGGTAGTCGGCCGTGAGCGAGACGCGATGGCCGCCGTCCGAAGACTCAGAGGAGGCGCGCACGTGCTCGGCCCCGCGCGTGCTGGTGGCGACCGCCTCGACGTAGTCCCTGTCCCAGCCCTTGACGACGATGCGCCCCGTCGTCCTGTTGTCGAGCGCGACGCGGCCGCCGGGCGCGAGTCTGACGCGCACGCGGCGCTGCTCGTCGCGCTCGACCGCGGGGGCGTCCTGCGAGGCGGCGGCCGCGACGAGCGCCGCCCGCGCCGTCTGCGCGCGGGTCGCGCACGGCGGCGGCATGACGGCCAGCAGCCAGAGAAGCGTTATCCGCCTGATGTTCATACCGCTCGTCGTCGTCGGCCTGACGCCCGGGGCCGCGTGCGCGGGGGCGTTAGTCCTGCGCTACGTCGCGCAGGAGGTCTACCTTTCTGGCGTAGGCGGCCATCATGTACTGCACGGCCACAGGGTCGCGCGGGTTTTTGCGCGCGGCGGCGCGCGTCTCGGCGATGGCCCTGTCAACGACCGCCAGCGTCCTCTCGAAGCGTGCGGCCGTCTCCGCGTCGGTCTGCCGGCGGCGGCGGCCGACGTCGCGCGAGAGCGCGGCGATGGCGGCGAGGTACTTCCGCTCGGCCTCCCGCACGAGCCTCTCGGCGTCGGGCTCGGCCGCGGCGATTGTGAGCGCCCGCCTGTCGCCCTTCGACGACGCCGCGGCCGCGCCAGCCGGCTTCGCCGCCACGCGCGCGCGCGCGCCGCGGCCCTCCCTGACGGCCAGGCGTTCCGGCTCACGGCCGCCGGAGCCGCCCGCGGACTCGACGGCCGCGGGCGCGTCGTCGTCGCGCCCGTCCGCGGACTCGACGCCGGCCTTCTCAGCCTTCTCAGCCTTGCCGGCGTCGCCCTCGTAACGCGACCGCGCAGAGGGGCGCGGCCCATTATCGCGCGGGCCGACGTAAAGCATAACCGACGCGGTCAGGCCGACGGCGGCGAGCAGCATGGCGGCCGTGAGCGTCGGGCTGAAGCGCGGGGCCGTGAGCGCCGGCAGCGCGCCGGCCAGCCGCCGCCGCAGCCGCGACGCCAACGCCTCGGGCGCCGACGACCTGTCCGCCTCGGCCCGCGCCAGCACCTCGCCCCAGAACGAAGGCGACTCGGTCGCGTCGCACCCGTAGCGCAGGTAGAGCGCGTGCTCGTCGCGCAGGCTCTCGCACTCGCGCGCGCAGCCCTCGCAGGCGGCGACGTGCGCGGAGACGGCCGCCGACTCGGCGGGGCCCAACTCCCCGTCGAAGTGCGCGCCCAACAGTCCGAGGCACTCCTCACACTTCATCGCTCTCACCCAGGTAGCGTCTCAGGCGGCGCCGCATCTCGGCCCGCGCGCGGTAGAGGTCGTTCCTCACCTTCGGCAGCGAGAAGCCCGTGATGCGGCATATCTCTTCGTAGGGTTTCTGCTGGTAGACCTTGAGGACGAAGACCAGCCGCTTCTCTTCGTCGAGCCCCGCGAGCGCGTCGCGCACGGCCGCGCCCACCTCCTTGTCGAGCAGCGCCGAGGCGGGCGAAGGCCCCTCGTCGCACAGCGCCGCCACCGCGGGGTCGTCCATCTCGACGCTCCGCGGCTCGCGGCTGCGCTCGCGCAGCGACTCGCGCGCGACGTTGCGCGCGATGCCGAAGAGCCACGCCGACAGCCTCGCGTCCGCGCCGAGCGCGCCCATGGACTTGTAGGCGCGGAAGAACGTCTCCTGCGCCAACTCCTCGGCCAGCCCGCGCTCGCCGACCATGTAGAAGATGAAGCTGATGACGGGGCGCGTGTACCGCTCGAAGATCAGGCGGAACGCCTCCCCGTCGCCGCGCCGGGCGCGCGCGATGGTCTCCTCGGAGATGTTCATCGAGGCCCCAACTCCCGAGGCGGGCCGGCGCGCCGGCCCCAGCGATTCCGCGGCCACCCTTTCCATCTTCAGTCAGCAGGACGCGACCATAACGCGGCGGCGACTACCTGTCCACGAGGCTGAGCACCCTCCCGCGCGTCAGCCCGCCGTAGAGCTTTACGGCCAGCCCCTCGTCGAGGTTCTTGAGCGCGCGGTATTGCGCGTAGGCCGCGTCGCGGTTGTTCAGCGCGAGGCTCGCCGCGGCGAGGTTGTAGCGCGCCGCGGCGAAGTCGGGCCGGAGTTTGACCGCGCGCCCGAAGGCCGCCTCGGCCTCGGCGCGGCGCCCCGCGCCGAAGTAGAGCACCCCCAGACTGTTGTGCGCCTCGGCGTACTCGGGCTTGAGCCGCGACGCGCGTTCGAGGGCCGCGACCGCCTCCCGCGACCGCCCCGCGCCGTGGCACACGAGCCCGAGCCGCGCGTGCGCCTCGGCCCAGTCCGGCCTCAACTCGACCGCGCGGCGCAGGCGCGAGACGGCTTCGGCGTGACGCCCCGCCTCTTCGTAGACGACGCCGAGGTTGTAGTGCGCCCACGCGTAGTCACCCTTCAGCCGGACGGCCTCCTCGAAGGCGGCGGCCGCCTCTTCGTTTCGCCCCGCGGCGTAGAAGGCCGAGCCGAGGTTGTAGTGCGCCTCGGCGCGCCCCGGGCGCAGCGCGACGGCCCGCCGGAGGGCTTCGACCGCCTCGGCCTTCTGCCCCGCGCCGAGCAGCGCCATCCCGAGGTCGTTGTAAGCCTCGGCGTAGTCGGGCTTCGAGTTGACGGCCCTGCGGAACGACTCGGCCGCCTCCGCGTGCCTGCCGAGCGCGTAGAGCCTCAGGCCCTCGTCGCGCGCCGAACGCGCCTCGCGCCCGGCCGCCGCGTCGCCGCCGAGTTGCGCCGCCTGCGCCGCTGCGCAATGCAGAATAAGAAACAGGCACGCCATGCGCGCCGTGCTCGCGGGGTTCATGTCGTCTCCACCTCACGTTGGGAGTAAGTCTGTCGCCGCGCGGTTATCAGTAAGTGACCTGCCGCGACGAAGTGTCCCAACTTTTTTCCGCACGGCGCGCCGCACGGCGCGCGGCCGGATGAACGGGTGGATTTTCGGCGGGGCGCGTGGACGCCGCGGGCGATTCAGGAAGGGTCGGAAGCGGCGGCGTCCCGGGCAATACTCTTGACGGCTGAGGCACTTGGCGGGGACGAAACGTTTGCGTCAGGCGCCGCTAAGTCGTCTGCATCCGGCGAGGGCGGGAAGCGTGTTTTGTCAAATTGCTATTGACACGTGGCGTCCTTCCTATTAGATTCTAGCGCGCCTCCTCGCATAAGTAGTGACTCACGCGGGCTACCGATCCGAAGCGATACCGTCGCTAGCCTCACGCGCAAACTCCGGAAGCGTTATCGTATGCGCCTCATCCATGACCCCGCGTCGCACCGGCCGCCAAACGGTCGTCCTGCGTCGCGCGGAGCGCACCACGGCGCGGACGCCTTCTTAAACTTTTTAATCTTACCGCGCTAATCAAAGAGCCCGGAGCCCACCTGCAAGCGGGCTCCGGGCTCTCTTCGTAACACGGCTCCTGCCGCCACCGGCGCAGAATAAGATGCGCGGCCTTCCGGCCCGCATCCCGGCGCACGCGGCGACAGGCCACCCAACCTCAAAGGAGCGCCGGCCGTAATGCGCCACCCGACTACGCCTCCCGACGCCTGCCGCCCGCAGGCGTCGCCGCCTCCCGCCGCCGCGCCGCGCGGGGCGCAGAACGCGTCCCACGCCCCCGAAGCTTACGCGGGCGCGGGCGACGACCTCACGGCCGCGTCGCCCGTCCGCTCCGACAACGGCTTGCCCCCTGCGCGGGGGCGAACCGCCTGAAGTCCGTCCCGGCGAACGTTCGCCGCCCTCAGCGGCGCGCGCCCCCGCGCGCCGCGCGGTGAGTCTCTATGTCGAAGAGGCATAAAAAGAGAGCCTGCACGCCCGGCCCGGCCCGCACGCCGCGGCGCCGCGCGAGCCGTAAGCTGGTCGCGGCGCTGCTGGGCGCCGGCGCGCTGATGTCGGCCGGCTTCGCCGCCACGCGCTTCGAGCCCGTGCGGCGCGCCGTCGGGATGAGCCCGCTCACGGCGCCCGCGCCGCAGGGGGCCGGCGACCTCGCGCTCGCCAGGGAGTATGTCTACGCGGGCGGACGCCTCGTCGCCACGGAGGAGCCGACGCCGACGCCCGCGCCGACGCCGACGCCGGCCGGCCCGGCCCCTTCGAACCTGGTCGCCACGGCCGGCTTCTCGGGGGGCGCCGCCGCCTCCGTCCGCCTGACGTGGCAGCCGCCTTCGGCCGCCCCGGCCGTCGCCAGCTACGTCGTCGAGCGCAGGCAGGCCGGCGGCGTGTTCACCCCGCTCGCCGCCGTGCAGGGCGCGACCGCCTTCGACGACGCGAGCGTGCGGGCGGGCGCGGCCTACCTCTACCGCGTCAACGCGGTCTTCTCGGGCGGCGGCTCTTCCGCCTACAGCAACACGGACCTGGCGACGGCGGTCATCTTCACCGACGGCGAGCTTTTGGGCGTGACCATCAAGGCCGCGCACCTGACGGAGCTGCGGCGGGCGGTCGAGGCCGTGCGCGACCTCGCGGGCGGCCTCGGCTCATTCTCCTGGACTTACCCCGACCCCGTCCCGGCGCCCGCGGCGCAGCGGCGAAGGGTCTACGCCGAGGACGTCACCGACCTGCGCGCGCGTCTCGACGAGGCGCTCGGCCCGCTCGGGCTGTTGAGCCCTTACCCGGCCGACCCGCCGCTCACGCGCGGCGCAGTCATCAGGGCCGCGCACTTCGAGCAGATAAGGTCGCGCGTCAGGTGAGCCGCACGGGGCGGAGCGCGCGCGGCGGCGCCGTACGCGGAAGACGTAACGAGTGAAAGAGGAACAGACGATGACGAAACGGATGAAACGTACATGGCTCGGCGCCGCCCTCGTCGCGGCGGCGGCGCTTTCGCCGGCGGCGCGGCCGGGCGTCGCAGGCGCGGCGGCCGCGGCGGCCGAGTGTCAGGGCGAAGCCTGCGCGCAGGTGACGCTCACTGAGGACGGGGCCGGGCAGAAGTTCACGGCGCGCAACTCGTCCGACCGCTGGGTGCGCGTCTCGGCCTCGAACCTGGCCGCCTACGCCGGGGTCTGCCTCGCGCCCGGCAGGGAGGGCGCGCTCAACCTGAAGAGCGTCACCTCTTACCGCGCCGACTACGCCGAGCCGAAGTGCGAGACGCCCGCCGGCCGCTGAAGACCGCGCCGCGCCCACGGCGCGCGGCGCGCGGCCGCCTCTCTCAGCCGGCCGCCCCCGAACAGGAGACAGCATGACCAAGACTGCTCACAAGTTGAACCGGCCGTCGCTCACGGCGGCCGCCCTCACGCTGCTCGCCGCATGCCTGCTGGGCCCCGGCCGCGCCAGCGCGCAGTGGGCGACGACCGGCTCGGACGTCAGCAACACGAACGCGGGCAACGTCGGCGTCGGGACGGGCGCGGCGACGCCCACCAACAAGCTGACCGTCTCGAACGGGAGCGCGGCCGGCAACGACGTCTTCGCGCTCTTCGGCAACGTGACGCCGGGCAGCGGGCAGATCGGGATGCAGTTCGGGCGCAGCGGCGCGACCGGCGGCTCCGCCATCATCCAGGGCGTCAAGGAGGGGCTGGGCGCCAACGCCGTCAGCCTCCAGCCGTCGGGCGGGCGGGTCGGCATCGGCACGGCCTCGCCCGAGGACGGGCTGCACGTCCACAACAGCTTCGGGATGCAGAGCATCAAGGTCTCGGGGAGCGGCGCGGCGGTCGTCAACTTCCTCGACAGCGCGGCGGCCTCCAACCAGCGGCTCTATCAGTGGCGTTCGGAGGGCGGCCTCTTCCGCATGTCGCTGGTGGGCGACACCAACGGCTCCTACGTGCGGCAGAACATCCTCGTGGCGAACTCCAGCGGGCACGTCGGGCTGGGCACGTCGGCGCCGGCCTCCATCCTCTCGGTCAACCTCGACAACGCCAACTACACCAACGCGGGCGGGGCCGGGGCGCACTTCGTGATGACGAACCCGAACGCGACGGGGCAGAACGTGGTGGCCTCGATCATCAACGGGGTGACGGTGGCGAAGTGGCGGACGGACTTCGCCGGCAACATCTCGTGGGTGGCGGGGCCGACGGGCGGGCACGACTTCTACACGGGCGGCGACTACGGGACGGGGGCCGTGCGTCTCTCCATCAAGAACGACGGGCGCGTCGGCGTCGGGACGTCGAACCCGGGGGCGGCCTACAAGCTCGACGTCGCCGGCGCGCTCAACGCCGCGGGCGACGTCACGGTCGCGGGCGACATCACGGCCGGCGGCTCGGTCAGCGCGAAGTATCAGGACGTGGCCGAGTGGGTGCCCTCGACGCAGAGGCTCGCGGCCGGGACGGTCGTCGTGCTCGACACGGGGAGGAGCAACCACGTGGTCGCCTCGGGCAAGGCTTACGACACGGGCGTCGCGGGCGTCGTCTCGGCCGAGCCGGGCGTCATCCTCGGCGTCGCGGGCGAGGGCAAGTTGAAGGTGGCGACGACGGGGCGCGTCCGCGTGCGCGTGGACGCCACGCGCGGCGCCATCAAGGTCGGGGACCTGCTGGTGACCAGCGAGGTGGAGGGCGTGGCGATGAAGTCCGTGCCCGTGGAGTTGGGCGGCGTGAGCCTCCACCGGCCGGGCACCATCGTCGGCAAGGCGCTGGAGCCGCTGGCGGGCGGCGTCGGCGAGATACTGGTCCTGTTGAGCTTACAGTAGCGGCGCGGGGGCGCGCCGGCCGCGCGGACGGCCGGCGCGCCCCCGACCTTGGGACTCCCACAGCCCTCAGAGGTTCCGTACATGGCGCGCTCATTCAACGAAGCCCTCACACACGCACGGCGCGCGGCCGCGCCGCGGAGGGTCGCGGCCGCGCTCGCGCTCTCCATCACATGGGGGCTCGGCGCCCCGGCCGCGGCGCGCGCGCAGGGCGGCGCGCCCAACCTCCAGCACACGAAGAACACGCCCGACCTCGGCCTCAGGAGCGAGCTGAAGGTGGACCCCTCGACGCTCGGCATGAGCGTCCGCATCCCGCTCGGCTCCTACCCGGGGCGCGTAGGCGCGGACCTCTCGTTCGCGCTCCAGTACAACTCGAAGGTGTGGCGCGTCGAGTTCGAGGACTTCGTCAACGGCGGCCTGAGCGGCTGCTCGAACTCGCCCGAGGCCGAGGTCGGGACCGAGTGCTACACGACGACGCGCGCCCTCTACGGCGAGAACTCGGTCGCCGGCTGGACCTTCATCGGCGCCCTGCCGACCATCGAGGCCGGGGGCGAGCGGTACGACGCCTCGGGGCGCGCCTGCTGCGACGGCGACCCCGCCCGCGGCTTCTACATCCCGCGGCTGACGGTGCGCTTCCCCGACGGCTCGTCGCACGAGCTGCGACGCGGCGACGCGCCGCTCGCCGGCGCGGACCCGCAGACCGGGACCTACTACTCCGTGGACTCCTCGCGCATGAAGTACGTCGGCGCGTCGCCGGGCGCGGGGACGCTCTACATGCCCGACGGGTCGCGCTACGAGTTCGCGGGCGGGGCGGCGACGCGCTATGTGGACAGCAACGGCAACGTGCTGACGGCGCAGGCCGACACGCTCGGCCGCCAGATAACCGCCCCGAGCTTTCATAACGGCTTCGCGCACACCGAGACGCGCACGCTCCCCGGCGTCGGCGGCGCGCCGATGAGCTACACCTTCGACCTGCGCGAGTTGGGGAGTCCGGGCGTGCTGGAGCCGGACATGCTGACGGGGCAGACGCCGGCGCTGCGCCGCCTCGGCGACCGGCAGAAGTTCGGGAACGAGGTCTACGACAACGCGCTGTTCAGCTCGGTCGAGGGGACGCGCCTGCTCGACCCCTTCACCTTCAACCCCGTGGTGCTGCACCGGCTGACGCTGCCCGACGGGAGCGCATACACCTTCACTTACAACGAGTACGGCGAGATAGCTAAGGTGGCGTACCCCGCGGGCGGGCACGAGCGCTACCGCTACGGCCCCGTCCCGTCGCTGACGCGGCTGGACGCGCCGTACACGCAGGCCAACCGCGGCGTGCTGGAGCGAAGGGTGAGCGCCGGCGGCGCGGGGGAGGGCGAGGCCGTGTGGCTCTACGAGGGCGGGGGCGCGTCCGTGACGAGCGTCGCGCCCGACGGCACGCGCACCGTCCGCCTCAACCACACCGGCTACCCGTTCGGGAGCGTCCTCTACGGGCTCGACGACCCGCGTGCGGGCATGGAGTACGAGCGGCGGGTCTACGCGCCGCAGTCGCAGGGCGGGGCGATGCTGCGGCGGACGCTGACCGAGTGGGGCGTGGCCGGGCCGCTGCCGGGCGGGCACCCGAGCGCGAAGCGCGACCCGAAGGTTCTGAGGACGGTCGAGCTGCTGCTCGACACGGGCGCGGGCGCCCCGCTCGCCAGGAGCACGACCTACCAGTACGCTCAGGCGAGCCAGCCTTTGAACGTCACGGCCGTCACCGAGCACGCCTTCGTCGAGGTGGCGCGCGCGACGGCAGAGGGCGGGCCCGTCGGCGACATCCCCGCGGGCGCCCCGCTGCGGACGACCGAGACGGCGTACAAGGACGAGCCCGCGTACAACGAGCGGAACATGGTGGCGCTGCCCGTCAGCGTCGCCGTCCGCGCGGGCGGCCCGGGGAACGGCCCATCGCCCGGCGCGGTCGTCGCGCGCACGGAGGTTTACTACGACGAGGCGTCCTACGCCGGCGCGGACATGTCGCCGCTGCCCTGCGGCGCGACCGAGGGGCGCGAGGCGACTGTCCCCGCGGCGCGCGGCAACGTGACGACCACCGGCCGCTGGCTCGACACGCTCGGGGCGACCGACAACCCTTCGGCCTACCTCGACGCGCACGCGCGCTACGACGGTTGCGGGAGCGTGCGGCGGACCTGGGAGCCCGCGGCGCGCGGCGGGCTCTCCGCGCGCTTCGCCGAGACGGAGTATTCGCCCGACTACCAGTCCGCCTACCCGACGCGCTCGCTCTCGGCCGTCCCCGACCCGACGGGGGCGAGGGGGTCGAACGTCCCTCTGGAGACGGCCAGCGTCTACGACGCCGCGACCGGACTGGTCCTGTCCGTGACGGACGTCAACAACCAGACGACCACCGGCTACTCCTACCACGACCCCGACACCCATGCCCCCGACCCGCTCAGCAGGCTGCGGCGCGTGTCGCTGCCCGACGGCGGCTCGACGCGGTATGACTACGGCGCCGCCCCCGACAACTTCTACGTCCGCGCGCGGACGGCGATAGACGCGTCGCGCTCGACCGACTTCTACCAGTTCTTCGACGGGCTCGGGCGTCCGTCGCGCGCCTACTCCTTCGACGGCGGCGCGCCCGGCCGGACGTGGGTCGCCGTCAAGACGCAGCGCGACGAGCGGACCCGCACGGTGAAGGTTTCGCACCCGCACTTCCGGACAGACCTCGACGACTTCGACCTCGACGCGGCGCAGGGCGGCGTCCCCTTCACGACCACGGCCTCCGACCCGCTCGGGCGCGTGACGAGCGTGCTGTCGCCCGGCGGCGCGGCGGCGCTGACCGAGTACGTCGGGGCGGAGGTGACGGCGGCGGACGAGGCCGGCGTGAAGAGGAGCAGCGTGACGGACGCGCTCGGGCGGCTGGAGCGGGTCGTCGAGGCGCCCGGGGTCGAGGGCTACGGCTACGAGACCACCTACGAACACGACGCGCTCGGCAACCTCAGGAAGGTGACGCAGGGGCGCGCGGGGCAGACGCGGCAGACGCGCCTGTTCGCCTACGACTCGCTCGCGCGCCTCACCTCGTCCGTCAGCCCCGAGGGCGGGGCCTCCTCCTTCGCCTACGACGCGGCCGGCGACCTGACGCGCAGGACCGACGCGCGCCACGTCCGCGCCGACTACTCCTACGACGCGCTGCACAGACCCGTCGGCCGGA
>DASVUF010000162.1:0-5172 GCA_036387195.1 Pyrinomonadaceae bacterium | reverse complement strand
CCCCCCGCCCCCGCGCCCCCTCGTTTCGACCCCGCCCACGCTCCGCCCCGCCGCCGTTTCGTGTTAATCTCCGCGCTGCTTTCAGTCCCCGCTACAGGCAGACCCTTCCGTGAGGTGAGTCTTGATGCCGGAGAACGACCGCCCTTTGATGACGCTCGAAGCGCTCCGCTCCGTCCCGCTCTTCGCCTCGCTCGACGACGAGACGGCGGCCGTCCTGCGCGCCCTGCTCGGCCTTGAGCTGCGGCCCGCGGGCAGCGTCCTCTTCCGCAAGGGCGAGCCCGGCGGCGCGATGTACCTCATCGAGGGCGGCCGCGTCCGCATCCACCTCGCCGACGAGGACGGGCACGACGTGACGCTGGCCGAGCTGGCCGCCGGCGACTTCTTCGGCGAGATGGCGATACTCGACGGCAAGCCGCGCTCGGCCACCGCCACGGTCGCCGAGGACGCGCGCCTCGCCGTGCTCTCGCGCGACGACTTTCACTCCTTCGTCAGGCGCAGCCCCGGGGTGACGCTCTCGATGCTCGCGGCCGTCACCGACCGCCTGCGGCAGACCGACGAGATGCTGCGCCGCCGCGTGACGCGCAACCTCAACGAGGTCGAGGAACAGCGCCAGACCTTCGCCGACCGGATGGCCGACGCCGTCTCGGAGTTCGGCGGGAGCTGGAAGTTCATCGCCGCCACGGTCACCTTCATCCTCTTCTGGGTCGTCTACAACACGGTCTGGCTGCGCGACCGGGGCGTTGACCCGTTCCCCTACTCGTTCCTCGACGTGATGAACGGCATCGTGGCGGCGCTGCTCACGCCCATCATCCTCATCTCGCAGAACCGGCAGGGCGACAAGGACCGCCTGCGCGCCGACCTCGACTACCAGGTCAACCTCAAGAACGAGCTGGCGCTCACGGACGTCATGCGCCGCCTCGACCTCCTCGAATCCGAACGCCTCCCCACGCTCTTCGCAGAGCTGCGCGAGGAGGTGAAGGGGAAGTAGGCGGCGACCGGCGGCCGGTAGAAAACCCTTCGCGGGCCGGCGGGGTCGCCGTCAAAGCCCTGCGGGCCGGGCCCGCCTGCCGCCGCCCGCCGCCTGCTTTTCTTCTTCCCCCACGCGACTTACAATGGACGCGCTCTGCAAACTCCGTAAATTTTCATTGCTTGAGGTCTAATGATTCAGGCCGTCTTTTTTGACTTCAACGGCGTCATCATCGACGACGAGCCGTTGCAGATGAAAGCCTACCAGGAGGTGCTCGGCCGCGAGGGGCTGACGCTGACGGAGGCGGACTACTACGGCTCGCTCGGCATGGACGACGTGACGTTTCTGCGCGCGGTCTACGAGCGCGCCGAGCGCGAGCTGGACGACGAGACGCTCGGCCGCCTCGTCGAGGCGAAGACGGCCGCGCACCGCGGGCTCATCGAAGGCGAGCTGCCGCTCTTCCCCGGCGTCGTCACCTTCGTCAAGGCGCTCTCGCGCCGCTACGCGCTCGGCCTCGTCAGCATGGCGCGGCGCACGGAGATTGACCACGTGCTCGAACGCGCCGGCCTCTCGGGCTACTTCAACGCCGTCGTCAGCGCCGAGGACGTGACCGCCTGCAAGCCCGACCCGATGTGCTACAACGGCGGGCTCGAACTCCTGAACCGCAAGCGCGGCGAGGCGCACATCATCCCGCTCAGTCCCGACGAGTGCCTGGTCATCGAGGACGCGCCGCCCGGCGTCCGCGCCGCGCGCGCCGCCGGCATGCGCACGCTCGGCGTCACCAACACCGTCCCAGACCGCGCGCTGCGCGAGGCCGGCGCCGACTCCGTCACGCGCACCCTCGCCGACTGGACGCCCGACGCCGTCCACCACGTCTTCGACACCGATTGGGGGAAATAGTACCGAGGACTGAGGACTGAGTGATAAGAACGTTCCAGCCTTCACTCAGCCTCAGCCCCCGGCGCTTTCTTATGACTCCTGCTGACAAGCTCGCGGCCGACGAGGCGCGGAGGCGTTTCGCGGCCGAGGTGTCGCGGCCGGAAGCCGAGATTGACCTCGGGCGCGCGGCGCTGCTCATAGGGGCGGAGGAGGAGCCGCGCCGCTCGGACGTCGAGCGGTGTCTGGCGCGGCTCGACGAGATGGGCGAGCAGGCGCGTGCGCGCATGGCCGCCGCGGGCGGGTCGCGGGTCGAGGCGCTCAACCGCTACCTCTTCGGCGAGCTGGGCTTCGCGGGCAACGAGGCCGACTACTACGACCCGCGCAACAGCATGCTCCACCAGGTGCTCGGCCGCCGCGCCGGCATCCCCATCACGCTCTCGGTCGTCTACGTCGAGGTCGGGCTGCGCGCGGGGCTGCGCGTCGAGGGCGTGGGGCTGCCCGGCCACTTCGTCGTCCGCGCCTACGAGGACGAAGGCGGCGAAGGCGTCCTCGTAGACCCCTTCAACGGCAGGACGACCGACCGCGACGAGTGCCAGTCGCGGCTTGATTTGATTTACGAGGGGCGGCTCGCGCTCTCGGACGAGCACCTGCGGGCGGTCGGCGCGCGCGGCGTCCTCGCGCGGATGCTCGGCAACCTCAAGGCGGTCTACGTCCGCGCGCAGCTCATCCGCCGCGCCCTGGCGGCCGTCGAGCGCCTCCTCCTGCTCGCGCCCCGCGACCTCGAAGAGCGCCGCGACCGCGGCGTCCTCCTCGCGCAGCTCGGCCGCCTCGCCGAGGCCGTCGCCGACACGCAGACCTACCTCGACCTCGCCCCACACGCCCCGGACGCCGACGCCGTCCGCGAACAGCTCAAGAAGATGCAGACCCGGCTGGCGATGTTGAATTGAAGTGGGCGGCGGACGCCGGAAAGCCGCCGGCGGCCGGCGCGTGACTACTCGGGTTTTCCCTTACAGGTCGGGCCGAAGAGGGCGGGGATTTTTCCGCTGATAATGGGGTAGTCGGCGGCCTCGGCGTTGAGCGGGAGCCATTCGGCGTACTGCTCCGGGAGGGCGGCGTCGGGGAAGATGGCCTCGACGGGGCACTCGGGGACGCAGGCGTCGCAGTCAATGCAGGTCTCGGGGTTGATGTAGAGGCGGTCGGGCAGCTCGTGAAACGCCTCGACGGGGCACACCGCCGCGCAGTCCGTGTACTTGCAGCCGACGCAATCCTCTGTCACCACGTAGGTCATCGCTCGTCGCTTCCTTCAAGGGCTGAGATGTTCGTTCCGGAGACGTGAGATTTTACGACGCGCGGCGTCGGTGTCAAACGCCGCGCGCCGTCGGATGGCGGCGGGCGGGGAAGCGGCGAGGGATGAAGCGTCGGCCGTCAGCCGTCACTTCATCCCTCGCCACACCCTCGCCGACGCGCCCGATTCCGCGGCGAGCCTCAGCGGTTCGACTTGCAGCCCGGGTGGTCGCAGGTGCAGACCGAGGTCGGGTCTGAGTCGTTCGCGTCCTCGCAGTAGTCGCTGCAAAACCTGCGCTCGCCCCCGACCATGCAGGTGCAGGTCTGGTGCGCGCACTTCTTCTCGTCGGTCCTGACCGGGTCTGGCATCTCGACTGTTCTCCCCTCTAAAGTTTAAGCGCCTCGGCCTAGCGCCCCTCGTTGCCGCCGACGCGCGTGTCGGCCGGGCCGGGCTGCGCGTCCGTCCGGTTCGACTGGTCGCGGACTTGCGAAGGCGCGTTGGCCTCCTGCACGACCTCGTTCTCGCGCTCGTGCATCTGCTGGTTCTTCTTGTCCGTTCGCTCCCCGTCCTTCTTCTTCCTGTCGGCTCCTGACATCTGTCCCTCCGTTTCAAGTGAGGGCGGAGGCGGCCGTGTGAAAGCAACGCCGTCCGAGCTTCACCCTGCCGCCTCCGCCCTTCATCATTTCGTTTACCCCGCGGTCGTGTCGCCGCCGAGGAGTGTGAGCACCTCGCCCGTGATGTAGCTCGAATCCGCCTCGGAGGCGAAGAAGACGTAGGCCGGCGCCATCTCTTCGGGCTGCGCCGGGCGCTTGAAGGGCGTGTCGGCGCCGAACTCCCTGACGTCCTCGGCCTCCTTGTCGGCCGGGTTGAGCGGCGTCCAGACCGGCCCCGGCGCGACGCAGTTGACGCGGATGCGCCGCTCGACGAGGTTCTGCGCGAGCGACTTGGTGAAGGCGTGAATCGCGCCCTTCGTCGCCGAGTAGTCCAGAAGCTCCTTGCTCCCTTCGAGCCCCGTGATGGAGCCGGTGTTGATGATACAGGCGCCCTCGGTCATGCGCCGGAGCGCCGCCTTCGCCATGTAGAAGTAGCCGTAGATGTTCGTCCGGAACGTCTTGTCGAACTGCTCCTCGGTGATGTCCTCGAAGTTGTCCTGCTGCATCTGGTAGGCGGCGTTGTTGACCAGGACGTCGAGCCGGCTCAGCTCGCCGACCGTCCGCTCGACGGCGGCGCGGCAGGAGCCCGGGTCGGTGACGTCGCCGGGCAGGAGCAGGCAGCGGCGGCCCTCCTCCTCGACCGCCCGGCGCGTCTCTTCGGCGTCGGCCTGCTCCTCCTGGAGGTAGACGATGGCCACGTCGGCCCCCTCGCGGGCGTAGAGCACCGCCACGGAGCGGCCGATGCCCGAGTCGCCGCCGGTGATCAGGGCCGCCTTGCCCTGCAGCTTCCCGGAGCCCTTGTACGCCGGGGCCCGGTATTGCGGCCGGGGCGTCATCTCCGACTCCAGGCCCGGCTTCTCCTGCTGCTGCGGCGGCATCGGGGGCTGCTTCGGGGCGTCGGCCATGATCGGTGCATCCTCCGGGAGCGGGGTCGAAGTCGCACTGGGGACGCCCGAGGCAGTGCAACTCCGGTGCCCGCTCAGGCCCCGAGGACCCGGGCGTACAGGAGTTGATCGATCGTCCGGCCGTCCTTCGTGGCGCTCTTGCGCAGCCGCCCTTCGAGGACGTATCCCGCCTTTTCCAGAACCCGCGCCGAGGCCGGGTTCCAGTCGAAGACCGAGGCGTCGAGGCGGCAGAGGTCGAAGTGGGCGAACGCCCAGTCGGTCAGCGCCCGCACGGCCGCCGTCGCCAGCCCGCGGCCCCAATGGGCCCGGCCCATCCAGTAGCCGATCTCGGCCGAGCGGCGGGCGACGTCCTCTCGCAGGGTGATCCCGATGCCCCCGGCCGCCTCGCCGCCGACGGCGAGGGCGAAGTCGGTCTCGGGCGTCTTCTGCGCGACGAATCCCAGCCAAGCCCGGGCAGCGGCCGGGGTGTAGGGATGGGGGAAG
>DASVUF010000161.1:0-23730 GCA_036387195.1 Pyrinomonadaceae bacterium | reverse complement strand
TTGAAGTCGTGCGCCACGCCCGAGGCCAGCTCGCCTAAGGCCGACAGCTTCTCTATCTGCGCGTACTGCTCGCGGATGCGCTCCTGCTCGCTGATGTAGTGCGACAGCTCCTCGACGTGGCGCCGCGCCTGCTCGGCCTGCTCGGCGGCCGACTCGGCGCGCGCCTCGGCGGCGGCCTCGGCCTTGGCCGCCTCGGACATGGCCTCCAGGTTGTCGAGGTACGTGCGGTAGGTCAGGTAGACGATGAAGATGATGGGGGCGGCGGCGACCAGCGCGTAGAAGCCGGCGGTCGAGGCCAGCGCGACCGTGATGCCGGCGGCCGACGCGCCCGCGAAGTAGGTGATGGAGGTCCAGAGGTACTTGTTGCGCCACGTCACCCACAGCGGCTCGTTGGCCTTGAGCGACGTGTGGACGGCCGCCACGCCCGAGTTCGCCACGTACTGCGCGAGCGCCATCACGCAGAGCGCGACGACGAAGGTGGCCGAGAAGTCGCCGCGCGCCAGCTCGGTCACGGGGCCGAAGAGGCGGCCCATGACGCGGACGGTGACGAAGGTGGCGCAGGCCATCATCGCCGCGTTGAAGGCGCAGGTGAAGAGGCTGAACGGCCGCTTGCCGAAGCGCGAGGCGGCGAAGTTCTCGGCCGCGCCGAGGACGACCGCCACGTCGCCGCCGTAGAGCAGCATCGTCAGGAAGATGAAGGTGTCCGAGAAGGAGATTTGCCCCGTCGTGCGCGGGATGGGGATGCAGAAGCGCGAGCTGACGAGCAGCGTGACGGCGACGAGCGCCGCCAGCCGCAGGTCGAGCGGCGCGGCGGGCGCGCGCAGCGCCGAGTAGAGGGTCACGCCCGCGCCCGCCGCGATGAGCGCCCACATGTAGGGTCTGACCAGACGCTGCTTGTCCACGCGCCGCCCCTCCGAGGTCGGCGCGCGGGGCGGCCGGCTCACGGTCGAATGAGCCGGGCCGGCCCGCGCGCCGGCGTGCTGACGAATCGGGCTACTTCTGTTCGAGGAAGATGGTGTCGTAGTAGCCGCGCAGGCGGTAGCCCGCCTTGAGGAAGAGCGCCTGCGCGACGAGGTTCTGCTCGTTGACGAGCGCGCAGACCGACTCGGAGCGGCCGAGCAGCGTCCGCCCGAGCTGCGAGAGGCAGCGCAGCCCCAGCCCCTTCTGCCGGCTCGCCGGCTCGACGTAGACGCCCTCGGCGTAGGCGCACTCGGGCGTCTCGGACGCCACGTCGGCCTTGAAGACCAGCTCGCCGCCCTCGACCAGCACCCACACGCGGCCGTTCTCGATGCGGCGGGCGCAGCGCAGGCGGAAGCCCTGCAAGTCCACGTCGAGCGGGTTGACGCCGCTCTCCTCGTAGGCCATCGCGGCGTGGACGGGCATGACGAGCATCAGGTCTTCGAGCGTGGCGAGCCGCAGCCCCTCCACGGGTTCGCAGGCGCGCACCGGCCAGCGCTGCTCGAAGAGCAGCTCGCGGCAGAAGAGGCGCGGGCGCTGGCCGGCGGGCGCGTAGTGCCCCCAGAACTGCTGCACCATCTCCTGCTCGCCGAGGATCATATGCGCCGCGCGCTCGCCCTGCGCCAGCTCGGCGAAGGCGCGGAGCGCCCCGGCCGTGCGCGCCTCGACGAAGGTGGCGTGGCCGACGAGCGCGACGCCTTCGAGCCGCCCCTCGCGGTCGCGGCAGGCGTAGAACGCGCCGCGGTTGAAGGGGCTCTCCAGGCCGTTGTCGCGGATGAGCCCGCGCATGACGACCGTCGGCGCCGGCCGCTCGGCCAGGAAGTCGAGCACCTCCGCCTCGGCGTCCTTCTCGGTCAGGAGGTGAACCCGGAAGGCGGTCTCGGGGCTCGGGCTCGGCGGCGGGACGCGGGCGGCGGCCCTTCTCGATTCGCTGAACTGGGGCATCACGTCACTCCTTGACGGAACACGTCGTTCGTGAAAGTTACGAGGAGGTTTCGAGGGCTTCGTCCCTGTCATTGCCCGTCGTCGGGGACGGGCGGCGACGACTTGGTGTCGTCGCCGAGGGTGGCCGCCGAGAGCGCCTGCATCGCGGCGTCGGCGCCGAGCGCCGTGTGGTCCGTGACGAGCACGCCGTCGCTCAGCACGGTGCGGTCGGTCACCAGCACGCCCGCGCCCACGAAGCGGTCTGTGACGAGCACGCCCGAGCCGAGGAAGACCGAGCCGCCGCCGATGAGCCCGCCGTTGCTCAGGATGAGCCGGTCGGTGACGAGCACGCCCGACGAGAGCATCAGCCGGTCGGTCACGAGCACGCCGTCGGTCACCAGCACGCCGTCGCCGAGCACGGTCTTGTCCGTCACCAGCACGCCGTCGGTCACCAGCACGCCGAGGCCGTAAATCTTCTGGTACGAGGTGACGAGCTGCGAGCCGGTCAGCAGGCCGTACTTGAGCACGAGCCCCTGCGACCACGCGAACGTCTCGCCCGCCACCGTGCTCTGCGGCGCGGGCGCGGCGGCCGTCAGCATCGGCGCGCCCAGCGGCGTCAGCGCCGAGATGTCCTGCCGGACGAGTTTGGCGAGCCTGACCGCGCCCTCGACGTTCACGAGCCCCGCGCCCTGCTCCAGCGTGTTGAAGCCCGCGAGCGGCTGCGCCGTGTACATCAGCAGCGCCTTGACCATGTTCGGCGTGAGCTTCGGGTTGGCCTGGAGCATCAGCGCCGCCGCGCCCGCCACCACCGGCGTCGCCATCGAGGAGCCGTTGAGGTACATCATCCGGCGCTTGTCCGAGCCGCTGACGCCCGCGTCCAGGTGCGGGTTGGTCGTGATGAGGTAGTTGTCCTCGGCCGCCGCGTCGATGATCTTGTTGCCGGGCGCGACGAGGTCGGGCTTGATGAAGTTGTCGTGGCGGCGGACGCCCGCGGCGTCGGTGTAGGAGCCGCGCGTGGGCCCGCGCGAGCTGTAGGTGGCGACGCCGTCGTCCGAGCGCCAGTCGGTGCCGAAGGTGTTGGCCGCGCCGACGGTCAACGCCGACGGCTCCACGCCCGGCGAGTGGATGGCCCCGTAGAGCTTCTGCCCCGCCGCGTCCTTGCCGTTGTTGCCCGCGGCGGCGACGACCACCACGCCCGCGTCCACCAGCTTGCGCACAGCCTGGCAGACGGGGTCGTTCCTGTAAGACTCGACGGCCGCCGTGCCCAGCGAGAGGTTGGCGACGCGGATGTTGTAGGCGGCGCGGTTCTGCAAGACCCAGTTGAGCGCGGCCAGGATGCCCGAGACGCGCCCCGTGCCCTGCGAGTTGAGCACGCGCAGGTTGATGAGGTTGGCGCCCGGGGCGACGCCGACGTACTCGCCGCGCGAGATGCGCGCGTTGCCGGCGGCGATGGAGGCGACGTGCGTGCCGTGCCCGTGCGGGTCGTCGGTGCGCCCCTCGCCCGTGAAGTCAACGCTCTTGACCACGCGCTGGCCGTTGCGGTCGTCGAGGAACGTGGCGTGGTTGGCGTCTATCCCCGAGTCGAGGACGGCGATGCCGACGCCCGCGCCGTCGAGCCCCGAGAAGCTGTGGCCGCCCGTCAGCGTGCGCAGCTCGTCGGCCCCCGTCGTGCGCGAGACGTGGCCGAAGGCCGTCGTCTCGCGGTCGAGCGAGACGAAGCGGACGCCCTCGCCCTCGGCGAGCCGCTCGACGAGCCGCGCGGGCAGCTCGACGACGCGCGCGCCGACGGAGTCGAAGCGGCCGCGGGTCTTCGCCTCGGCGCGCAGCTCCGCCGGGAGCGCCGCGCCGTCGTCCTGGAGGATGACGCGCACCATGCGGCCGGCGGCGGCCGGGTCGCGCGCGGCCTCCAGCAGGTCGGGCGAGATTCTGGCGGCGGCGGCCGCCGACGGCGCCTGCGCGTCGCGCGCGCCGGCCGCCTCCGAGCGCCTGACCTTCAGCCCGGCGCGGGCCGCCCCGCCGGGCGCGAGGCCGGTGTGCGTAAGGAGGGCGAGCAGCGCGAGCAGAGAAAGGGACGCCGCCGCCTTCTTGTGACTTCTGACCTGTTTCACCTTGATCCCTCCAGTCGGCGCGCGAAGGAGCGCCGGGCGAGGTCGGCATTTCGATACCGCCCGCCGGCGCGACGCCAGGGGGCGCGCGCCCGCGACTCTTTGTCAGGAGATGCGCCCCCGCACGGGCGCATGTAGCCGTCAGCGAGGTTTGTCCGAGCGGCCGGGGGAGAGAGAATAAACCGGAAGTTCAAAACGGGGCGACTGAGTATCCGGCGAACCGCGCCCGGAGTCAACCCGCCGGGGCTCACCTCATGCATGGCGTCTCGTCCCCCGTCACCAGCGCCGACGCGCCGCCCGCGTCGCCCACCAGTATCCCGTCGCCCACCAGTATCCCGTCGCCGACGAGAATGCCGTCGCCGACCATGATGCCGTTCGGCAGCGTGTCCAGCACGAGCGCCGACGCCTCAAGCATCGGCGACCCGCCGCCGAGCGTCGAGCCGTCGCTCGTCAGCAGCCACCCGCCGAGCGCCACGCCGCCCGTCATCATCGAGGCGTTCGCCGTCTGCCCGCCGCCCGCCCCCTCCTGCACGCCGCCGCCGAGCAGCGCGCCCTGCGCGTAGACCTTCTGGTAGAGCGTGTAGAGGTCCGAGCCGGTCGCCACCGTGCGGTTGAGCACGAGCCCCTGCGACCACCAGAACGTCTGCCCCGCCACCGTGCTCTGCGGCGCGGGCGCGGCCGCCGTCAGCAGCGGGGCGCCGAGCGGCGTCGAGCCCGAGAGGTCTTGCCGGACGAGCCTCGCCAGCCTGACCGCGCCGTCCACGTTCAACTGCCCCGCGCCCTGCTCGAAGACGTTGTGGCCGCCGGCCGTCTGCGCCGTCAGCATCAGCAGCGCCTTGACCACGTTCGGCGTGAGCTTCGGGTTGGCCTGGAGCATCAGCGCCGCCGCGCCCGCCGCCACCGGCGCCGCCATCGAGCTGCCCGACAGGTACATCATGCGGCGCGAGGCGGGCGCGCCCGCGTCCACGTTCAGCTCCGGGTGCTCGGCCAGGAGCCGGCCGCCCGCGGCCGCCGCGCCGATGACGCGGTTGCCCGGCGCCGTCACGTCGGGCTTAATCAGGTTGTCGTAGTGGCGCGCGCCCGCGTCGTCCGTCCACTGGCCGCGCGTGGGGCCGCGCGAGCTGAAGGTCGTCACGCGGTCGTCCCAGCGGCCGTCGGTGCCGAAAGTGTTGGCCGCGCCGACGGTCAGCGCCGACGGCTCCGTCCCCGGCGTGTGAATCTGCCCGTAGAGCTTCTGCCCCGCGGAGTCCTTCCCGGCGTTGCCGGCGGCGGCGACCACCACCACGCCCGCGTCCACCAGCCGCCTGACGGCCGCGCACGCCGGGTCGTTCCGGTAGCTGTCCACGGCCACGCCGCCGAGGCTCAGGTTGACGACGCGGATGTTGTAGAGCGCACGGTTCTGCATGACCCATTCGAGCGCCGCGAGCAGCCCCGAGGTCGTCCCCCGCCCGTCCGCGCCGAGCACGCGCAGGTTGACGATGTCCGCCCCCGGCGCCACCCCGCCGTAGGCCCCGCCCGAAGGCTCGCCCGAGCCGGCCGCGATGGAGGCGACGTGCGTCCCGTGGCCGAACGGGTCGTCGGTGCGCCCCTCGCCCGTGAAGTCAACGCTCCTGACGACGCGGCTCACCCCCAGCGGGCCGCGGAAGACCTCGTGCCCGGCGTCCACGCCCGAGTCCACGACCGCCACGCCGACGCCCTGGCCGTCGAGCGTGCTCGTCGTCCTCAGCAGGCCGAGCAGCGAGAGCGTCGTCTGCGTCCGCACAGACTCGGCGCCCGTCGTCGTCTCGATGTGGCCGGCGGCGCCGACCCGCCGGTCGGGCGACACGTAGAGCACCTCGGGGCGCGCGGCCAAATCGCCGAGCGACCGCGCGGGCACGCGCGCCGCCATCAGCCCCAGCCTCCCGAAAGTGCCCGTCACCCTGCCGCCGACGAGGTTCAGCAGCGCGCTCAGCTTCAGGTTCAACGTCCCCCGAGGCCGCGCCGCGCTCTCCTGAATGATGACGTCAACGGCCGCGCCCTGCGCCGCGTCCTGCCGGCTCGCGGCCAGGCCGCGCAGTTCCGGCGAGAGCCTGACCGCCGCGCCCGACGCCGCGCGCGCCCCGACGCCGCCGCCGACGCCCGCCGCGCAGACCGAAAGCGCCGCCGACACACATGCCACGCAGAGCCAGGCGCGCAGACGGTAATGCCTTCGAGACTTCACCATCGAGACTTCACCACTCCCTCCCTGAAACGGGCCGTCGGGACTGCCAAAATATTTTTGCGGGGGCGTCGGCCGATGAGCCGACAATTGTAAAAGCGTCCTGACGTGAGCAACCCACGTTCCAGCCTCCCGCCCCGCCCGACGCGCGCGCCGCCTCCACGCCGCGCCCGCCCGAGCCCCGGACGCGGACGCCCGCCCTCACAGGTCAAAGTGACGACCGCCGCGCCGATTCCGTCGAAAACGCCCGAAAAAAACGCCGGGCGGCCGACCCGGCCGAACAGAGACGCGTGCCGGGGCGGGCGCGCGTCCCGCTAGACGCCGACTCCGGCCGCGGCCGAATCCGGCCGTTAAACGCGCGCCGCGGGGCGCTGCATTGTGCAGCACGGAGGGAATCCCGCCGCTGCAATTTACCCCTCGGCGGGCGTCGCGCGCCGGCCGGCCGCGGCCGAAAAGCGGAGGCCGGCGACGCCGCGCGGCCTCTATTTCAACGCCGGCCGCCGCCCCGTTTTCATCCCCGCACGACGCGGGAGGGGCGCGCCGCGCATACTTCTCAACTTCGCCCACGCCCGCGGCGCCTGCGCCCACGGCGCCGCTGGCACGGCCCTTGCCGGGCGACAGACGCCCTGAAGCAGTACCCCCTGACAACTTAAATCTATGGCGTTCGGGCTGGCGACCGCGCCGCGCCGGGGGCGAAGCGCGCCCCGGCGCCCGACGAGGGGGACGAATGTCTCTGTCTAAGAATCCTGTCTCCATGTGTATGAGTTGCGCGACGCTGCCCGGGCGCGGCGCGCGACTCCTCATCGCCGACGACGACGCGGGCGTCCGCGCCGTGCTCGAAGAGTTCCTCTGTCTCGAACACGACTGCCAGTCGGTCGGGTCGGCCGAGGAGGCGCTGCGCCTGCTCGGCGAGTCGCGCTTCGAGCTGGTCCTGAGCGACATCTCGATGGAGGGCATGAGCGGCCTTGAGCTTATCCCGCGCGTGAAGGAGCTGGCGCCCGACACGCTGGTCATCCTGGTCAGCGGCTCGCAGGACATCGAGAGCGCCGTGGAGGCGATGCGCGCCGGCGCGTTCGACTACATCGTCAAGCCCTTCGACCTCGAACACGTCCGGCTCGCCGTCCGCCGCGCCCTCGAACACCAGCGGCTGCTCTCGGACCGGCGCGGCTACGAGAGCTACCTCGAACGCGTCATCGAGCAGCGCACGCGCGAGCTGGACGGCGCGCTGCGCTCGCTCGGCGACGCCTACCGCACGACGCTCAAGGCGCTGGTCGCCGCGCTCGAAGCCCGCGACCAGGAGACGCACGGCCACTCGGAGCGCGTCGTCAGCTTCAGCCTCCGCCTGGGGCGGGAGCTGGGGCTCGGCGACGCAGAGATGCGCTCGCTGGAGTTCGGCTCACTCCTCCACGACATCGGCAAGATAGGCGTCCCCGACGCCATCCTCCGCAAGCCCGCCAAGCTCACCGAAGACGAGTGGCGCGAGATGCGGCGCCACCCCGAGCACGGCCGGCAGATTCTGGGCGGCATCGGGTTCCTCGAAGGCGCGGCGCGCGTCGTCGCCGAGCACCACGAGCGGTGGGACGGCGCGGGCTACCCCGCGGGGCTGAAGGGCGAGGAGATAGATTTGAACGCGCGCGTCTTCGCCGTCGCCGACGCCTTCGACGCGATGACGAGCGACCGCGTCTACCGCAAGGGGCGCCCTTACGCGGCCGCGCTCGCCGAACTCGAAGAGTGCGCGGGCCGTCAGTTCGACCCGCGCGTCGTCGAAGCCTTCCGCCGCATCCCCGCGGAGGAGTGGGAACGCCTGCGCCGACGCAACTCCGGCGCGACGCCGGCGCGGGCGGACGCCGACCCGCCCCGCGCGCGCACGCCGCCCACGGCCCCCGCGCCGCGCCGCCACTCGCACGCTGGCAATTTCGGCAACCGCACGCCCATTAGACATTTCTAGAGGTTGAACGCGCCGGGGCGTTCGGCGGCCGCGGCCCCGGACGCGGCCGCGCTATCCACGGCGGGGCCGGTTCGTTTATGATTCGGGCGGGGCCGGCCGCGCGGGCCGGCGTTGTAAGTTTCCGAGCGCGGGAGGCGGCGTGATGCAGAGTGAGCTGGCGGCGAACGGCGGCGGGCCGGTGGTGATGCTGGTCGAGGATTTTCGGGACACGCGCGAGGTGATGCGGCGCATGCTGGAGCTACAGGGCTGCCGCGTGGTCGAGGCGACCAACGGCCAGGAGGCCATCGAGATTTCGCAGCGCGGCGGGCTCGACCTCGTCCTGATGGACTTGAACATGCCCGTGCTCGACGGCTTCAACGCCACGCTGCGCATACGCGAGTACGAGCGGACGCGCGACGTGCCCGTCGTCGCCGTCACCGCCTACGACTCGGCCGAGTCGCGCGCAGCCGCCGGCGCCGTCGGCTGCTGCGACTACGTCGTCAAGCCGCTCGACCTCGACCACATCGCCGCGCTCCTGCGCCGCCTCGTCCCCGCGCGCGCCAACGCCTGAGCGGAAGCTGAAAACCGAAAGCCGAAAGGCGAAGGGCGAAAGGAACTTCGACGGGTTCCTTTCGCCCTTCGCCTTTCGCCGCGCGCCTTCCGTTCAGAAGGGCCAGATGTCGCCGAGGATGCGTCCGCCGTCGCCGCGACCGCCCGCGGCGCGGCTGGCGCGCAGGACGGTGGCGGCGTCCACGAGCGAGCGCAGCGGGACTTCGCCCGAGAAGCTCTGATCGAAGCGCCGCTCGGTGACGAAGAGCGGGACGGTGAAGGCGCTGTCCAGCTCGTAGCCGACGCGCCCCCCGTTGCGGAACGCCGACCACACGACGCCCGGAATCGAGCGCAGGTGGACGACCACGGGCAACTCCACGCGCGAGCCCTTCCGAATCTTCAGTGAGCCGTCGTAGCGCCCCTCGACCGCGTCCTGACCCGCCAGCCGCAGCCTGTAGTCAAAGTCCTTCAGCGTGACCGGCACGAGGCTGTTCGAGACTTCGAGCCCCAGACTCAGCCGCGCCGTCTGTTCGCGGAAGTCCACGGACTCAAGCGTCAACTGCCCGACCTTCACGTCCACCACCTTGCCGCCCCAACGCCCGATGGTCGAGCGCCCCTGCGCCTGCGCCGCCACGCCCCCGAGCGCGAGGACGAAAAACAACAGCGCGACCCCGCCGCCCGCCGGCGCGAATTTCAAGAGAGACTTCTTCATCAACTGCGACCTCCGCCACTTCCTTTTGAACTCTTCGTCAACGTCGCCCGCGCGCACGCGGCCGACGCCCCCGGATACACGACACGTAACAACCCGCGTGCCGCCGCGCGGGCGCAAAAAGCCGCGAAAACCCGAGCCTTTCCGCCCATTCCGCCCACGCGCCGTGCACCAAAACGGCGCGCGCTGAAGTGTATCGTGTGAGTTAAGTGGCGAACATCATCCTTTCATTCCGTCGGCGCCGTCCCCGCGCCGCCTGTGTTGTCGAAGACGCCGCCGGCGCCTGCGTGGGTGGAGGTCGCGCCGGAGACGTCGCCGGTCTCGCGGACGCCCGTGTCGCCGCCCTTGTCGGGGCGGTCGCCTTCGGCGAGCGCGCCGCGCCCCGCCTTGTCCGCGCCGCCGGTGACGCCGGCGTCGCCCGCGACGCCCTGCCGCCTGTCGCTCTCGTCAGCCATGTCGTTCATGCCCTCCCGTCCGGATTCTCTCACGCGTCGCGGCGGCCGACCCGAGCGGCTTGCCACGCCGCGCCGCCGGGGCGACAATAAACCACCCCGGCCCCTTTCTTAAAACGCCCCCGACTTGACTTGCCGTGAGCGAAAACGTTTCAAAGGAGCGACCGACGCCGTGCGCCCTCTTCTCAGACTCTTCAGCGGCCTCTTCTTCTTACTCTTCGCGGTGACCCACGCGCCCCTTCCCGAAGCGGCGGCGCAGGGCGCGGGGCGCGCCGCGGCGGCCTACGGCGCGGGCGTCCCGCGCGAGCTTGCGCGCCTGCGCGCCGAGCACTACCGCGACGTGCGCTACGCGCTCGACCTCACGCTCAGACCCGGCGCGGAGATGCTGGAGGGGCGCCTGAAGGTCACGGTCACGCTCGACGCCGCGGCGGGCGACCTCGTGCTCGACTGGCGCGTGCTCGACAAGGGCGCCGACCCGCGCGCGCGCGTCTCCGGCCTCAGGGCCAACGGGCGCGACGCCGCGGGCGCGCGCTTCGAGGACGAGCACATCGTCGTCCCCCGCCCGCTCCTGAAGGAGGGCGTGAACGAGGTCGAGCTGGACTTCCGCTCGCCCCTGAGCGCCGCGGGCAGCGCCGTCACGCGCTACCTCGACCGCGAGGACGGCTCGGAGTACGTCTACACGCTCTTCGTCCCCTCGGACGCGAGCACGGCCTTCCCCTGCTTCGACCAGCCCGACCTCAAGGCGCGCTTCACGCTGAAGGTCACGGCGCCCGACGCCTGGCGCGTCGTCTCGAACACCGAGGGGCGCGCGCTGCGCGAGTTCGACGACACGGCCGGCGGCCGCCCGCAGTCGCCGCCCGCCGGGATGCTCCGGCACGCCTTCCCCGAGACCGAACCGCTCAGCACATACCAGTTCGCCTTCGCCGCCGGGCCGTTCGCCGAGCTGAAGGACGACGCCTCGCCCTACGGCACGCGCCTCTTCGTCCGCCGGTCGAAGGCCGAGCGCGCGAAGGCCGAGGCTCAGGAGGTCTTCCGCCTCAACCGCGAGGGCGTGAAGTTCTTCGAGGAGTACTTCGCGCACAAGTTCCCCTTCCCCAAGTACGACCTCGTGCTCGTCCCCGAGTTCGCCTACGGCGGGATGGAGCACGCGGGCGCGACCTTCCTGCGCGAGGAGGGCGTGCTCTTCCCCTCCGACCCGACCGCGGCCGACCTCGCCGCCCGCGCCGAGGTCATCCTCCACGAGGCCGCGCACCAGTGGTTCGGCGACCTCGTCACCATGCGCTGGTTCGACGACCTCTGGCTCAAGGAGGGCTTCGCCACCTTCATGGCCTACAAGGCGATCGGGCGGCTGATGCCGCAGTTCGACGCGTGGAAGGTCTTCCACCTGCGCACGAAGCCGCTCGCCTACCTGACCGACGTGACGAAGGGCACGACGCCCATCTGGCAGGAGATTCCGAACCTCTCGGCGGCCAAGTCGGCCTACGGCAACATCGTCTACCGCAAGGCGCCCTCGATGCTGCGGCAGGCCGAGTTCTACCTGGGCGAGCGCGAGTTCCGCGACGCCGTCCGCCTCTTCGTCAAAGAGCACGCCTACGCCAACGCGACGTGGGAAGACCTCGTCGGCGCGTTCGAGCGCACCTCGGGGCGCGAGCTGGACGCGTGGGCGGCCGCGTGGGTCAAGCGGCGCGGGATGCCGGACGTGCGCGTGCGCTGGGCGGCCGACCGGCGCGGCCTCGTCAGCCGCTTCGAGGTCGTGCAGCGCGACGCGCTCGGCGAGGGCGGCTCGTGGCCCATGCGGCTGAAGATTCTGCTGGCGTACGCCGGGGCGCGACCCGGCGTGGAGGCTCTGACCGTCACGCTCCCCGGCGCCGGCGTGACGCGCGTGCCGGCGGCGCTCGGCAAACGGCGCCCGGCCTTCGTCTTCGCCAACTTCGAAGATTACGGCTACGGCCGCTTCCTGCTCGACGACAGAAGCCGCGACTACGTCGGCGCGAACCTCGGCCTCGTCTCGGACGACTTCCTGCGCGCGCTGCTCTGGGGCTCGCTCTGGGAGTCTGTGCGCGAGGCGGAGATGGCGCCCGCCGAGTTCGTCAGGCTGGCCGTCGAGCACGCCCCGCGCGAGCGCGACGACGTGATGCTCGCCTTCATCCTCGCGCGCGCGCAGACGGCCTACACGCGCTACCTCTCGGCCGCGCAGCGGGGCGCGCTCGCGCCCGCGCTGGAGCGCGCGCTCTACGAAGGCATGACGGGCGCGCCGACCGCGGGCCAGCGCATCACGTACTTCCGCGCCTACCGCGAGGTGGCGACCTCCGCCGGGGCGCTGGAGAACCTCCGCGACATCCTCCACGGGAAGTCGCGCGTGCCGGGCATGACGCTGCGCTCGCGCGACCGCTTCGACATCGCGCGGGCGCTGGCGGCCGCGGGCGACCCGCCGCGCGCCGCGCTCGACTACGCCGCCGGCCTCGACAAGAGCGACGACGGGCGGCGCTACGCCTACGCCGCCGGCGCGGCCGTCCCCTCGGCCGAGGTCAAGAAGAGGTACTTCGAGCAGTACGTCCGCGACCGCGAAGTCGCCGAGAGCTGGGTCGAGGCGAGCCTCGGCGCCTTCAACACGCCGCAGCAGGCGGCGCTCACGCTCCCCTACCTCGAGCCCGCGCTCGCCGCGCTTCCAGACCTCAAGCGGACGCGCAAAATCTTCTTCGTCAACGGCTGGCTGGCCGCCTTCATCGGCGGCCAGTGCGACGCGCGCGCGGCCGCGGCGGTGCGCGACTTCCTCGCGCGCGCCCCCGCGCTCGACCGCGACCTGCGGCTCAAGGTGCTCGAAGCCGCCGACGGGCTGGAGCGCTGCGTCCGCGTCCGCGACAAGTTCGCCGGCCCGGCCGACGCCGACGCCGCCGCCCGCCGCGCGCCGTGATAAAATCGGCCGCCACACGGTTCACCTTCGACGGGGCGCCGCCACGACTCCGGGGAGTTTCGAGAGATGGCCACTGAAGTCTTAGAGCAAGCGACCGAAGAACGCCTCATCCGCCGCTGGGCGTCCGCCGAAGAGTTCTGGGCGCTCCCCGAGTCCGTTCTTCCCACCGAGTACATGGATGGGGAGATCATCATGGCGCCAGCACCGACCGTCCTGCACCAACTCATCAAGGGGAATATCTATTCGACCCTGCGAGCCTTCGTTCAGGGGAAAAGGCTCGGCCGCATTTTCGACCCGCCGCTGGATGTGGTCATGCCGACCGGGGAAGTCGTCCAGCCGGACGTTTTTTTCCTCGACGCCGAACAGACCGAGCGCGCGCTGCGGGCCAAGCGGGTCGAAGAAGTTCCGCCCTTCCTCATCGAAATTCTTTCGCCCGGCTCGATCACGCACGACACGCTCAGGAAGCGCGCCCTCTACGAGAAGAACGGCGTGCGCGAATACTGGATCGTTGACCCGAAGGAACGAACCCTCGCGCAGCTCGTGCTCCGCAGGCGGCGCTACGTGCTGACGGAGTTGGGCGAGGCGGACGTCGTCAGGGGAGTCGTGCTGGCGGGGTTCGAGATGGCGGTCGGCGAGCTGCTCGGGTCGTGAGCGCGCGGGCGCGGGAACCTTAAGACGAAGGCGGGGCTGTCGGGACGATGCTGAAGGACGGGCGGCTGAGGGTCGTCACATACAACGTGCACAAGTGCGTGGGGCTCGACCGGCGCGAGCGGCCGGGGCGCATCGCGGCGGTGCTGCGCGAGGTCGGGGCGGACGTGGTGGCGTTGCAGGAGGTCGTCAGCGTCGAGTCCGACTCGTCGCGCGAGGCGCACCAGGCGCGCTTCATCGCCGAGGAGCTGGGCTGCCGCTACCACCTCGGCGAGAACCGCAAGCACCGCGGCGGCGCCTACGGCAACGTCATCCTGACGAGCCTGCCGGTCGCGCACTGCCATAACTACGACATCACGTGGCGCTGGCAGGAGCCGCGCGGCGCGCTGCGCGTTGACCTCGCGGTCGGCGCGCCGGCCGCGCCCGTCATCCACCTCTTCAACGTCCACCTCGGCACGGCCTTCGTCGAGCGCCGTCACCAGGGGCGCAAGCTCTGCGGCGACTCGGTCCTGCGCGACCCGCAGCTCGAAGGGCCGCGCGTCGTGCTCGGCGACTTCAACGAGTGGACGCACGGGCTCGCCTCGCGGCTGCTCTCGCAGGAGTTGCGCAGCGCCGACCTGCGCCAGCACCTGCGCACGCGGCGCACGTACCCCGGCGCGCTCCCCTTCCTGCACCTCGACCACATCTACTACGACCACGCGCTCGAACTCGTCCGCCTCTCGCTCCACCGCAGCCGCCTCTCGCTCGTCGCCTCCGACCACCTGCCGCTCGTCGCCGACTTCCGGCTGAAGACGGGGTGAGAAGGCGCGAAGGCGCGAGGCGCTAAGGCGCGAGCCGAAAGTTAAAAAGAGGGAAGGGGGATGAGAGGCTGCGTGACTCTCATCCCCCTTCCCTCTTTTTAACCTTCGCTTTCGCCCCCGCCTTCTCGCCTCCAGCCTTTCGGGGTTCACTTCCTGGCGAGGACGACGGGCGCCTCTTCGCTGGCGCGGACGCGGCCGTAGAAGGCGCGGACGTCGGCGGACTTGTCGGCCGGGATGGTGGCGGCGCGCTGGACGAGGCTGCGCGTGTAGAGCAGTTGGCCGTCCCTGACCTCGTAGCTGGCCGTGTAGGAGCCGAACTCCGCGTCCACCTTGAGCGGGTCGGGGACTTCGTCAACCTCGAAGCCCTCGGGGAGCCTGACGCGGACGGTTTCGGTGAAGCCCTGCGATTCGAGCACGACCGGGTGCCTGCGCGCCGCGCCCGACAGGCGCACGTCCGCGCCGCGCAGGAAGACCGCCGGCTTGAAGACGAGCAGGCGGTCCTGCATCGTCTGCCCGTAGCGCTCGGCCGTGAACTCGACTTCGAGGTCGAAGCGCCCGTCGGAGGGCCCGTCGGCCGGCATAATCCTGCTGAAGCGCGCGCCCGTCGCGCCGGCCGAGACCCAGCGCTCGATGACGCGCGTGTAGTCGGGGGCGGCCAGCCCCTTGAAGGCGCGGCGCGCGTCGGCCGCCGCCTGCCCCTCCCTGCGCTCGCGCAGCGTGGCCGTCAGCGCGCCCTCGGCCGTCAGCCCGGCCTCGACCTCGCGCCTGACCATGTTCTCCTCGGGCGGCGTCACGGGCATCCGCACGAGCGCGCCCTCGCCGCCGGCGGCCACCAGCGCGAAGCTGCCCTGCTCGTGGTCGGGCAGGTCGCCGACGGGCGTCGAGGGGTCGGTCGCGTCGAAGACGAGGAGGCGCCCCAGGGACGGGTGCCTGACGACCGAGGCGGCCTGCGTCTCGTCCGAGACGCGGACGGCGACGATGCAGTGGTTGAACTGGCCGGGCGACACCCAGTCCTCGCGCACGCGCGTCCGGTCGCCCGAGTAGATGAGCACGGCGTAGGAGTCGAGCCTGACCGAGCGCAGCATGGCGCGCATCAGCGTCGCCTTGTCCTTGCAGTCGCCGTACTGTCTGGCGAAAGTCCGCGCGGCCGCGTGCGGGCGCCAGCCGCCGATGCCGACCTGGATGGAGACGTACTGTAGGTTCTGGACGTAGCGGCCGATGGCGCGAATCTTTTCCAGCTCGGTCTTCGCGCCGGCCGTCAGCTCGCGCGCCTTGAGCGCCAGCGGGTCGTCGGGCGCGGCCTGCGGGTCGGCCAGCTCCGCGTACCAGCGCGAGACGTCGGCCCAGGTGTCGAAGCCGCGCAGCGCGGCCGAGGCGGCGGCCGACGGCGGGCCGTACTTGACGGCGAGCCGCGCGGCCAGCGAGCGCACGCTCGGCCCCGAGGGCTCGGGCTCGAAGCGCGGCAGCCCGCGCATCTCCCACGTGTAGGAGGCGCCGCTGACCGCGGGCTCCAGCCTCGGCGCGTTGAAGACCGAGCCCGCCGCGCGCCAGCCCGCGGGCAGGACGAGCGTGAAGCGCGAGACGAGCGAGGGCATGTCAGACTGGAACCACCACTCGGCCTGCGGGAACCACGGGCGCTCCTCGATTGTCGCCTGGTAGCCGAAGACGGCGCCGATTTCGGCGTCGCGCCCGGCGTCAATGACCTTGACGCGCGACTCGTCGTAGAGGCTGCTGGTGTCGGCGATGCGGTCGAGCGTGTCGTCCTTGCCGTACTTCTTGACCGTGCCGTCGGGGCGGACGAGCCAGGCGCGCAGCTCGACGACCTTGCCGCCGTTGTCCGTGTCGTAGTGCGCGACGGCCGCGGCGCGGCCGAAGCCGGCGCGCGTCAGCAGGCGGACGGCGAAGGTTGTGGTCTTCGTCGAGCGGCCGTCCTCGCCGACGGTGACGACCGACTCGTCGTTGACGACGACGCCGGCCACGTCCTTGTCGTAGGCGGGCGCGGGCGCGGCGGCTGCCGCCTTGAGCCACGCGGGCGCGTCGTCGCCGCCGCCCGGCGCGGGCGCGGCCGCCGCCGGCAGCGCCGCCGCGACGAGCAGGAGCGCGCAGAGGTTCAAACGTCGGAACATCGTTTCGGTCTCCTTTCGGAAGGGCGCAGGCGGAAGGGGCGGGCGACGAAGGGAGGGGCCCCGCCGGCCTTCCCTTCGTCGCCCGCCCTCCCGCCCTTCACTTCGCCGCCGTGGCGCTCTGCTTGAGGGCGATGGTGTGGCCGTCGCCCCTGCTGACCTGATCGAAGTAGTCTTTGAGGATGGAGTAGTTGTAGACCTGGAAGCGGAGCGGCTGGTCGCCGCCGCGGCCGAAGGCGAACCTGCGCGTGTAGACGAGCGTGCGCCCGTCCTTAGTCACGCCGGTCTTCGGCTCGTACTCGCTCAGCCCCGTGGCCCCGAAGGGCGCGGGCGAGTCGGCGTTGTCGAGCGCGAAGCCCTCGGGCAGCTCTATCTCGATCTTGTCATCCTCCGACCAAGCGTGGTGGAAGTAGACTTCGTGGCGGCGCGACGCCGTGGGGAAGCCGGCCGCGAGCCCCTTCTGGAAGAAGGCCGGCTGGATGAAGAGGCGCTTGCCGGTGCGCTGCGCGTAGCCGGGCACGCGGACGCGGAAGGAGCAGACGAGGGGCTTGACCGGGTCGGTCACATTCTCGAAGCGGATGTCCGTGACCTCGGCGCCCATCTGCGACTTGAAGGCGTCCTGCAGGGTCTTCTCGCGCTCGGCCGGCGAGTCGTCGTCGTTGTACTCCTTCTTCTCGTAGGCGAGGTGGCCCGTGTACTCCATCCTCACCTCGCCTTCGAGCGTGCCGTCTTCGAGCAGGCGGAACTTGCCCGCGCGGCGCGCGGCCGACCGCTCGGCGGGGGCCACGGGCGAGCGCGCCCAGACCGGCTCCTTCGGGTCGGTGACGAGCACGTCCTGCCCCTCCTCGACCCAGCTCAGCATGCCGTAGGAGGTGTAAGTCTCGGCCGGGCTGAAGAAGCGCCACCCGTCGCCGACGCGCACGGCGATGAAGGTCGAGCCGAGGAAGGAGCTGTGCGTCAGCGCGCGGTCGAAGAACATGTCGCTGTTGTTGCCGGTCAGCGCGAGCCGCGCCTCGAAGCCGGCGGCGCTGGCGAGCGCGGCGAAGAGGAAGTCGATGTCGGAGCCGGTGCCCGAGCCGCGCTTGAGCGTGTCGGCGGGCGACTTGTTCTCCTTGAGCTTCTGGCGCTCGTCGGCGGTCAGGCCCGAGGCGTCGTCGTTGACGTTCTTAATCTTCGTGCGGCAGAAGTCGTAGAGGCGCTGGAGCTTCTCGTCGGGCGTCCGCGCGTCGCCGACGGCCGCCGCGGCGGCGGCCCTGACCTCGTCGCCCGCCTTCATCTCGTCCTTGAGCGCCGCGTAGAACCTGCGGCCCACCTCCTTCCAGTACGCCTCGGGGGCGGCGCGCTCGCCCTCCGAGTAGTAGAGGAAGGCCCAGGAGCGCACGGAGTCCTCGGGCGGCATGCGCGGCTCCTCGCGGAAGGCGGGCATGTTGGCGGCCGAGATGCTGGTGAAGCCGCCCTCGGCCTTCTCGAACTTCGGCTCGCGCATGTTGAAGGAGATGCAGCGCATGCCCCTGTAGGGGCGCAGGTAGTAGGTGACCGAGCGGACGGGGATGTCGCGCTGGAACTGGAGGCGCAGGGTGTCGGCGCTGCCGCCGGGGCGCACCTCGCGCCAGCGGTACTCGATGATGGAGCCCGGCTCGACGCCCGGCAGCGCGAACGACTTGACCTTGACCTTGAGGCCGCTCACCCTGACGGCCGTGCGCTCGAAGACGTCCTCCTTCTTCAGCTCGACGACCGAGCCGGCGGGCTGGATGACGCGCGCCGCCACGTCGTTGATGCGGTAGCCGCCGAAGTAGGGCAGCTCGACCTTGCTCTGCGAGTCGCGCCCGCGCTCGTTGAAGACCTTGATGCGGACGTAGTGTTTGAGCGACAGCTCGAAGGGCTTGCTGTCGTCAATGAAGACCTCCCAGAAGAGCGCCTCGGCGTCGGCGTCCTTCTCGACGGTCGCGGCGGCGCGCGCCAGGTCCGAGGGGTCAACGGGCTTCCAGTCCTTGTCGCCGCGCGCGGCCGCGGGGGCGGCCGCCGCCGCGGCGAGCAGGAGCGCGAACAGCAGACGCGGGAGCGCGCCCGACGCCCCGGGGCGCAGAAGGTTGAAGGGGGACTTCATCTTTGTGGCCTTTCGGTGTGAAGAGGAGCCTGGGTGAAACGTTCGCGGAAGCGGCGGGAGCCAGGCTGCTTGAGCGTCTTGCCGCGCGCGACGTCCGGCGGGGCAAAACACGGGACGCAGGATTGTACGACGGGAGCCCGCCCGGCACAAGCAACTTCCTTTCACCCCGAAGCCCGCCCCGCCGCCGGTCAGGACGGCCCCCGGCCGCGCGGGGCCAGCGCGTCGAAGAGGTGAACCCCGAGGTTGAGCGCGGCCAGCCCCGCCGCCATCGCCAGCAGCGCCGACGCGGCCGGGTCGAGCGCGCCGAAGACGCCGCCCAGCGTGCCCCAGACGTAGTCCGGGAAGAGGAACATCGCCGCAGGGATGCAGAGCGCGACGGCCTTCGTGAGCTTCTCGTCTTTTACGCGCGCCGAGAAGTAGAACAGGTTCAGGGCCAGCAGCGACCCGGCCAGCAGGAGTTGTAGCAGGAGCCCCAGGTGCTCGGCCCCCCACGCGTCTTCGAGCGGCCTCGCGGCGAAGACCGCGCAGGCCGCCGTGCCCGAAAGCATCAGCAGCCACACGACGTACTTGCGACCCACCTCACGCCAGATGTTCACGGCTCTTAACCTCCCGCATAGATGTCAAGGCTCGCGCGCGCCGGGGCCCCCAGCGCGTTGGGGCCCCCGGCGCGCGCCCGGTTCAGGCCATGCAGGCCCAGCGGCAAGAGTCCATTATCTTGAGGACGCAGGCGTCATACTCGTCGTTGGCGGCCACGACCTGCGCGTAGGCTTGCAGCCCCGCGGCCGCGGCGCAGACCAGCGCCAGAGTCCCCGCGGTGACCGACGCGCACGCCAGCGTCAGCCCCAGGTCGGAGCTGAGCGCCCTCGTGTACTTCGCGCTCCACTCGCTGTGGCAGATGCGCCTGTGCCGCGTCTCGCACTTCCAGCAGGACTCCGGGTTCACGCCGCCGCCGCCGTTGCCCCAGAGGAGTTCCCCCCCGCCGAAAGGGTCCGAGCAGTCGGGCTCGTAGCCTTCGGCCCACGGGTCGCCTTCCGTCCAGCCGTCGCCCGTGTCGAAGAAGCACACGTAGTCGGTCGGCGCGGCCGGGGCGGGCGGCTCGTAGGCGGCCGGCAGAAAGCGCGCCGCGGCCGCCGCGGGGTGGCGCGCCGCAGGCGGCCCGGGGCGCGCCGCCTGCGGGCCGGGGCGCGGGGCGCGCTCGACCGAGGCGAGACGCCCGGCGCGGTCGTACGTCAGGCGCAGGCTCGCCCCGTATGGGCCGGTCACACCCCGCAGGCGGCCCCGCGCGTCATACTCGAAAGAGAGCCGCGCGCCGCGCGCGTCCACGTACTCGGTCAGCGCGCCGCGCGCGTCGTACGCGAAGCGGCGCGTCTTCCGCTCCGAGTTGGTGAGCGCGACGACGCGGCCGGCCGCGTCGCGCGTGGCGCGCACCCACCTGCCGCCGCCCGAGACGGCCGCCAACGCGCCGGACGCGTCCCTCTCGAACGTCAGCGCGAGCCCCGCGCCGCTTCGCCGCTTCGTGACGAGCCCCCGCGCGTCGTACTCGTAGGCGTACGAGTGACCCGAGGGCGCGCGCTCGGCGATTCTGCGCCCGGCGGCGTCATACTCGGCCTCGAAGCGCCCCAGCCCGGGGTAGGTGACGGCCGTCTGGTTGCCGGCCGCGTCGTACTCGAAAGAGAGCGCGCGCCCGCCCGACGGCTCCAGCGAGGTCAGACGCCCGCGCGCGTCGCGCGTGGAGGCGTAGCCGCCCGCGCCGCCGACCCCGCGCGCCTCGTAAGCGTCGCCGCGCGCGCCTCGCCTGTAGACGTAGCCCGCGCCGCCCTCCGCCGTCGAGGCGACGCGTCTGGCCCCGTCGTACGTGTAAGCCTTCTGCGCGCCGCCCCTCGGCGAACGGCGCAGCAGCCGCCCCTCGCCGTCGTAGTCGAAGGTCGTCTCGACGCCCGCGTGGTCCGAGACGCGCGCGGGGCGGCCGTCGGCGTCGTAGACGGCCTCGAACAGACGCCCGTCCGCGTCGTCCACCGCGGCGACCGCGCCGCGCGGCGTGTGTGAGACGACGGCCTGCGCGCCGACCGGGTCCGTCACGACGGTGCGCCGCGACGCCTCGCCCGCCGCCGTTTCGTACTCGAAGAGGTGCGCGCCCGCGGCGTCGCCCGACTCCACGGCGCGGCCGCGCGGGTCGTAGCGGGCGCGCAGTAGGACGCGCCCGGCGGGGTCGGCGGCGCGGGTCAGCCGGCCGGCCGCGTCGTAGTCGTAAGTCCAGCGCGCGCCGGCCGCGTCCGCGACCGAGCGCAGCCGCCGCCCGTCCTGCGCGAAGCTGACGCGCCGCCCCGTGTGGTCTGTGACCGAGAGCAGGCGCGCGTCCCTGCCCGCAGACCACCTGAGCGTCAGCGCAGAGCCGCCGCCCCCCTCGACGCGCGCGACGTTCCCGCGCCCGTCGAAGCCGATGACGACGGCGTTGCCGTAAGCGTCCTCGACGCGTGAGAGCCTGTAGGCTCCCCCGAGTTTCGTGTAGACGCGCGTGAACCCGGCCGCGCTCTCGGCGACCGCTTCGCCCTCGGTCAACTCGAACGACCGGGGCGCGCCCGGCTCCGGCGTCTTCAGCACGAAGCGGCGGCCGCCCCCCTCGCGCCGGAAGTCGAAGAGCCCGCCCGCGCCGGTCTTCAGGACGGCCTCGTCGCCCTCGACCGTGATTCGGTCGTCGAAGGCGAAAGACCAGCCCTGCCCCAGCCCCGAGTCCTCGGCGCGGTCGCTGGCGTAGACGCGGCGGAAAAGTAGGGGCGTCGCGCCGCCCAGTTCGAGGTCGTTGACGGCGAAGGCCAGGTCGCCGCCGGCCGTGCCGACGTGGCTGACCCTCAAGCCCTCCGAGGCCGAGCGGCGGACGGCGAGCAGCGGGGTCGGCATGGACCTCCGGCCGAGCGTCGAGAGCGCGTCGAGGCCTGACGACTGCGCGCCCGCGCCGCAGCCGGCGCAAGTCTGCCCGCCCTGCTTTGCGCGGGCGGGGGTGGTTTCCGGTTTCGCGTTCGTGGCGGCGGCGCGCGGCAGGCCGGCGAGGAGGACGGCCGTCGAGATGGTGGCGGCGAAAAGCGCCGCCGAGCGTCCGGGCTTTAAGCGTCCGAGCATGTAAGGTGTCTCCTTTGCTTCCAGAGAAGAGAGACTCGCGCGGCCGCGACCTGAGTCGAGCGGGGCGCTTTCGGCCCCTGCCTCGTGCGGCCGCACGACCTTCGGGGTCGCCCTGCTGGTTCTTTCGCCCTGAAGCCCGTTTGCCAGGCTGACCCGCGCGCAGCGGATGGGTTCCGCGGCGTGGAGAGGTCTGGTCGGTGCCGGACAGCTTGAGAGACGTTGGCGGAGGCCAGAATTATAGTCGCGGCGCGGAGCAGGTCAACCCTTTTGTTTCCGCGCCCCGCCCGCCTGAAAGGGGAAAAAGCGGGGGCGCGGGGCGCCTTGCCGCGCCAACCCGCTCCGGCTTTTGCCTTTCGGGCGGCCTGCTGATAATTTTTCGGGCGAGATGAATTTCAACACGATAACGCCGAAGGAGTTCGGGGAACGCACGCGGGGCGGCGCCGACATGCTGCTGGTGGACGTGCGCGAGCCGGAGGAGTACGAGCTGGCGAGGGTCGAGGGCGCGCGGCTCCTGCCCCTGAGCCTCATCAACGAGTGGGCGCCGGCGCTCGACCCGGCGCGCGAGACGGTCTTCATCTGCCACCACGGCGTCCGCAGCGCGCAGGTCTGCGCCTTCCTCGCGCGCCAGGGCTTCCAGCGCCTCTACAACCTCGCCGGCGGCATAGACCGCTGGTCGGTGGAAGTAGACCCGTCCGTCCCACGGTACTGAGAAGTGCTGAGGACTGAGTGCTGAGTGCTGAGTGAAGGCGGGACGCCTCTCGTCGCTCAGGCGCTCAGTCATCGTCGCTCAGGACTTCTCAGCACTCAGTCTTATGGAGGCTTACACCGAGGAGCACGCCGCGGCGTACCCGCCGGAGTATCTGGCGGGCATAGACCTCTACAACGCGGGCGAGTTCCACGCGGCGCACGACGCGTGGGAGGAGCGCTGGCGCGACGACTGCGGCCCGCGCGAGAAGCTCTTCCTCCAGGCGCTCATCCAGTCGGCGGTCGTCTTCCACCACATCGAAATCGGGCGGCGCGGCGCGGCGCGCAGGATGTACCGGATGGCGCTTGAGAAGTTCGGCCGCCTCGGCGCGGCGCGCTTCATGTCACTCGACGTGGCCGACTACGTCGCGCGGCTCGCCGCCGCGCTGCGCTGGCTCGAAGCCGCCGAAGACCCGCGTGAGGCCGCCGCGCCCGAAGCCCTCGCGCCGCCCCGCATACGCCTCCTGCCCGGCGCGGACGCCCGCGACTGAAGCCCCGCCGCCTGCTGCTTTGTGCGCGCGCGCCTTTGTGCTTTAGAATCCTCGGCAAGCATTCGACGCACCACAATTCGCGGAAGGAGAACCCTCAGGTGGAGATACTGGAACGGGCGGAGGAGTGGCGCGACAGCTACGCGCGCTGGAAGCAGATTAACGAGCTGCGCGGCGACGACGTGGGCGCGCACTACCCGTGGGTCGAGAACCGCCGCGCGCCCTTCCGCCCGGCGCGCCGCGCGCTCCCGATGCTCAACCTCGCGCTCGTCACCTCGGCCGGCGCCTACCTCGACGGCACCGAGCCCTTCGACGCCAAGACCTTCGGCGGCGACGCCTCCTTCCGCGAAATCCCCGTCGAGGTCGGGCCCGAGGACTTGCAGTGGACGGCGCGCGGCTACGACCCGGCGGCCGTGCGCGAGGACCTGAACGCGCTCGTGCCCATTGACCGCCTGAAGGAGTTCGAGGGCAACGGCATCATCGGCCAGCTCAACCCGGTCTTCTGGAGCCTCTGCGGCTTCATCCCCAACGCCGCGCGCTTCGCGGCGACGGGGCTGCCCGAGCTGGTCGAGCGCGTCCGCCACTACGACGTGCAGGCCGTCCTGCTCGTCCCGGCCTCGCGCCTCTGCCACCAGACGATGTCCCTGGCCGCGCGCGCCATCGAGTCGGCCGGCGTCCCGACGATGATGCTCGCCGTCGACCGCGCCGTGGTCGAGCGGGCGCGCCCGCCGCGCGCCGCCTACTACGCCGGCGAGCTGGGCTGCACCGTCGGCAAGCCCAACTGGCCCGAGCACCAGCGCCGCGTCCTCGACGAAGCCCTCCGCCTCGTCGAGCCCATAGACCAGCCGAGCGTCCGCAACCTCATCGTCGCCTCCGCCACCGCCGTCGAGATGGAGCGCGGCGAGAGGTAGGAAAGAGCCCAAAGGGGAAAAGGCCGGGGGTCGTTGACGGGGGGCGGACGCGCCCCCC
>DASVUF010000160.1:0-5621 GCA_036387195.1 Pyrinomonadaceae bacterium | reverse complement strand
GCGTCGGCTGCGCGCGGGGCTGCTCGCCGTGGTGTTCATGCTGCGCCGCGGCCTCGTGAGCGGCCGAGAGCAGGAAAGCCGCGGCCAGCAGGAGCGCCCTGAAGTGGCCGGCGCCGAGGTTGAAGATTTTCATGACTACCCTCCGTCGAATGTTTCGGGCCCTCTCTGCCCGTAGAGAGAGAGTCTAAACTCTGGAGACGACTACAGAGTCAACAGGTAAATTTCGGGCGCCGCCGCGGGCCGCCCCGCCCCTCAGCCCCGAAGGCTTCACGGCTTATACACGGATAGACGTAGAGACGGGCGGGCGTCGGCGGCGCAGACTACGGCCCCGGCCCGCTGGAGGGTCTAGATGCGGAAGACGTTGAGGAGGAGGCGCCGGCCGTGTAGCCCGGGCGGGGCGTGCTGCGCGGGTGTTATCTTTCGAGTGAAGACGCTCGCCGGCGATTCGAACCGCGCGCCGGCGGCCGGGGCGGCGGATTCCGAGCCCTTTCCGGAGGAACGGGTCTGGAACTCGAAGTTTGTTGAGGGCGGCGCCTCGGGTCTGCCGACGCAGTGCGTGCAGGCTAAGCCGCGCCGTTCGGGTCGTAGCTCCTGAACGGCATAATTCCCGGCGACATCCTGGGCCCGAGCCGGCGACTCCGCGGCGTGTTCGCCGTGCGCGTCCGCGAGCCCCGCGCATCCCTCGGCGGCCCGCGCGCCGTGCTCGTGGCCGCCGGCGACCGAGCCGTCGCGGTCGCCGCGGCGCGAGGCCGCAGCGTCCGTCTCGCAGCCCACGTGGGGGCAGGCCGCGGCGGCGATGACGCCACCCCAGCAGCCCAGAACGAAGGCCCAGGCGAGACAAAAATTTAACGACTTGCGGGCCACGGAATTTACTTTGCCCCGTTAATTAGCACGCGCGGGGCGGCGCGCCTACACGCGGACGAACACGGAATCCGGCCGGCGCCTCCGGGTCACAGTTGAGATGCGGCCCGCGGCCCCCGCGTGGCGCCGCGGAGGTCGCCCGCACGAAACGCGGTCGCGGTTTAAATTGGCGTCGCGCCTTGTGCGCGGGGCGACTCCTTCCTGAAGGGCGGCGCGGGGACGCCGCCGGGGGCGCTCCGGCGGCGAGCGTCCCGCGGTTAACCCGGCAGGGCGCTGCAAGACTGGTAGGCGCCCGTCGGGTCTATCGCCGACCTGCCCTGCTCGATGTGGCGGATGATTCCGTCCTTATCAACGGTGAAGGTGGCGCGCGAGCCGTAGCCGCCCTCCTCGTCGAAGACGCCGTAATCCCGCACGGCCTTGCGCTTGAAGTCGCTCAGCAGCGGGAAGGTCGCGCCGATGTCCTCCTTGAAGCGGCGGTTGGCGGCGAAGCTGTCAACGCTGATGCCCAGGACCTGCGTGTTCGTCTGCTCGAATTTGGCGATATCAGCCTGATACGCCTTCATCTCCTTCGTTCAACCGCCGGTGAAGGCCAGCACGTAGAAGGCGAGCACCACGTTCTTCTTCCCGCGGAAGTCGCCGAGCCGAACCTTCTGGCCCTCCGTGTCGGTCAACTCGAAGTCGGGCGCGCGGTCGCCGACCTTCAAATGCGTCTGCGGCGCGGCCGGCTGCTGCGCGCCCGCCTGCGCGCCGCCGGCGGAGTTGTTGACGTTGGCGGCCGTACTCCCGCCCGGCGGCGCGGCGGACTTCTGACAAGTCAGGCCGCACAGCGACAGCCCTATGAGCAGCGGCGTTACAAAGGAACTTCTCTTCATCAATTCAACCCTCCCGTGTTACGGCGACGGATTACGAAAGGCCCGGCCCCCGGCCGGACGCCGGGCGCGCGCATAAGCCGTTGACTGTTTCTCACTATAAGCGTCACAGTAGACGAAGTGAAAGGGCGGACGGACGGCGGCGGGCGGGGCAGGCCGCGGACACGGGGTGACGCGGGGGGCGTCGCGTAACGTATGACGGGCAGTAGTGACGACAGGACGAAAGCGGGGAGGCCGCCGGCCGAGTGGGACGCGGCCTCCTACCACCGGCTCTCCGGCCCGCAGTTCTCGTGGGGGAGGCAGGTTCTCGAACGCCTCAGCCTGAACGGGGACGAGACGGTCCTGGACGCCGGGTGCGGGACGGGGCGCCTCACCGCCGGGCTGCTTGAGCGGCTGCCGCGCGGGCGCGTCGTGGCGGTTGACCTCTCGCAGAACATGCTCGCGGAGGCGCGCTCGCACCTCTCGCCGCGCTTCGGGGGGCGCGTGGAGTTCGTCCGCGCAGACCTCGCCGCGCTCCCCTTCGACGAGGCGTTCGACGGCGTCTTCAGCACCGCGGCCTTCCACTGGGTGCCCGACCACCCCGCGCTGTTTCGGAGCCTCTTCAGGAGTCTCAGGGCGGGCGGCTGGCTCGTCGCACAGTGCGGCGGAGGCCCGAACATCGCCCGCCTCATGCGCCGCGCGTCGGTGCTGACGGCGACCGAGCCTTACGCCCCTTACTTCTCCGGCTGGAAGGACGCCAAGGTCTTCGCCGACGAGGTGACGACCGCGGAGCGCCTGCGCGCGGCCGGCTTCACGGACGTGGCGACGGGGCTGGAGCCCGCGCCCACGCGCCTGGACGGCGCGGACGAGTTCCGCGAGTTCCTGACGACCGTGAACATGCACGCGCATTTGGCGCGTCTGCCGGAAGGCCCGCTGCGCAGGCAATTCGTCGAAGAATTGACCGAGCAGGCCGCCGCCGACGACCCGCCCTTCATGCTCGACTACTGCCGCCTCAACATTCACGCGCGCCGGCCCGGGGGCGCCTCCCGTTGAGCCCGGACGGCCGCCGGCGGCGCGGCTACACCCGGGGCGCGTCGCTCCGGCCGCGGAGTCTCTACCGCGCGGCGCCACTCGAATCGGAGTCGCGCTCGCCTTGCCAGCACTCGACAGGACGGTTCACATGTTAAAAGAAACTTCTCGCCGTCTCAGGACGAACCCGCGCACGAAGGCTTCGGACGTAAGAAGCGTCATCTTCGCCCTGTTGGGCGCGCCGCTGCTCGCGGTGTTCGCCGCCGGGGGCGCGGCCGCCGAAGACTGGCCGCAGTTTCGCGGGCCGAACGGGAGCGGCGTCTCGACGGCGACCGGGCTGCCGGAGGCGTTCGGCCCTGAGAAGAACGTGGTCTGGAAGACGCCTCTGCCGCCCGGCCACTCCTCGCCTGTGCTGACGCGCGACCGCGTGTTCGTCACCGCGTACGCCGCGGAGAGCGCGGGCGGCGGTCAGCAGGCGGCGGCCGGCGGGCAACAGACCGGCGCGCGCGCTAAGGCCGGCGCGAAGAGTCATAAGCTCCTCGTCATCTGTCTCGACCGTCAGACGGGAAAGGAGCTGTGGCGGCGCGAGGCGCCGCGGGCGCGCGAGGGCCGGTTGCAGAACGTCAACAACCCCGCCTCGCCGAGCCCCGTCACGGACGGCGCGAACGTCTACGTCTTTTTTCAGGATTTCGGGCTGCTCTCCTACGACGGCGCCGGCAGGGAGCGTTGGCGGCTCCCGCTCGGGCCGTTCAACATGTTCTACGGGTTCGGCGCGTCCCCCATCCTCGTTGACGACAAGGTGATTCTGCCCGTAGACCAGGACAGCCCCGGCTCGTACATGATAGCGGTTGATAAGAACAGCGGGCGCGTGCGCTGGAGGGTTGAACGGCCGGTGGTCATCTCGGGCTACTCGACGCCGACCATCTACCAGCCGAAGCAGGGCCCGAAGCAGATAGTTATTCCCGAGTCGTTCCAGCTCTCGGCCTACTCGGTCGCCGACGGCAAAAGAGTCTGGTGGGTGCGCGGGCTGGCGTGCGAGATGAAATCAATCGCCAGCAGCGACGGGGAATATCTCTACATCAACGGCTGGGGCTTCCCGCAAAACCAACCCGGCGAGCAGGTCAGCACGGTCCCCTTCGAGGAGGCGCGGGCCATGTACGATAAGAACGCCGACAGGTTAATCGCCAAGTCGGAGGTCACCGGCGCGGAGAAGATGGACAAGATGTTGAAAGGCGCCTTCGAGGCGTTCGACATGGACCGCGACGAGAAGCTGGGCGCGAAGGATTGGGAAGTGTTCCGCGGCATGATGGCCTCGGAGAACGGCCTGCTCGCCATCAAACTGGGGGGGGAGGGCGACCAGACGGCGACGGCGATTCGCTGGCGCTACCAGAGGCCGGTGCCGCAGGTCCCTTCCACGCTCCTCTACAAAGGCGTCCTCTACATGGTCAACGACAGCGGCATCATGCTCTCGTTCGACCCGGCGACCGGCGGCGTGCTCAAGCAGGGGCGCCTGCACGGAGCCATTGATAAATACTTCGCGTCGCCGGTGGCGGCCGACGGCAAGGTTTTTCTGATAGGCCAGGGCGGCCAGGTGTCCGTGTTGAAGGCCGCGGGCGATTGGGAGGTGCTCGCGGTGAACGAGTTGGACGACGAGGTCTTCGCGACGCCGGCGATTGCGGACGGGCGGATTTACATCAGGACTCGCAGCGCGCTTTATAGCTTTGGCAAATGACGCCCGCCCGCGCGGGCGGCCGCGGCTCCCGGCGCGCCCGCACGGAAGCCGCCCGCACGCGTGAGGCCGGGTCGCGGCCCCGACCCGACGCCCGCGGTTAATCCGCCGGCGCCGCGCGGCCGGCGGCCTCCGCCTTAGAGGTAGTAGAGCGCCTCCGGATTGGTGGCCCTCATCTGCTCCTCAAGCCGCCGCAGGAGTCGGTTCCGCTTGGCGTAGTCAACGAGCCGGCCGGCCATGGCGGCCCGCTGCTGCGCCGGGGTCGGCTCCGCCCCGGACATCGAGGTGGTCAGGCGCTCGGCTATCTTCTTCATCATGCTGCTCGCGCTAAGGCCCCTCCGCAACGTCTCGTCCACCGCCTCCCACGCGAAGTCTGTGCGCGCGGCCACCGCAGACGCGATGTCCCGCACGTCCGCCTCGCTGAAAAACTCCCTCAGCAGGATGCGCAGGTCGGGGAAAGCGAGCGAGTCTTTCTCGCCCAAACGCTCTTCGATTGCGGGGAGCAGTTCGCGGTGCGGGTCGTGCGCTTCGAGGGCCGCGATGAGAACGTCGTTCGTCCTGTCCGCCCCGGCCTCCCAGACGGGGCCGTGCAGGCCCAGTAAAGACTCTTCTATCTTCCGCTGCTCCTCGTCGAGAATGTAGTGGGTTTTGAGGAGCTTCAACAGGCTCTCGCCCCTGACCCGCCCCCCGCGCCGGAGCTGCGCGCGCACCGTCTCGTGCGCCGCGATTTTCTGCACCGCGGCGCCGACGCTCAGCCGCTCCTCGACGGTCCGCCTCACCTTCGCCCACTCGACCAGTTTCGCGTCTTCGAGCCGGCGCTCAAGGCTCTCCAGGGCTCGGGACACGAAGCCGGTGACGTGCGCGTCCCCGCCCTCCGGCCGCGGGACGCTTCTCAACACTTGTAGCAACTGCCCGTAGGTGAAGGGGGCGCGCGCCGCTTCACGCTCGGCGCCGGCGGGGAGGTTGAGCCGGCCTGCGACGAGCCGCGCCATCTCCGGCTCGCTCACGTAGTCGTCGAGCAGCCTCCGCAGCTCGCGCCAGCTTACGAGCTTTGTGGAGAGCATGTGTCTTTGGGCGGGGAAGCCCGCGCGGCCGGCCGGCGCGGGCGGCGCGTTCGCGCTCGCCGGGCCCGCCCCGCCGGGCGCCGGGTCGCT
>DASVUF010000159.1:0-11927 GCA_036387195.1 Pyrinomonadaceae bacterium | reverse complement strand
GGCTTCGGCTTCGGCATCGGACAACCGTAAACGGGAGGGCGAAGGCGGAGGCCCGAAGGGCGGAGGGGCGGCGCGGGCGTCGCCCGCCCCTCCCTTCGAGCCCCGGCCCTGCCGCCCTCAACCTTCATCCTTCCTATCTAGGGCACGAACATGAAAGCAATTCTGAGGGCATTCGGGCGCGGGCTCGTTCTGGCGCTGGCCGTGGCGGCGCTGGCCGTGGCGGCGTCGGCGCAGCAGGCGGCGGGCACGCTGCGCGGGCAGGTGACGGACGAGTTCGAGGGCGTCATCGTCGGCGCGACCGTCACCGTCACCGACGCGGCGGGCGCGGTCAAGACGGCCGTCACCGACAGCGACGGCGCATACACGGTCGCGGGGCTCGCGCCCGGCCGCTACACGGTGCGCGCCTTCGCCACGGGCTTCGCCATCTACGAGAACGCCGAGGTGGACGTCAAGCCCGGCCGCAACGAGATGCCCAAGATTACGCTCGGCGTCTCGCTGGAGAAGGAGGAGGTGACGGTCGCCTCCGAGGGGCCGCTCTCGGTGGACGCGCCGAGCCCCGGAGCCATCGTGCTCAAGGGCAAGGACATTGACGCGCTGCCCGAAGACCCGGACGAGCTGGCGGCCGCCCTCCAGGCGCTCGCCGGCCCGGCGGCCGGCCCCAACGGCGGCCAGATTACGATTGACGGCTTCGAGGGCGGGCGCATCCCCTCGCGCGACTCCATCCGCGAGATACGCGTCAACGACAACCCGCTCTCGGCCGAGAACGACCGCCCGGGCTTCGGCGGCGTACAGATTCTCACCAAGCCCGGCACCGACAAGCTGCGCGGCAGCTTCGGCATGACCTTCAACGACGAGAGCATGAACTCGCGCAACCCGTTCCTCAGGCAGGAGAAGCGGCCGCCCTTCCAGTTCCGCCAGCTCAACGGCAACCTCTCGGGCACCATCGTCCCGAAGCGCGCCTCCTTCTTCGTGGACTTCAACCGCGGCGAGACGGACGACAACGACCTCGTCAACGCGCGCGTGGTTGACCCGGCCACGGGCGCGGAAGTCCCCTTCAACGCGGCCGTGCTCACGCCGCGCCGCAACTGGAGCGTGAGCCCGCGCGCGGACTTCGCCTTCAACGACAAGCACACGCTCGTCGCGCGCTACAACTACTTCAGCAACGAGGACCGGAACCAGGGCGTCTCGCAGTTCTCGCTCCCCGAGCGCGCCTTCGACCAGTCGCTCAGCTCGCACAACGTCCAGCTCACCGAGACGGCCATCGTCAACAAGACGACCGTCAACGAGACGCGCTTCCAGTTCATCCGCAACCGCAGCCAGCAGACGCCGCTGACCGACGGGCTGGCCATCAACGTCCTCTCGGCCTTCGAGTCGGGCGGCTCCATCGGCGGAAACTCCTTCAACGAGAGCACGCGCTGGGAGGTGACGAACACGACGACGCAGGCGCGCGGCGCGCACTCGCTCAAGTTCGGCGCGCGCGTGCGCGGCATCCGCCTCTCCGACTTCTCGGAGAACAACTTCAACGGGACTTACACCTTCAGCTCGCTCGCGCTCTTCCGCGCGGGCGCGCCCACGCAGTTCTCGCTGGCCACCGGCGAGCCGCTGTCAGAAATCAGTCAGGTGGACTTCGGCGGCTTCGTGCAGGACGACTGGAAGCTGCGGCCGAACCTGACGGTCGGCGCGGGGCTGCGCTACGAGCGCCAGTCGAACCTCGACAGCAACTTCAACTTCGCGCCGCGCGTCTACCTCTCGTGGTCGCCCGACGGCGGCGGGCAGCGCCAGGCCAAGACGGTCATCCGCGCCGGCTTCGGCGTCTTCTTCGACCGCGTCGGCGAGAACATCGCGCTCCAGACCGAGCGCTTCAACGGCCTCAACCAGCAGCAGTTCATCGTCACCACGCCGCTCACCGACGCCGAGATCGAGACGCTGGGCAAGGCGCGCAACCTGACGCCCGAGCAGATAGCCGCCGAGCAGTCGCGGGCGGCGCTCGCGCGCTCTCTGCTCGCGGGCTTCCCCAACGTCCCCGGCTCCGCCGACCTGAGCGCCTTCGGCCAGTCGCAGGTGACGCGCCGGCTCGCCGGTGACGCGACCGCGCCCTACTCCTACATCTCGGGGCTCATCGTGACGCGCCAGCTGACGAAGACCTCGACGCTCAACGTCTTCCTCCAGACCTACGACACGCGCCACCTCCTGCGGTCGCGCAACGTCAACGCGCCGTTCCAGGGCGTCCGCCCCGACCCGGAGAGCGGCCCCGTCTTCCAGTTCGAGACGTCGGGGACGCAGAGCATGAGGCAGCTCACCTTCAGCCTGAGCAAGCAGTTCATGCCGGGCGCCTCCATCACGGCCAACTACACCATCGGCAAGGCGCAGTCGGACGCCGACTTCGGCGGCTTCCCGATGAACCAGTACGACCTGACGGGCGAGTACGGCCGCACCTCGTTCGACACGCGCCACCGCTTCATGCTCATCGGGTCGCTGACCGTCCCCAGGCTCAAGCTGACGCTCAACCCCATCGTCTTCGCCAACACGGGTCGGCCCTTCAACATCGTCACCGGCAACGACGACAACGGCGACAGCATCCTCAACGACCGCCCGGCCTTCGCCGACGCGCAGACGCGCCCCTGCGGCCCGACCGACCGCCTCGGCTTCGAGTGCGACCTCGCGCGGACGGCGTGGGGCGACTTCGACATCAGCCCCAAGCCGGGGCAGACCATCATCCCGCGCAACTACGGCGAGGGCCCCGGCTTCTTCTCGGTCAACCTGCGGGTCGGGCGCACCTTCGCCTTCGGCGACCTGCCGGGCGCGGCCGAGCGCAGGCGGCAGGCCGCCGCGCAGAAACAGCAGGAGCAGGGGGCGCAGGGCGGTGACAACCGCGGCGGGCGCGGCGGCGGCGACCGCGCGGGCAACAACCGCGGCGGCGGCGGCCCGGGCGGCGGCGGCGCGCGCCCCGGCGGCGGCGGAGGCCCGGGCATGGTGGGCGGCATGGGCGGCCCGATGATGATTATGATGGGCGCGCCGGGCGGCTCGGAGGGGAAGCGCTACTCGCTCAACTTCTCGCTCAACTTCATCAACCTGCTCAACCGGACGAACCTGTCCAACCCGGTCAACAACCTGCGGGCGTCCAACTTTGGCCAGTCGCTCTTCTCTGCGGGCGGCTTCGGCGGCTTCGGCGGCAACCAGGCCGCCGGCAACCGCCGCGTCCAGGCGTCCGTGAGGTTCAGCTTCTAAAGGCCCGAAGGCCCGGCCCCGCGGCCGGGGCGCGAGCCGGGCGCAAAAATTTAAAGGAGGACGAGAGCCGCGACGCTCCTCGTCCTCCTTTAAATTTTCGCCCCCGAAGTCCGGCTCGCGCCTTGGCCGCGGGGCCGGGCTTCAGACTAGACGCTGAGCAGCTCCTGCTCCTTCGTCCTGGCCAGCTCGTCCACCCGGCCGATGAATGAGTCGGTGAGCTTCTGGACTTCGGCGAGGGCGTCGCGCTCGGCGTCCTCCGAAATCTGCTTGTCCTTGAGCATCCGCTTGAGGCGGTCGTTGGCGTCGCGGCGGACGTTGCGGATGGCGGTGCGGTGCTCCTCGGCCGCCTCGTGCACCTGCTTGGCGAGCTGCCGGCGGCGCTCCTCGGTCAGCGGCGGGATGGGGACGCGCACCATCTTGCCGTCGTTCGAGGGGTTCAGCCCCAGGTCGGACGAGCGGATGGCCGTCTCGATGGCCTTGAGCTGCGTCTGGTCCCAGGGCTGCACCGTCAGCATGTTCGGCTCCGGCGCGTGCACCGAGGCCATCTGGCTGAGCGGCGTCGGCGTCCCGTAGTACTCGACCGTGACGTTGTCCAGAATGCTCACGGCCGCGCGCCCCGTCCGGATGGTCGCCAGCTTCTTCCTCAGGTCCTCGACCGCCCCCTCCATCCGCGGCCGCGTCTCCTTAATCACGTCTTTTTCGCTCATGGGTGATTTCTCCGCTAAGTTGGTCGAGCGTAAGAGCGCCTGCGGCGGTCAAAGCTTCTTAAGCTCTTTCTGAAATCCCTCGGCCTCCCGCCGCCGCTCCGCCTCGGCGTCCGCCCGCGACTGCTTCACCGCGTCCGGCAGTTCGGTGCAGACCCTCGTGCCGACCGACTCGCCCGAGACGACGCGGACGATGTTGCCGGAGGCGCGCATGTTGAAGACGACGATGGGCAGGTTGTTGTCCATGCACAGGCTGATGGCCGACGCGTCCATCACCTTGAGCTGACGTTCGAGCACCTCCTGGTAGGTGATGCAGTCGTAGCGCGTCGCCTGCGGGTCCTTCACGGGGTCGGCCGTGTAGACGCCGTCCACCTTCGTCGCCTTGAGGATGACGTCGGCGCGGATTTCGAGCGCGCGCAGCGCCGCCGCCGAGTCGGTCGTGAAGTACGGGTTCCCGGTGCCGGCGGCGAAGATGACGACGCGCCCCTTCTCCAGGTGGCGGATGGCGCGGCGGCGGATGAAGGGCTCGGCGACCTGCGGGATGTTAATGGCCGACAGGACGCGCGTGTGGACGCCGACCTTCTCCAGCGCGTCCTGAAGGACGACGGCGTTCATCACGGTGGCGAGCATGCCGATGTAGTCGGCGCTCGACCTGTCCATGTCGCCCGCGCTCTCCGAGACGCCGCGGAAGATGTTGCCGCCGCCGACGACGACCGCGACCTCGACGCCGAGGTCGCGCACCGCCCGAATCTCCTCGGCGATGGAGCGCGCGACCTTGACGTCCACGCCGTAGTTCTGCGCGCCCATCAGCGCCTCGCCCGACGCCTTCAGCAGAATCCTTTTGAAGGCCGGCCCGGCGGCGGCCGCCGTGCTGTGCTCGCTGTTGCTCATAACTTAAAGTCCGGGCCCCGGGGCCGGGAGGGCGGAGCCGCGGCGGCCACGTCCCACGGCCCGCGGCCGGCGCCTCTCCCTACTGGTTGCCGCCGGTCAGCGCGGCGACCTCGCTGCCGAAGTCCTCGTCGCGCTTGGCGAGCCCCTCGCCCATCTTGTAGCGCGAGAAGCGGCGGACGGTGATGCGCTCGCCCGTCTTGGCTATCTTCTCGGTCAGCAGCTCGTTGATGGTCTTGGCCGGGTCTTTGACGAACGGCTGGTCGAGCAGCACCACCTCCTCGTAGAACTTGTTGAGGCGGCCCTCAACGATCTTCTCGACGACCTGCTCGGGCTTGTTCGCGTTCTTCGGGTCGTTGGCTATCTGGGCGCGGGTGATTTCGCGCTCCTTGTCGAGCAGGTCGCCGGGCACCTCCTCGCGCGTGACGAAGCGGGGCTCGGCCGCCGCGATGTGCATCGCGATGTCGCGGACGAGCGCCTGGAACTCGTCGGTGCGCGCGACGAAGTCCGTCTCGCAGTTGACCTCGACGAGGACGCCGACCTTGCCGCCCATGTGGATGTAGGAGCCGACCGCGCCCTCGGCCGCGACCCGGCCCGCCTTCTTGCCGGCGGAGGCCATGCCGCGCTTGCGCAGGATTTCGACCGCCTGCTCCTCGTCGCCGCCCGCCTCGGTGAGCGCCCTCTTGCACTCCATCATGCCCGCGCCCGTCTTCTCCCTGAGCGCCTTGACCGCCGCGCCTGTGATTTCCGCCATGATAACTCTCCTGAAAGTAGACCGTAGTCGGTGGACAGTAGACGGTAGAAAACTTCGTGTGTCGAGCGGCCGGCCCGCGCCCCCGGCCCGCGCGCGCGCGTCGCGCGCTTGGGGGCCTTGCCGCCTGCCGGCCGCCGCCTACCGCCTACTCAAAAAGAAGCGCAGCCCGGCGGGTTCATCCGCACTGGAGGGCTGCGCTCGCCGTCGTTTGAAAGTTGAGAGCTTCGCTCCGCGGCCTTACTTGGCCGCGCCGACCGTCTCGGCGCCCTTCTCGGCCTCGGGGGACTGCGGCGGCTGCGTGCCTTCGGCGTCGGCCGCGCCGGTCGCGCCGCGCACGGGCGCGTGCGAGCCGATCTGGCCGTGGTCGCCGACGCTGTCGGGCTGCTGCCCCTGGCGCGAGAAGCCCTGGTTGCCGGGGACGGAGACCTGCACGTCCGCCGAGACCTGCGAGACGTCCGCGCCCGCGACCTGCGAGGACTGCGCGCCGGGCTCTATCTCGCGCGTGCTGTCCACCGTCGAGGTGACGACGCGCGAGGTCGGGGCGGGGGCGGCGCCGGCCGCGGCGGCCTCGGCCTGCTCGTCGTCCTCGGCCGACTTGCCGCTCACCTGCTGACCCTCGACCACGGCGTCGGCGATGCGCGAGGCGAAGAGGCGCACCGCCCTCAGCGCGTCGTCGTTGCCGGGGATGACGTAGTCAATCCCCTCGGGCGAGCAGTTGGTGTCCACGACCGCGATGATGGGGATGCCGAGGCGGTTCGCCTCCTTGACCGCGATGTCCTCCTTGCGCACGTCGATGATGAAGAGCGCGTCGGGGATGCGGTTCATGTTCTTGATGCCCGAGAGGTTCTTGTCGAGGATTTCGCGCTCGCGGTCGAGCTTGATGCGCTCCTTCTTCGTCATCTTCTCGTAGCGGCCGTCGGTCTGCATCGCCTCGAGGTCGCGCAGCCGCTTGATGGACTTCTGGACGGTCTGGAAGTTCGTCAGCAGGCCGCCGAGCCAGCGCTGGTTGATGTAGAACTGGCCGGCCCGCTCGGCCTCCTCGCGGATGGCGTCCTGCGCCTGGCGCTTGGTGCCGACGAACAGGATGTTGCGGCCGCGCTCCTCGCCCATCATCTGGGTGACGAACGAGATGGCGTCGCGGAACATCTTCTGCGTCTTCTGGAGGTCAATGATGTTGATGCCGTTGCGCTCGCCGAAGATGAACTCCTTCATCTTGGGGTTCCAGCGCCTGACCTGGTGTCCGAAGTGGACGCCGGCCTCCAAAAGCTCCTTCATCGTGACGGTGACTGCCAAACTGCTCCTCCTTCAGTTGATTGGTTTAGTGTACTCGCCGCGCCCCAAGCGGCCTTTTGCGAAGGCCAACCAACCGGGGCGCGGCAATGGATTAACGGCGGGGGCGGGCGGCGGGCGACAGGGGGAAGACGTCCCCGCCTGAACCGCCCGCCGCCCGCCTCCGGACTACCTCTTCGAGAACTGGAAGCGCTTGCGCGCGCCCTTCTGGCCGTACTTCTTGCGCTCCTTGGCGCGCGGGTCGCGCGTGACGAGCCCGGCGTCCTTGAGCGCGGGGCGGAGGTCGGCGTTGAACTCCATCAGCGCGCGCGTGATGCCGTGGCGCACCGCGCCGGCCTGCCCCGCCGGGCCGCCGCCCGCGACGTTGACGACGATGTCGAACTTGGCGGCGGTGTCGGTGAGCGTCAGCGGCTGGCGGATGACCATCCGCAGCGCCTGGTTGGGGAAGTACTCGTCGAAGGTCTTGCGGTTGATGCGGATGTCGCCGGCGCCCGGCCGGAGGTAGACGCGCGCGGTCGCCGTCTTGCGCCGCCCCGTCCCGTAGTACTGGATGTCTGCCACAGCTTCCTCTTCCTTACCTGAAAACTACTGCCTTTAAGCCTTCTGCGCGGCCGTGCGCGGGCTGAGGGCCAGCGGCTCGGGCTGCTGCGCCGCGTGCGGGTGCTCCGCGCCGGCGTAGACCTTCAGCTTCTTCGCCATCGCCTTGCCGAGCTTGCTCTTGGGGAGCATGCCCTTGACCGCGATTTCGATGACGCGCTCGGGGTGGCGCTCGAACTGGTCCCTGACCGAGATCGAGCGCAGGCCGCCCGGGTAGAGCGTGTGATGGTGGTACATCTTCTGGTCGTTCTTCGACCCCTTGAAGACGGCCTGTTTGGCGTTGATGACGATGACGTGGTCGCCGGTGTCGAGGAAGGGCGTGTACTGCGGCTTGTTCTTGCCCGTCAGCACGCGCGCCACCTCGGTCGCCAGGCGGCCGACGGTCTGGCCCGCCGCGTCCACCACGTACCACTTGCGATTCTCTGCGAGTCCGTCCCCGCTGGGGAAGTAGGTTGACATAGATAACTCTCTCTATCTTAAGCGTCTAAAACGCGAACAGGTAGAATACGAAACCAACTTTTTGTTGTCAAGCCGCGGCGGCGGCGGCGCGCTCAAGTGTCCGCCTCGGGCCGCGCGGGGGCGGGGGCCGCCGCGGGCGACTTCATCCTGAAGACGATGACGCTCCACGTCACGCCCATCAGGACGAGCGCGGCCTCCAGCCAGAACAGGTCGAGCCTGTAGACCGAGTAGAGGAGCGGCAGCCAGAGCAGGACGACCGTCGTCACCTTGGCGCGGACGGGGACGCCGCGGCGCTCGCGGAAGTTGCGGATGTAGCCGCCGAGCAGGCGGTTCCCCATCAGCCAGTTGTGCAGGCGCTCGGAACTGCGGACGTAGCAGGCGGAGGCGAGCAGGAGGAAGGGCGTCGTCGGCAGGAGCGGGAGGAACAGCCCGAGGACGGCGAGCCCCAAGCAGAGGCTCCCGGCCGCGACCAGCAACGCTTTTTTCGCCGAGTTCAAACCCGCCCCCTCAAACCGAAGGCCCCCGGGCCTGCATGCAGACCCGGGGGCCTTCGTCGGACTTGCCGGGCCGTCAGAAGCCCCCTTTTTACTCGGGCGGCGTCTGCTGCTGCGGCGGCTGCGGGTCGGCGTCGCGGCGCTTGAGCTGCGGCCGGTCGTCCTTCTTCTCGGGCGTAGAGCTTTCGGCGGGCGCGCCCGTCTCGTCGGCCGAGGGCGAGCGGCGCTTGAGCGTCGGGCGTCCGGGGGCGCCGTCCTCGCCGGGGGCGATGTCGCCCGCCGAAGAGGCGCGCGCGTTCGAGAGCCGGAGCAGCCGCCCCTTGACGCGCTGGAATTCCGAGGTCGAGAGGACGTACTCCTCCTTGTCGGGGAAGCGCGCGACGAGCTGGCGCGTGGCCTCCATGCGGTCAACCGACTGCGGGTGCGTCTCGAAGAGCTTCGAGAAGGTGCCGGGCTTCTTCTTGTTCTTGGCCGCCAGCTTCTCGAACATCGTGGACATCGCGTTCGGGTCGTAGCCGGCCGCCCACATGTACTGGACGCCGAGCGTGTCGGCCTCGCTCTCGGCGTTGCGGTTGAACTTCATGAAGCCGAGCAGCGCGCCGAACTGCGCGCCCTGGTTGATGAGCATCCCGCCCAGGCCGCCGAGGAAGATGGAGCCGGCGAGCAGGCCGATTTCGGCGAGCATGCCCTTGGCCTGGTTCTCCATCGCGTGGCGCGCGGTGACGTGCGCTATCTCGTGCGCCATGACGCCGGCGACCTCGGCCTCGTTGTCGGCGGCGAGGATGAGCCCCTTGTTGACGTAGAAGAAGCCGCCGGGCAGCGCGAAGGCGTTGACCTCGTCGGAGTCAATGACCTTGATGGTGAAGGGGATGCGCGCGTCGGAGTGGAGCACGACGTTCTGGCCGACGCGGTTGATGTACTCGGTGATGACGGGGTCGTCAACGAACTTGGCCTGGCGGTCAACCTCGGCGGAGAGCTGGCGCCCCAGGGCGACCTCCTTGTCGAGCCCGCCGCTGATGCTGTTGATGAAGCCGCCGTTAATTTTGCGCTTGCCGATGAGCCGCGGGTCTTCCTTCTCGGAGAGCGGCTTGCCGGCGCTCGGCGGCTGCGCGGTGTTGGCGGCGGCTATCTGCTCGTCCTTGCCGCCGGCCTTCTTCTTATCCGCGGCGGAAGAGTCCTGCCTGGCCGTCTGCGGCTTCTGCGCGTCCTGCCGCCGCGCGGGGGCGGCCACGGCCGAGAGAGAGCCCGCCCAGAGGCTAATAATGAGCCCGAGCGCGGTGAGCGGGCGGGAGTGTCTGTAGTGCATCACGTATGCCTCCAAAAAACTTGTCAACGCCTGTGGCCGGATGGATGTGTAAAACCTCTTCGACGGAAAGCCCCGCGCGGGACGCCCCTCGGCCGCCCGCTCCGCGCCGGCGGAGCGCCGTCCGGGGGTGGGCCGGACGGTCGGCGAAGGGTAGACCCGGAAAGGCGCGAACCTTTGATGCCGCCGGCGTCGCCGTTGGTTGTGTCCGCCCGAGGCCCGCGGAAGGCGTTGCGGCCGGCTCGGTTCGAGGGGAAACGCCGTGGATTATAGCAGCCGGCGGGGCCGGCGCGGGAGCGAAAACCGGGGCGCGTCGGCGGCGGCGCGGGCGCGGAAACTTAAACGTTGCCACGGCCGGCGGCCGCGTGCTAGATTCAAAATGCCCTCCTTCCTCAACCGCCTTGAGGGTCGGCCGCAGCTATTTTCCTTGTTTTCTTCCAGTTACTTTCCCGCCGGGCGCCCATGAAACGGATACAGGACAAGATCAAAGACCTGGTCGAGCCGCAGTCGTTCGAGCAGGTGGGGAATTACGCCGAAGACCCCGCGCAGGCGCTGGCGGCCTACCGCTTTACGGACGTGACGTCCGACCTGCTGGCGCGCTGGATGGACGCGCTGGCGGAGCTGCCGCAGGGGACGGGGGCGGCGCGCGCGCTGGCGGGCGCGCGCGGCGTCGGGAAGAGCCACACGCTGGCGGTCTTCGGCGCGCTCTCGGGGGCCGAGCGTCTGCGGCAGGGCGTCGAGGACTCGCACGTGCTGGCGAGCGCGCGGCGGCTCTCCGGGCGGCGCTACCTCGTGACGCGGGTCGAGCGCGGGACGCGGCCGACTCTGGCCGACGAGCTGGCGGCGACCTTCGCGTCCTTCTTCGGCGGGAGCGAGGCGCAGTGGGCCAGTCGCGAGCCGGCCGAGGTGCTGGCCGTCGCGGCCTCGCGCGCGGGCGAGGAGACGCTGGTCGTCGTCATAGACACGGCCTTCAACCGCCCGGCGCGCGTGGCGCGCGACGACGGCCCCGTCCTCGGCTCGCTGGCGGCGGCGGCGCGCAACTTGAACGTCTTCCTCGCGCTCGCGCTCGACGACGACATCGCCGACGCCGACGGCGCGAACGTCGCCGTGGCGGGCTCGTACCGCATAGACTACCTCGACCCGGAGAACCTCTACCGCGTGGCCGACCAGTTCGTGCTGCGCAAGAAGCCGCAGGTCGGCGACACGCTCCGCGAAATCTACCAGGCGCTGCGCGCCACGGTCCACGAGTTCAACTGGAGCCAGTCGCGCTTCTCGTCCGTCTACCCCGTCCACCCGCTGGTGGCGGAGGTGGCCTCGGGCGTCCGGCTTTTCCTGCCGCGGTTCGCGTTCCTGCCGTTCGCGGCCGGGGCGGCGGCGCGCGCCACCTCGCGCCCGGCGCTCGCGCTCGTGCTGCTCGACGAGGTCCTGGACGCGACCGAGGAGGAGTTGCGCCGCGTCCCCGAGCTGTCGGAAGTCTTCGAAACCTACGACCACCTGACTGAGCGCTGCATCGGACAGTTGCCCGTCATGCAACGCTACCAGGCGCGGCTGATTCTGAAGAGCCTGTTCGTGCTCTCGCTCGACGGCCGCGACGCGACGCCGGGCGAGATGTGCGCCGCGCTGCTGCTGACGGACGAGGACGCGGGCGGCGACGCCCCGCGCCGCGTCGCCGAGACGCTGGCGCGCTTCGCGTCGGAGGCGCGGCAGGGCAGCTTCGTGCTGGCCGACGGCCCCGGCGGCGAGAAGCGCTACCGCTTCCGCATCGCCGCGCGCGAGCTTGAGGCGCAGGCGGCGCAGGGCGCCGCGAACGCCGCCGCGCCGAAGACGGACGCGCGGCCCGAAGTCGAACACGAAGCGGCGGCCTCTAAGCCCGAGCCCGTCGCGCCGCCCGCCGCCGAGCGCGTCGCGCAGCCCGCGCCCGCCGCCCAGCCCGTCACGCCGAAGGCCGAAGCCCCCGCGCCCCCGCGCCCCGAGCCGCACGCAGCGGACAAGCCCTCGCGTCCCACGGCCGAAGCCCGCCACCCGGCCGCCGCGGCGAGTCCCACGCAGGCCCCGGCGAGTCCCACGCAGGCCGAGGCGCAGCCCGTGCGCGCCGCCGCGCGGCCTGAGCCGGACGCCGGCGCGGCGGCGGACGAGACGCCGCTCCCGGCCGAGGCGCTCGAATGGGCGCGGCTGCTGACTTCGCGGCCGTCGCTCGCGGGCGGCGGCGG
>DASVUF010000158.1:0-8550 GCA_036387195.1 Pyrinomonadaceae bacterium | reverse complement strand
CGCCGCCCCACTGGAAGCCTACGCGCGGCCGCACCATCGCGTGCCCCCAGCGCATCACGTCCAGCCGGCGCGTGAGCCGGCGTATGTCGGGGTGCGCGCGCTGCAGGTCGGAGAGCGCCACCTCGGCCCACTCGTCGCGCCCGGCCGAGAGCAGGCGCGCGCGCGCCTCGCGCGGGCCGGCGTCGGTCAGGGGGTAGTAGTAGGTGTAGACCGTCGCGCCGCGCTCCAGCCCGCGCTGGTGCGTGGCGACGACGTAGCCGAGCGAAGGGCTCTCGTAAAGCACGTTGTCCCAGGCTTCGGGGAAGCCGTGCCCCGCGCGCGGCCTGTCCGAGAGGAAGAGGTTGGCGACCATCCACGAGCCGTACTCGAACTCGGCGACGTGGGGCGGACACGCGCCCTCGCGGTACGTCTTCAAAAGGTGTCTCGCCATGAACTGCGGCGCGGCGAAGACGACCCGCCCCGCGCGAAAGCCCACCGCCCCGCCCCCTTCGCCGCGCACGGCGACGACCTCGACGCCGCCCCCCCCGCCCCCTTCAGCGCGCGCTTCGTCAAACGCGCCCGCGCCGCCGCCCGCCGTCGCGCCCGCCGGCCGCACGTCCGCGACGGCGAGGCCCAAACGGACGCGGCCGCGCGCCTGCTCGTAAAGGTGGCGGACGAGGCGGCCGTTGCCCTCCGGCCACGTGATGAGAGACTGCGCCTCCGCGCCCGGCCCCTCCATGCGCGACGCGAAGTAGAAGAGCCCGGCCCACGCGCTCGCCTCGTCGGCCGTCAGCCCGTAGTCGTCGCGGCACGCGTAGTCCACCAGCCAGCGCAGCCGCGCCGAGGTCAGCCCGCGCGCGCGCATCCACTCGGCCATCGAGACGCGGTCGAGCGCCGCGGCCTCGGCGTCGTCCGAGCAGCGCGCGACGGGGATGTCGAAGGCGCGGCGGCCGCGCGCGTCGCGCCACGCCGCCCAGGCGTCAACCTCCGCGTTGAAGAGCTGGAGCTGGCGCGCGTCCTCGGCGTCCGCGCCCGCGTGCAGGTAGAGCCCCTCGTACCACCGGCCGCGGTAGAAGACGCGCTCCTCGGGGTCGCGGCAGAGGAACTGCTCGGCGACGATTGGCCGGCCTTCGGCGTCCGCGCCTTCGAGCGCGCCCAGCTCGTCGAGCAGCATGACGAGCGCGCGGTTCTCCCTGCGCGGGGCGGGCAGGTAGTGCGCGCCCCACGGGTAGGGCACGCGCCCGTGCGCGCTGCCGGAGCGCGCCGTCCCGCCCGGCTCGGGCTCAAGCTCTAGCAGCACGAAGTCTTCGAAGCCCGCGCGCAGGAGCCTCCACGCCGCCGCGAGCCCCGCCACGCCGCCGCCGACGATGACCACCGCGGCGCGCTCCCACGTCTCCGGCTCGGGCCGCAGCCCGTCGCGCAGCATGTGGCCGAGGCGGTCGGACGCGCCCACCACCTCGCCCTCCGGCAGAGGCGGCGCGTCTTCGCCGCGGCGGCGGCCGCCGCACGCGGCCATCGCGAACGGCGCGCCGAGAAACGCCGCCAGCAGTTCCCTTCTCGTCGGCCCGCGTCCGCTCATCGAACCCACACGCCTACCGCCACAGGGACGGCCCCACCTGCCGGTACGCCTCGAAGAGCATCGCGGCCCCGAGCGCGAGGTAGGCGGCGACGGCCGCGTAGCGCCTCGGCCGCGGCCAGCCCTCTATCTCGCGCCCCTTCAGCGAGAAGAGCGCCGAGGCGGCGAAGAAGGCGGCCGTCACCCAGCGGCCGAGCAACAGGTTCACGACGCAACTGAGCCCGAAGCCCCCCAGAATCACCGCCCTGACGGCGGGCGAGGGCGGGCGCTCCTCGCCGCCCGCGGCTTCACTCCCCTCGTGGGCATCCATCGGCGCCTCCTTTCGGCTTTCACTCGTAGCGCCGCCACTCGGCCTCGTAGTAGCGGACGAGCGACTGGTTGTCGAGCCGGTTGACCTCCACGGGGACGGGCCCGAGGTCGGCCGAGAGCATGAACATCGCGCGCAGCGAGTCGTCGTCCAGAAACTTCAGCTCGACCGAGGGCGCGCGCGCCGGCGCGTCGAAGGGCGCGCGTCGCGCCAGCGCGAAGCCCCAGACGCCGAACGAGGGAACGGCCGTGTAGTACGGCCGCACGCTGAAGCCGGCGGCTTCGAGCGTCCGCACGATGCACCAGTAGGAGGCGCGCGCGAAGAGCGGCGACGTGGACTGCACGGCGACGGCCGCCTCGGGCGCCAGCCTCCGCTTGAGCAGCCGGTAGAAGCGCGTCGTGTAGAGCTTGCCCAGCGCGAACGAGTTCGGGTCGGGGAAGTCCACCAGCGCCGCGTCGAAGGCGGGGCCGTCCTGTTCGAGCCAGATCATCGCGTCCTCGTTGACGACGCGGACGCGCGGGTCTTCGAAGGCGCCGCGGTTCAGGCGCGCCAGCGGCGCGAAGCGGCGCGAAAGCTCGGTCATGTCGTGGTCGAGGTCAACGAGCGTCACCTCCTCGACCGCGGCGTGCTTCAGCACCTCGCGCAGCGCCAGCCCGTCGCCGCCGCCGAGGATGAGGACGCGCCGGGCGGGGCGGCCGCCCTCGGCCGAGAGCGCCATCGCCGGGTGGACGAGCGCCTCGTGGTAGCGGTACTCGTCGGCCGAGCTGAACTGGAGGTTGCCGTTGAGGAAGAGCTGGAAGCCGGCGCGGTTGCGCGTGACGACGATGCGCTGGTAGTGGGTCGTCTTCGAGTAGACGATGTCGTCGGCGAACATCGCGTCCTCGGCGAGCGACGTGAGCGCGTCGGCCTTGATGAAGCAGACGGCCAAAAGCGCCATCACGACCGCCGCCTGCGCGCGCAGCCGCGTCACCCCGCCCCCGATGAGCGGCCGCATCAGCCACGTCGCCCACAGCGCCACGCACGCGTTCAGCAGCCCGAACAGCAGCGACGTGCGCACGAGCCCGAGCCGCGGGACGAGGAAGATGGGGAAGAGCAGCGAGGCGATGAGCGCGCCCGCGTAGTCGAAGGCCAGCACGCGCGCGACCAGCTCCTTGAAGTCGAGGTGGTCTTTGAGAATCCGCATCAGCAGCGGAATCTCCAGCCCGACGCCGGCGCCGATGAGGAAGACCAGCGTGTAGAGCACGACGTGGAAGTAGCTCAGGTGCGCGAAGGTCAGAAAGAGCAGCGGCGCCGAGAAGCCGCCGAGCACCGCCACCGCCAGCTCCACGTCCACGAAGCGGCGCGCCAGCCCGCCCTCGACGAAGCGCGAGAGCCACGACCCCGCCCCCATCGCGAACAGGTAGATGCCGATGATGAGCGAGAACTGCGTCACCGAGTCGCCCAGCACGTAGGATGCGAGCGTCCCCGCCAGCAGCTCGTAGACCAGCCCGCAGGTCGCGATGACCAGGACGTTGAGGAAGAGTATCGGCGTGCGGTTCATAAAGCAGCAGACGGCGGACGGCGGACGGCCGCCGGGCGGTCACGCGAAAGGCGGCGGCGCCGGCCGGCGTTGACGCGGAAGGCGGAGGCGCCGGCCGGGCGGCGATTCCCCGCCCGCCGGCCGCCGCCCGCCGCCCGCCGCCCGCTCACCCCTGAATCGCCGCGGCGATGATGAGCGCGATGCCGATGATGACGGCGGCGATGACGACGGCGAGCGCGACGTTCTGGTCCTCCTCCAGCTCCTTGCGGATGGAGAAGGGCGTGGCCTTGACGATGATGATGTAGGCGACGCCGAAGACGAGCAGGCCGAAGGCCGTGAAGATGGCGGTCGTGACGATGACGGGCGCCAGCTCCTCCATCTTGACGACCAGGCCGAGCGCGCGCGCTGCGGGTGTCAGGTTGAGCATCATTTTCCTCCGCGGTAGCCGGAATGCCAGAAGTGGAAAGAGCGGTAGCCGCCGGGCGCGTTGCGCACGTCCGCCGGCAGCGTCTGCCGCGGCGAGGTCGTCAGCTCCCAGCCGCCCCACGCCGCCGCCCCGTAGAGCAGCAGCACGCCCGCGCCCAGAACGAGATAGAGTTTGCCGAGCACGACCTCAACCCCTCCTTTTCGCCGCCGGCTTCAGCTCACGCAGCGCGCCCTTCCTGTAGACCCACGTCGTCGGCGGCGGTTTGCGGAAGCCGGGCTGTTCGCCGTCGATGAGCCGGTAGAAGCCGGGGAAGCGGAACAGCAGCTCCTCCTCGGGCAACTGCCTGAGCGTGATGTCGGGCGAGTCGGAGCAGTCGCCGAACTCCTCGGTCAGCGTCACGCGCGACTCGTCCACGACGCGGACGAGGCGGAACTGCGCCGGGCACCCCGAGCCGCCGTCGCTCACACGCATCACGACCACCTCGCCCGAGTCCATCCCTCGGAAGTGCGCCTTGAAGCCCGCGTACAACGCCCCGTCCACGTCGGCGACCTTCCGGCCGTTCAGCCGCAGCTCCATCTCCATGCCGCCGTCCGGCTCCGGGCGGACGATGGCGAGCGCGCCCGCCGCCGTCAGCACGCTGTCCACCGTCTCCTCAGGCCGCTGCGGGCGGCGGGCCGCCTCCGCCCCGGCCTGCGCCAGCGCGAGCGGCGGGCAGCTCAGGCAGAGCAGGAGCGCGAGCGCGCGCCGCGCGCCGGAGAGCGGCAGGCCGCGCGCCGCCGAAGTCTTCTCGTCAGTCGTCGTCGCCGCCGTCGTCGTCATCGTCACCTCCGGAGGCGTATGGGTTGAAGGCGCTGTCGGCCCAGCGCCGCCGCTCGAAGCTGAAGTGGCGCAGCGCGGCGATGACCGGGATGACCGAGAGCGCGACGAGCGCCAGCAGCAGGTTCAGCGGCCGCGGCACGCCCTGCTCGACCACCAGCGTCAACTGCGGCGGCGCTGACTGGTTCCAGTTCTCCCACTGCGCTTCGAGCCGCATCGTGTAGCGCCCTTCGGGCAGCGCCGACAGGTAGTCGGCCTTCACGGCGTCGCCCTCGCTCCAGGACTCGCCGTCCTCGACGCCGTGGTAGTGCTCGAGCGGCAGGTCGAACTGCTGGACGAGCCCCGTCTCCTCGTTGATGAGGTCGCCCGCGACGTAGAGCCAGTTGTTGTCCACGTTGGCGCGCCCCGTCACGCGCACGTTGCGCCCGCCGGCGAGTTGCAGGGGCTCCGTGAAGATGACCTGCGTCTTCTCGCTCCCGCCGTCGGCGGCCCCCGCGGCGGCCTGCGCGGCGGCCGTCGCCTGCGCGACGCGCAGACGCGCGTACTCCTGAAGCTCGGCGGCCGAGGCGCCGGGGCGCGGCGTCGGCACGGCGAAGGCGGGCGCGGGCGCGCCGGCGGGCGCGGCCTGCGCCTGTAGGTTGAAGGTCTGCCTGAAGACCGTCCGGCGCGGCGCGAGGACGAGCGTCACGAAGCCGACGGCGAAGGCCGCCGCCACGAGCACGGCCCAGTAGGCGTAGATGCTCTTGTGCCGCCACGGCTGGTTGGGCGCGACCGTGCGCGGCCGCGCCAGCTCGACGCCGAACTTGCGCTCTATCTCCTTGACCGGCGTGTAGAGGCCGAGCGACCAGTTTATCTCCTCGGCCGAGATGGCGGCGCCCTCGCGCCCCTGCTGGACGACCGGGACCTCTTTCGAGAGCATGTAGGGCGCGGCGACGTAGTCGGTGGCGCGCGTCAGCTCGCCCGCCTCGACGCGCCAGTAGAACTCGCCCTCGACGTACTCGACGCGCGCCACGGCGCTCTGAAAAATCTTGTAGCCGCGCCCGGCGTGGCGCGCGCGGCGGTCGGACTCCGTCACGTCGCCGGGCGCGACGGCCTTGACGTAGCTCCAGTGGGCGTCCGACTCGACCAGCCAGCGGAAGCCGAGCGCCGGCTCGTAGAGCAGGTACTCCTGCCAGACGTAGCGCACGCCCTCGAACTCGACGCTGCGCGCCATGTAGCCGATGACGGTGAAGTCGCGCCCCTCGAACTCGGCCGTCCCGCCGACGGGGATGGACTGGCCCCAGCCCTTCTTTTCGAGCGTCTTCAGGTAGCGCAGGCGTCCCTCGCTCGCGTCGAGCAGCGAGCCGCAGTTGGGGCACCCGACGCGCTCCGTACGGTCGGGCGCGCGCAGTTCGAGCGGCCCGCCGCAGCGCGGGCAGCTCAACTGCGTGGCCGAGACGCGCCGCGCCTCGCGCTCGGTCGCGCGCCGCGCCTGCGCGAGCCCTATCTCTTCGAGGCTGACCTCGCGGCCGACGAAGACGAGCGGCGGCTGCTCGCCGTAGTCGAGCGTGCCGAAGACGCCGCCCGCGCCCGAGAGGTCCGCGTAGGCGTACGTCTCGCCGGGCGTGAGCCGGTATGGAATCTCGCCCTCGGCGGCGAGCGCCCGCGCCGTCCCCTTCTCGGCGACGACGGGCGGCTGCTGGGCGGGGATGGCCCAGACCTGCTGGCCGAGCTGGATCGAGTCGAACGAGGGGAGCGCCTTGGGCGAGGGCACTTGAATCTGGAAGGTGAGCAGGAAGCGCCCCTGCGCCTCGGCGAGCCAGCCCCAGCGGCCGTCGGCGAAGGCGGCGTACCACTCGTCCCAGAAGCCGCCCGCCGCGTGGCCGAGCTGCGCCCGCCCCGTCAGCTCGAAGGCCACGCCCATGTAGACGCCGCGCAAGCCCACCTCCAGGGGCGAGCCCGACTCGGCCACGTCCGCGACGCGGCCCAGGTCTTCGAGCCCGCGGTCGGTGCGCGCCACGACCGAGTGGCAGTACTCGCAGACGACCACGACGGACGAGCCCGTCTTAAACATCACCTGCGCGCCGCACGCCGGGCAGCCTGCCTGAAGCGCCATCAGGCTTCACCCCCGCGCGCCGGCGTCCGCGGCGAGGCCCCGCCCGCGGCGCGCGTCTCGCGGCTGAGGCTGCGGACGCTGACCTCGGCCGCGCCGAGCATCTCGCCGAGCCGCTCGGCCCAGGGCCACTCGGCGCGCTCGCGGCAGCAGTAGAGGTTGAAGGTGGCGACGCCGAACTCCGGGTAGGTGTGGCAGGCGAGGTGCGACTCGGTCAGCATGACGAGCCCCGTGGCCCCGCCCTCGCCGGGGAACTTGTGCCAGAGTTGCCGGCCCACGACGCGCAGTCCGAGTTCGCTGACGGCGCGCGCGAAGACCGCGCGCAGGCGCGCCACGTCGCGCAGCGCCTCCGCGTCGCACCCCGACGCCTCGATGAGCCATTCCGTCCCGACTGTCAACATGTGTCTCGGAGAAGAACGATAAGAGCGGCGGCGCCCGTCCGGGGCTGAACGCGTGCGAGGATAGGATAAGAGCCGCGCCCTTTGCAACAACCTTCTCGCCCCGGCGCAAGACCGCCCGCGCCGGGGCGTTCAAAGCCGGGAAAAAAGTCGGGGCCGCACGCGCCGGCGCGCGCCCCTCTGATAGCCCGGATGACGCGGGCCTCGTAGAAACCGCCCGCCGCCGCAGGCGGCTCCGACGCCGCGGCGGCAGGCGGTTCCGACCCGGCCGCAATCGCGCCGGACTATATTATGCTCACGAAGAACGCGCGTTGATGCTCACGAAGAACGCGCGTTGATGCTCATAAAGAACGCGCGAGGCTCATATAAGGACACGCGGTGCTCATAAAGGACACGCGATGATGCTCACGAAGAACACGCGGGGGCCGAAGCGGTCGCGCCTCCTTCCGCTCCTCGCCGCGCTCTGTTTGTGCGCCGCCGCGGACGCCGCCGGAGCGCGGAGAGAACGCGGGAAGAGGTTCGAGCCGACCTCGGCGCAGGCGGCCGAGGCGGCGCGGATGCGGCGCGCGCTCGCCGCGACGCTGGGCGACGACTTCGAGGTCACGCGCGAACGACTCGCGCGCCGCTCGGACTGGCACGGCGGCGGGCTCTACTGGCTCGCGCACCTGCGCGCCCGCCGGCCCGGCGAGTTCGACGTGACCTATAAGTACAGGTACACAGACCGCGTCAGGCCGCACGACCCGCTCTACACCTTCGTCGAGCACCGGACGCTCGTCCGCGTCGGCCCCCGCGGGTGCGAACGCCGCGCGCGCCACAACTTCGTCTGCGTCGGCGACACCCTCATCCTCCCCGTCCTCGTCAACGAGCACACGGGGCACGTCTTCTCAATCGCCGCGCGCCCCTTCGCGCCCGGCGACGCCGCCTCCGCCATGCGCCTCCGTGACGCGACGGACGGCGCCCTCTTCCGCGAGCCCGTCTTCAACCCCGCCGAGAAGTACATGAAGTACGTCGGCCGCCGCGCCACCTACAGCCCGCACCGCGCGCTCGGCTACACAGTCACCTACGAGGCGACCTTCGAGGCCGCCGCCCCCGGCGCCTTCAACCTCTCCGTCACGGAGCCGGCGGACGCCGGCGGCCCGCAGTCCCCCGACCGCGACGACGGCGCCGGCTCCGTCCCCGTCGTGGTCGTCGCGCGCGGCGCACCCGGCACCGTCCTCTCCTCGGGCGACGACGTGCACGGCTACACCGAGCGCTTCTCCTCGCGCGGCGGCGGGAACGGATACCGGACGACGCCCGTCATCCTCCAGACCGGCGAGCGCCTGACGCTCCGCTACTTCGGCTACAGCCGGCGCGGCCCGTCGGCCGGCGGCGAGGACAGGCGGGCGGTCGAGGCGGGCGTCAAGCGCCGCGCGCCGGCCGTCGCGCTCCTCCCCTTC
>DASVUF010000157.1:0-3321 GCA_036387195.1 Pyrinomonadaceae bacterium | reverse complement strand
CCCCCCCCCCCCCCGCTTCCCGCCCGCGAAGGCAGGCCCGCGGCTCACTCGGTGTTGGGATTGACCTCCGACTTGACCTCCGCGGGCTCCTGCCTCTCGGCGCCGGGCATGGGCGAGCCCTCGGGCGGCTCGCCGTGAATCTTCGTGTTCGGGCTCTCGACCTCGGGCTTCACCGCCTCGTGCTCGCCCGTCATCGTCCCCAGTCCCAAGTCCTCGCTCATACGGATTAAGCCTCCTGTCGGGTTTCTTCTCAGTCGTCGCCGGCCAGCGCCGTGGCGCGCTCCGGCGCGGCGGGCTCGCCGGCCGGCGCGCCCTCGACCGCCGTCTCGTCGCGCATGCGGTTACGGTACGCCGCCCGGACGAAAGACGCAAACAGCGGCTGCGGCGCGAGCGGCTTCGACTTGTACTCGGGGTGGAACTGGCAGCCGAGGAACCAGGGGTGGACGTCGCGCGGCAGCTCGACCATCTCGACGAAGCGGCCGTCCTCCGAGACGCCGCTGAAGGCGAGCCCGGCGGCTTCGAGCCGCGCGCGGAACTCGGGGTTGAACTCGTAGCGGTGGCGGTGGCGCTCGCTGACCTCGCCCCGGCCGCCGTAGACCTCGCGCGCCAGACTCCCCTCGGCCAGCCGGCACGTCCAGGCGCCGAGCCGCATCGTGCCCCCCAGCTCCTCGACGTTGACGAGGTCGCGCAGCTTGAAGATGACCGGGTGCGGCGTCTCGGGGTCGAACTCGGTCGAGTCGGCGCCGGCGAGGCCGCAGACGGCGCGCGCGTACTCGATGACGGCGGTCTGCATCCCGAGGCAGATGCCGAAGTAGGGCGTGCGCGTCCGCCGCGCGTAGGAGATGGCGCGGATCATCCCGGCGACGCCGCGCTTGCCGAAGCCGCCGGGGACGAGGATGGCGTCGAAGTCTCTCAACCCCTCCTCGTAGTCGTCGTCCATCAGGCCCTCGGACTCGACCCAGCGCACGTCCACGCGCAGGTTGTTCGCCACGCCGCCGTGCGTCAGGGCCTCGCGCAGCGACTTGTAGGAGTCCTCCAGCTCGACGTACTTGCCGACGATGCCGACCGTCACGCTGCCCTTCGACGGGTCGCGGATGGTGGCGACCAGCTCGCGCCAGCGCGTCAGGTCGGCGTTGGGCGCGCGGTCCTGCAACCCGAGCGCGGCGACTATCTGGTCGTCGAGCCCCTGCTCGTGGAAGGCGAGCGGCACCTCGTAGATGGTCGCCACGTCCTGCGCGGCGATGACGGCCTGCTCCTTGACGTTGCAGAAGAGCGCTATCTTCGAGCGGATGTCGCGCGAGAGCGTGCGGTCGGAGCGGCAGAGCAGGATGTCCACGGCGATGCCTATCTCGCGCAGGTCGCGCACCGAGTGCTGCGTCGGCTTCGTCTTCAGCTCGCCGGCGGCGGCGATGTAGGGGACGAGCGTGAGGTGGACGAAGACCGCGCCGTTCTGCCCGTTCTGCCGCTCCTCGTTCCCCATCTGGCGGATGGCTTCGAGGAACGGCAGCGACTCGATGTCGCCCACCGTGCCGCCTATCTCGACGATGACCACGTCGGGCGAGTCCTTCTCGGCGACGGCGCGCACGGCGCGCTTGATTTCGTCCGTGATGTGCGGGATGACCTGGATGGTCTTGCCGAGGTAGTCGCCGCGCCGCTCCTTCTCGATGACCGAGAGGTAGATGCGCCCCGTCGTCCAGTTGTTGGCGCGCGACAGGCGCGCGTGCGTGAAGCGCTCGTAGTGGCCGAGGTCGAGGTCTGTCTCGGCGCCGTCGTCGGTGACGAAGACCTCGCCGTGCTGGAACGGCGACATCGTGCCCGGGTCAACGTTGATGTAGGGGTCGAGCTTGATGCACGTGACGCTCAGGCCCCGCGCCTCCAGCAGACACCCGATGGACGAGGCCGCCAGCCCCTTCCCCAGACTCGAAACCACGCCGCCCGTCACGAAAATGTATTTAGGCATCGTTCCCCTCTTCGTCAGTCCGCACCGTCTCGCGCGCCCCCGGGCGGCGGGCGCCGGCGGGCCTGCGGCCCGGCTCGGCGCCCTCGCCCTCCTTCTCCTCGTCGTCGTAGAAGCCGGCCTTCAAGTCCCTCTGCACCTCGATGGCCTGCGCGGCCCTGGGGTTGACGAACTTGTCGAGCCCGCCGAGGCCGGCCGCCGCCATCGAGCGCGCCGCGCCCTTCGCCTCGGCGACGCGGCGCTCGTACTCCTCGGCCGTCAGCGGCTCAGGCCGACGCCCCAGGCGCGAGAGGCCGAAGAGCGCGCCCGAGACGACGAGCACGAAGACGCCGAGTCCTATCCAGTCGCCCATGTTTCCTTCCGGGGCCGAAAGTCCGCGGGCGGGGTCGAAGGCCGGCCGGCCCCGTGCCCACTAACCCCGCGCGCCGGGCTCTCGGCCCTGAGCCTTCTCCAGCAGCTCGCGCACGCGCCGGAGGTCTTCTTCGGTGTCCACGCCGATTGAGGGCGCGGCGGCCTCGACGACGCGGACGGCGTGCCCGCGTTCGAGAACGCGCAGTTGTTCGAGCGATTCGGCGCGTTCGAGCGCCGTCTGCGGCCAGCGGGCGTATTCTAACAAAAAGGCGCGGCGGTAAACATAAAGCCCCGTGTGCTTGCGGAAGGAGGAGAGCAGCGCGGGCTCGGCCGCCAGCGCGGCGGCGAGCGAGCCGTGGCGGCGCGCCGCCTCGCGCGGGTAAGGCACGGGCGAGCGCGAGAAGTAGAGCGCGCGGCCCCGCGCGTCGGCCACCACCTTCACCACGTCCGGGCTCAGAACGTCGGCCGCGCTCTCGAAGGGCTCCGAGGTGGTCGAGACGTCCGAGCCCTCGTCTTCGAGCAGCGCGGCGACCGCGCGCTCGATTGTCTCGGGCGAGATGAGCGGCTCGTCGCCCTGCACGTTGACGACGACTTCGCAGTCAATCGCCCCGGCGGCCTCGGCGAGCCGGTCGCTGCCCGAGGCGTGCGCCGCGCTCGTCATCACGGCCTCGTGGCCGGCGGCCGTGACGGCCTCGAAAATCCGCGCGTCGTCGGTGGCGACGACCGCGCGCGAGACGGACGGGGCCGCCAGAGCGCGCTCGACGACGTGGACGACCATCGGGCGGCCCTGAATCGGCAGCAGCGGTTTTCCGGGGAGGCGGCTCGAAGCGTAGCGTGCGGGGATGATGGCGACGACCGCGGGTTTGGAAGCAGGTGAGCCCGTGTGATTCACGGGGCTACAAGATAAACCAAGCCGTGATAAGTGACAAGCGATAAGTGAGCGACGAGCGGCCGCTCACGAATCGCCGGCGGATAGGCGGCGCGGGCCGCCCGCGCGGTTTTCCGGCGGGGGG
>DASVUF010000156.1:0-14041 GCA_036387195.1 Pyrinomonadaceae bacterium | reverse complement strand
CCGTGGTCGGAGACGAGGACGAGCGCGGTGTCGGCGGCCTCGGGCGTCTTCTGGATAGTCGTCCAGACGCGGCCGACGAAGGCGTCTAGTTCGCGCAGGGCGTCGAGCTGCGTGGCCTCGTCGCGGTTGTGGTGCGCGGCGTGGTCGAAGTCGGTCGTGTAGAAGTCCAGGTAGCGCACCTTCGGGTCGCCCAGCTTCTCTATCAGCTCGCGCTCCTGCTGCTCGTTGAGGATGTCGCGGCCGCCGATGCCGAGCTGCCACTCGTCGAACACCTCGCGCGGCGGGCGCGCGAACTTGTTCTGGAGCCCGCGCTGGAGCGTCGTCCAGCGGGCGCCGCGCTGGTAGAGCTGGAAGCTGACGAAGCGCTCGTCGTACGGGTAGGCGTCGGCGAGCAGCGGGACGCCGACCTCGTCGAGCAGCTCGGCGCCGGGCATGTCCACACGCGCGCCGCCGACGTTGGCGACCCAGAAGGGGATGAAGTTCAGGTAGTCGTAGGAGTGGAGCGTGTAGCGGTCGAACTCGACGTTGCCCTTAATCTGCAGGTGCTGCCCCGTGTCGAGCAGCGACCACGAAGGGCCCGACAGGCTCATCCCGCGGACGTAGAAGTTTTCGAGGCGCGCGCCGCGCTCGTAGAAGACGTGCTCGAACCACGGCAGCACGCTCCTGCCGGTGCGCGGGTCGCGCCGGCGCACGAAGCGCTCGACCGTGTCGTGCGGCAGCCCGTCCACCTTGACGACGACCAGCCGCTTCGCCGGCGCGGCCGAGGCCGGCGCGGCGAGACACAGCAGCAGCCCCGCGAGAAGGCGCGCGAGAAGGCGCGCTAGCCCGAGGCGGCGGACGAAGGCCCTGCTGCCGGCCGACTTTGATGAACCTGAATGCACCCGCTGATTATCCCCACAGACGGCGCCAACTCAAAGCGCCGCCTCAGCGGCCGACGGCGGCGAGGATGGCGCGCGCGTCCCCGGGCGCGATGCGCTGCTCTTCGCGCAGGGCGTTGCGCAGGTGCTCGGCCGTCAGCCGGCGCAGCTCGGGGTCGAGCCCCGGCGAGTTGTAGATGCGCAGCAGCGCGCTCTTGGCGGCCTCGTTGTCTATGCGGTAGAGGCATTCGAGCGCGAGCCGGCGCGCCTCCGGGTCGCGCGTCCGCTCGAAGACCTTCGCCGCGGCGCGGGCCGCGCCGGCGTCGCCGCGCGCGCCCGCCCCGGCGACGTAGCGCAGGCTGCGCCGCACGTCCTCTACGTCCCAGACGACCTCGACGACGGGCGCGGACTTCGCCGCCTGTTCGAGGAACCGCTTGTGGTAGGCGAGCCGGCGCTCGCCGTCGAGCGCGACGCGCACGGCCTCGGGCGCCGCCGCCTCGCGGTGCCTGTAAAGCCCGAGGCTCAGGACGTTGGCGAAGCGCAGCAGGACGCGCCCCGCCCTGCCATGTTCGAGCGGCGTCATCTCCTCGCGCCGGTCGCGGTCGAGCCGCGCGGGCAGGCCGTCGGGCCGCCGCGACGCGGCGACCAGCGCGGCGTACTGCTGGCGCGCGAGCCGCGCCTCGGCTTCCAGGTCGTTCTCGAGCGGGTTGAGCGAGACGCTCTCGACGCGCGCGCCTATCTCGTCGCGCAGGTCGCGGTCGAGCGTGCGGTCGAGCGCGAGCAGCAGCTTGAGCTGCGAGTAGGCGCGCAGGCGCGTCGGCTGGTTGACGTCTATGCCGCGGCGGCCCGTGACGAAGTCGAAGACCGTGCGGCCCAGGAAGTAGTGCACGTCGCCGTAGCGCGAGAGCGAGAGGACGTTGCGCGCCACGTCCTCGATGACGCGGTGCGACATCTCGCGCCGCTTCGGGTTGAGTCGGTCGCGGAAGTCCACGAGCAGCGCAGGGATTTTCGGGAAGTCGAGCCCGTAGAGCGCCAGCGGAATCAACTCGACCCGGCGCGCGCCTTCGGCGCCCGGGGCGGCGGGGCGGTTCTCCGCGTCGAGGTGGCGCGTCTCGACGTGGCCGTCCCAGCGCGCGAGGCGCGAGTCGTCCCAGGGGCTCCTGACGTTGAGGAAGCGGCCGCCGAACTTGCGCCCCCTGTTCCGCGCCAGGTCCTCGCGGGCGACGTAGACGAGCGCGTGCGTCGCCGAGCCGTCGGGCATCAGCAGCGGCTCGAAGTAGAGCCCCTCGGCCTCGGCGCGCTGGCGCAGCAGCTCCCAGTTGTGGCCGCGCGTGTCGAGCAGTTGCGTGTTCTGCCGCCGCAGGACTTCGTCGAGGTAGGCGTCGTCAACGAGGCCGCCGAAGGTCTTGCCCGTCAGCATCAGCCGCGCCTGTATCTCGGCCGACTCGGACGGCGTGAAGGCCGACTCGGCGCCCGTCTCGGCCTCGTAGAGCGAAAGGATGGCGAGCGCGCGCAGGATGTGCGCCTGGCGGTAGTTGTCGGAGTTGCGGCGCAGCGCGCCGGTCGAAGCCCTGGCGGCCAGCCCGTAGGGGTTGAAGACGACGTTCTGGAGCGCCAGCCACATGAAGCGCCGCCAGACGTCGCGCCCCGGGTCGGAGAGGTCTATGACGTGCGGCGGCAAGCCCTTCGCGCCCCGCTTCGCGCCGACGCGGCCGTAGAGGAAGGGGACGGCCGAGGCGACGCGCTGGAGCGCGGTCGGCCGCGTGTAGGTGAGCATCCAGACGTAGCGCAGACGGTCGTTCTCGGGGTCGGCGTCGCCGAGCGTGTCGCGCAGGATGCTGACGAGCGGGACTTCCGGGCCCGCGCCGGCCGAGTCGGGCTTGAGCCCGTCGAGGCTGCCGAAGACGGTCAAAAGCTGCGCGTCGCGGCCGACGGGCAGCGTCTCGATGCGGAAGGGCGCGGGGCCTTCGGGCTTGCGCGGCAGCGTGTCTTCGCTCTTGAGCGCGGGCGCTATCTGCGCGCGCGCCGCGGGCGGCGGCGCCAGACCCGCGAGGGTCAGGAGCGTCAGCGCGAGGGCCAACGCCTTGCGCGCGCGCCGCTTCCTTGGAACGTTCTTCATTTTCCTCTGGCGTCCCCTGTCGTTAAGGCGAAAGCTCCACCCGGAGCGAGAAGGCTGCGCCGGCCGCCCCCGCGGGAGCCGAAATCCTGCGGCGCCCCCGCCCCGCAAAGCCCCGCGGCGAAGAAAGAGCAACCGGCGTTCCCGCGGCGCCGACGAGTCACGCGAACCGGCGCCCGCCTGATACGACCGACGTGCGAGCCACGCACGCCTTTCGCCCGCCGTGCGATGCGGGGGGGCGCGGCGGCTGTTGCCCCCGAATCGCCGGCGGCCTAGCGGCCGGCCTCCCCGGTCAGCAGCCCGGCCGTGCCGGCGTCGAGCGCGTAGACGCGCGCCGAAGGGACGCCGCCGAGCGAGAGCGCGGCCGCCGGTTCGGACGCCTCGGCGAGCCGCCGCGTCAGCTCGTCGTTGCTGAAGTAGCGCCGGCCGCGCGCGACGACCACAAGGTCGCCGGGCCGGAACTCGCGCAGCGCCGCCGGGTCCGAGAGCGACGCCGAGCGCAGGTCTTCGCGCCCCGCCCGCCGCACGTAGTAGGCGAGCAGTTCGGGCGTCTCGCTCGCCACGCGCGCGGCGGGCGGGGCCAGCCGCGCGACGGCCGCGGCCACGTCGCCCGTGCTCGCGTCGTAGAACTCGTCGTGCGGGAAGTAACTGCCCGCGCGCGCGTGACCGCCGCCGAGCGCGTTGGTGTAGAGGCGGTAGTGCGGCGCGGCCGTCGCCGAGCCATAGAGCGAGCAGGCCGCGACGAACGCCGCCAGCGCCGCGCGCGCGAAGGCCGCCCGCCGGTCGCCGGGCGACTCCCGCGCGCGCGCCGCGAGCCGCCCCAGGAGCCCGGCGGCGTAGTGGACGCCCACGGCCGCCGTCATCAGCACCGCCGGCAGCGCGAACGTGAAATAGCGCGTGAACTTCCCGCCGAGAAAGGTGAAGGGGAAGAACCAGAAGAAGAGCCAGAAGAGAAGGAAGTAGCGGCCGTCGCCGAGCCGCCGGCGGAAGAGCAGAGGCAGGCCGACCAGGAAGCCCGCGACCGCGGGCAGCGGCAGCTTCACCCCCATGAAGACGTAGTAGAAGTACCAGGGCGAGCCCCGCAGCCACAGCGTCATCTGGTTGCGGTAGAGCTGCCCCATGAACTCGTAGGCGTCGTGGCCGATGCGCTTCTCGCCCGCGAAGGTGCGCATCTCGTGCCACGTCCCCGGCAGCAGGATGGTCGGGTTGAAGACGACGAAGGCCACGCCCATCACCGCGAACCAGACGAGCCACTTCTTCTTGCCCATCCGCCAGCGCGTCGCGCTGACGCCCTGGAAGGCGTAGTAATAAGCGCCGCTGATGGCGAGGAAGTGCGGCACGTACTTCGACGCCATCATCGCGCCGAAGGCCGCGGCCGTCGCCCAGTAGAAGGGCTCGGGCCTGCGGCTCCCGCCCGCCTCGGCCACCTTCTGCCCGCGCAGCCAGAAGACGTTGGCGAGCAGGAAGAAGAAGACGAGGAAGCTGTCCTCCTTGGCGATGCGGTTGAAGCCGACGGCCGCCGGGTCGAAGGCCCACAGCGCCGCGGCCACGAGCGCGACCCCCGTCCCGAAAAGCTCGCGCGCCACGAGGAAGATGAGGAGCGCCGTCAGCGCGCCGAGGAGCGCGCCGGGCAGGCGGGCGGCCGCCTCGGTCGAGACCCGCAGCCGCGCGTCCCCGCGCGCGGCCGCGGTCGAGTTCCAGTTCTCGGCGGCGACGATGCTGACCGCCAGCAGCGCCTTCATCAGGAATGGGTGCTCGCCGTTGGCGGGCGTCAACCCCTTCTCGCGGTACTCGGCCACGGCGCGCACCTTGTTCAGCTCGTCTTCGCTCAGGCTCTCGGCCCCGAGCCTGTAGGCGCGCAGTCCCAGCCCGGCCAGCAGGAAGAGCGCCAGCGCGCCGACGACGACGGCGCGGCCCGCCGCGCGCGCGTCGCGCCCCCGTAAGGCTTCGGGGCGGGCGGCGGCGGCGGCGGCGGTCGTGGCGGCGCCTGCGGCTGGGGCGGACAAGGTTCGGCGAAGTCTCCCTAAAAAAGTGCGGCGCGCGCCTTTAGCCTGCGAAAGCGCCGCCGACCTAAAGCTGCGAGAGTAGCGGAGCGGCGGCGCCCCTGTCAAAACCGTCTGTGACAGTGGGTTAAGCGTCACAACCCGCGGGAGATTCAGCGGGGGCGGTTCGCGTTCGCGGGGGCGTCGCGCGGCGGCTGGGCGGCGGGCGGGGCGGCGTTGGCGTTCGAGTTCTGCTGGTCGTCGGGCGGCTCGGCCGGCTTCCACCCGGCGCGTTCGAGCAGCGGGTAGACGTACTTGATGGGGACGGCGTAGTTCTGGTCGGCCATCTCCGTGAAGGTCGCGAAGTTGACGCCGATGACGCGCCCCTTCGGGCCGAACAGCGGCGAGCCCGAGCCGCCGACGGCGTTGCGCGCGTCGTAGACGATGTTGCGCCCCTGCAAGTCCGTGATGTGCCCCTGCGTGGTGAGCGGCTTGATGTAGCTGCGGTCGGAGAGGCACGAGAGCAGCGTCTCGACCGACGCGCCGCAGCGCTCGCGCAGCGAGCGCGCCTCGGCCTCGGGGATGGTCGCCATCAGGCGGTCCTGGCCGCTCGGGTAGCCCATCATGACGACCGTGCCCCCGATCATCGCCGTGTCCGGGTCTTTGTCGAGCGGGAGCGCGGGCAGGGAGGCCGGCAACTCCCTGGCTTCGAGCGTGCCGACGGCGAGGTCTTCGCGCGCCGTCGTCTGGCGCAGCCGCACGACGAAGGGGTGGCGGACGCCGGGGAAGAAGGCGACGATGCGCGTGACGCGGAACTGCCCGCGCACGCTCTGGCTGAGCGAGGCGACGCCCTCGTCGGCCGTCCACGGCTCGACGGCGAGGTGGCGGTTGGTGACGACGTAGCCCGAGCCGACGTGGAAGGCCGTGCCGACGAAGTCGCGGATGAAGGGCGGGCCGTTGCCCTCGGGCGTCAGCAGCGGCTGCTCGCCGGCCGCCTGCGCCGCCTCGCCCTCCTCGCCCGCCTGCGCCTCGGGGTAGCGCATGGGGCGGCCCGTCCCCGGCTCGAAGAGCATGTACGAGCCGGCGATGAGGCAGACGCCGTTGCCGAACTCGCTGCGCAGCCGCGGCGCCAGCGAGAGGCTGTTGATGATCTCCTGGTTGCGGCGGTCCACGTCGCCGAACTGCGCGCCGACCTGTTCGAGCTGGCGCTGCTGCGCGGCCAACTGCTCGTTCTGCTTGTCAATCAGCTCGCGCCCGCGCTTCAGCTCCTTGTAGACGGCGTTGCCGAGGTAGAAGACGCCGCCGAGGGTGAAGACGACGATGAAGAGCGAAACTATCTTCGTGCTCCAGTTGATCTCGCGCAGCAGCTCGCGCGTGAACTCGCGGAGGAAGACCTTGGCGTCGTCGCGGCGCGCGGTGGCGGCGGCCTCGATGGCGGCCTGCTCGATGAAGGGGGCGACGCTGGCGCGGCGGCCGGCGGCGGCCACGGCCGGGAGCGCGCCGACGGGGAAGAACTGCATGACGACGTCGAAGGCGCCGAAGCGCAGCTCGTCGCCGTCCTCTATCCGCGCGCCGCGCGCGAGCGGCCGCCCGTTGTGCGTGACGCCGATTTCGGGGTCGAACTCGCTGACGCGGAAGTGGTCGTTCTGGCGCGCGAGTTCGAGCATGACGCTCGAATCGGAGAGGAGGTCGGAGCCGAGGCGGATGTGGCAGCCCTCGCCCGGCCCGATGAGGACGCGCTCCTGCGAGAGCACCTCCGTGTGGCGCTCGCGACCGTGCGAGATGTGTACGACGAGACCGCCAGCCATGGACACGTTTGAGAGCCCCAAGACCAAACTGTGGCGAGCGCCTCGGCGGCCGCCCCTCTCGACAAGCGACGGCCCGGCGCGTTCGCCACCGCCGCAGATTCTATATTAGATTATTTGCACGGGCAAAGAATTGGGGGGCGAAATCCAGTTCCGCGTACGCCGCGGCGGGGGCTTGGACGAAAGTCGCGCCGGGGGGGCTGAAAATCGCGCGCGGGGCGGGCCGCGGGGAAACATAGCGCGCGCCGGGCGCGTAAACATTGGCCGGAACGGACGAGGCGCGGGCGGCCCCCCCCCACACCGGGCGCGCCGCGGCGCGCGAGCAGAGGGCCCCCTTTTACGTACAACAAACATTCGCGGGGCGGGCATCCAAGCACGCGCACGACTCTCCCGCGCGGCGCGCAGAAAACCCCCCGCCCCGGAAACCAGAGGAGCTTCAGAGATGCTTCGACGAACGGCAGTCTTCCTAGTCCTGTGCGGGCTCGCCCTGGCGGCGGGCTCGCGGCGGCAGGCGGCGTCGGCGCAGACGCGCGTGCCGCCCATCAACTTCAAGGAGCGCAGGCTCGCCAACGGCCTCGTGGTCTACAGCGCGCAGGAGCGTTCGAGCCCGACGGTCGCCATCCAGGTCTGGTACAAGGTCGGCTCGAAGGACGACCCCGAGGGGCGCAGCGGCTTCGCGCACCTCTTCGAGCACCTCATGTTCAAGTCCACGAAGAACATGCGGGACGAGATGATGGACAGGCTGACGGAGGACGTCGGCGGGTGGAACAACGCCTCGACCTCGGACGACGTGACCAACTACTACGAGGTCGTCCCGTCGAACTATCTTGAGACGCTGCTGTGGGCCGAGGCCGACCGCATGGGCTCGCTCAACGTCACGGAGAAGAACTTCCCGAGCGAGCGCGACGTCGTCAAGGAGGAGTTCAACTCAGGCGTGCTCGCGCCGCCCTACGGCCGCCTCTTCTACGCGATCGACAAGCTGTCGTTCGCCGTCCACCCCTACAAGCGCCCGACCATCGGCAGCAAGGAAGACCTCGACGCCGCCACGCTCGAAGACGTGCGCGCCTTCCACAAGACCTTCTACCGCCCAGACAACGCCGTGCTGATAGTCGTCGGCGACTTCGACCAGGCGCAGCTCGACGCGTGGGTGGACAAGTACTTCGCGCGGATTCCGAGGCCGCCGGCGGCCATCCCGCGCGTGACCGCCCGGGAGCCCGAGCGCAGGGCCGAGCGGCGCTTCAGCGAGACGGGCCCGAACGTGCCGCTGCCGGCCGTCGCCATCACGTACCTCGCGCCGCCGGTGTCGAACCCCGACGCCGACGCGCTGCGCGTGGCCGAGGCCATCCTGTCGAGCGGCGAGTCGTCCCGGCTCTACCAGTCGCTCGTCTACACGCAGCAGCTCGCGGCCGAGGCGTTCGGCAGCGCGAACCTGCGGCAGGACGTGGGGCTCTTCGTCCTCGGCGCCATCCTCGCCGGCGGCAAGCAGCCGGCCGAGGGCGAGCGCGCGCTGCTCGCCGAACTGAAGCGGATGCAGGACGCGCCGGTGACGAAGGCCGAGCTGGACAAGGCCGTCAACCAGCTCGTCGCGGGCGCCCTGCGCGAGCGCGAGACGAACAGCGGCAAGGCGTTCGCCATCGGCACGGCCGCCGTCATCATGGGCGACGCGCGCCGCGCCAACACCGACGTCGAGCGCCTACAGGCCGTCACCGCGGCCGACGTGCAGCGGGTGATGCGGAAGTACTTCAACGACTCGAACCGCGTCGTCATCACCTACACGGCCGAGCAGCCGAAGCCGGCGGCGCAGGCGGGCGCGCAGAAGGAGGGGGGCCGATGAGAAACGTGCTGAAGGAATTGAGACTGGCTTCGCTGCTCGGCGCCGCCCTCGCGGCCGCGGCCGCGGCCGGCGTCGCGCGCGCGCAGACCGCGGCGGGCGGGCAGGCGGCCGCGCCGCAGGAGACGCCGCCGCCGCCCGCCGCGCCGCGCCCCGTCAACGTGCCGAGGCCGGCGGAGCGGACGCTCCCGAACGGCCTCCGCGTCATCGTCATCGAGAACCACGCGACGCCGCTCGTCGGCGCGCAGCTTCTAGTCAGGAACGGCGGCGAGGTGGACCCGCCCGAGTTGAGCGGCGCCGCCGACATGACGGCCGAGCTGCTGACCAAGGGGACGAAGACGCGCTCCGCGCCGCAGATAGCGCAGGAGATCGAGGCGCTCGGCGGCGTGCTCAACTCGTCGGCCGGCTGGGACGCCTCGCGCGCCACGGTCAACGTCATCGCGTCGAAGACCGAGCCGGCGATGGCGATACTGGCCGACGTCGTCCGCAACCCCGTCTTCAGGGACGAGGAGATAGAGCGCCTGCGCCAGCAGTACCTCGACTCTTTGAGCGTCGGGATGAACAGCCCCGGCACGCTCGCCTCGTGGGTCGCCTCGCGCGTCGTCTTCGGCGGCGGCCCTTACGGCCACCCCGTCTCGGGCACGCCCGAGTCCGTCCCGCGCATCAAGCGCGACGACATCACGTCGCTCCACTCGACCTACTACCGCCCCGACAACGCCATCCTCGTCGTCGGCGGCGACATCAAGGCGGCCGACGCCTTCGCGCTCGCGCTGAAGCTGTTCGGCGACTGGGCGAAGCCCGCGGCGCCGCTGCCGGCGGCGCGTGCGCAGGCGGCTGAGGCGGCCGCGTCGTCCGCCGCGGGGCAGCGCGTGGTCGTCGTTGACATGCCGGGGGCGGGGCAGGCGGCGGTCGTCTTCGCGCGCCGCGGCATCGCGCGCACCGACCCCGAGTTCTACACGGGCATCGTCGCCAACTCGGTGCTCTCGGGCTACTCCGGCAGGCTCAACCAGGAGATACGCATCAAGCGGGGCCTCAGCTACGGCGCGCGCTCGTCGCTGGAGACGCGGCGCGACGTGGGGCCGTTCGTCGCCTCGGCGCAGACGAAGAACCAGTCGGGCGCGGAGGTGGCGTCGCTGCTCGTCGGCGAGCTGACGCGGCTGTCGAGCGAGGCCGTGGCCGAGGCCGAGCTGACGCCGCGCAAGGCGGTCGTCATCGGCGGCTTCGGCCGCAGCCTTGAGACGACCGAGGGGCTCGTCGGGCAGGTCGCGTCGCTGGCGCTCTACGGGCTGAGCCTCGACGAGATAAACCGCTACATCGCGAGCGTGCAGGCGGTAACGCCCGCGCAGATACAGAAGTTCGCCGGCTCGCGCCTCGGCGCGAGGGACGCCAGCATCGTCATCGTCGGCGACGCCAAGGAGTTCCTTGAGCCGCTGCGCAAGCAGTTCCCGAACGTCCAGGTCATCCGCCGCGAAGACCTCGACCTCAACACCGGCGCGCTCCAGAGGGCGGCCGGCGCGTCGAAGCAGTAGGCCGGCTCGACCGCGGGGCGGGGGACACGGCTGTCGGCCGCCGGCTGTTAGCTTCCGGCTGTCGGCTGTTAGCTGTTAGCTTTTGGCTGCGAGCCGTGTCTCCCGCGTCCGCGCGGTCACGCCGTCCCTTCGCCCCGGGCCGTTTTTTGAGGCGCGGGCGACTCGGAGGTTTCAGCCATGAATCGCACACGCCTTCTGACCTTCGCCCTGCTCGCGCTCCTCGCGGCGCAGGGGCGCGCGGCCGCGCAGGACGACGACGCTTCGGGGCCGGCGGCCGTTGACTCGGCGGCGGTCGCGCGCAAGCTCGCGAGCCGCAGCCCCTTCGAGCGCCGCGCCGCCGCCGAAGAACTGGCGCGGCTCGCGCTGGCCGGGCACCGGCGGCTGGCCGAAGGCTACCGCGCGCAGGAGAAGGATTCGCGGGTCGGGCTGGCGCTCGACTGGGCGCTCTACCGGATGGGGAAGAACGAGAGCCTCTTCCCGCTCGTCCGCGCGCTCGGCGAGCGCAGGCAGGCCGAGCAGGCCGTCGCCTACCTCAAGCAGTTGGAAGGCCCCGACCCGCTCTACGTCTTCCTCGACCGCGTCAACGGCAACACGCGGATACGCCTGCTCGAAGTGCTCGCCGCGGTCGGCGACCGCGCCACGCTGGAGAAGATTCAGCCCTTCACCCAGTCGCTCGACCCCGGCATCGCCGACGCCGCCAAGTTCGCCGAGCGCGAAATCAACATCCGCCTCGAGGAGACGCCCGCCGCCGAGCCCAAGCGCCGGCGCAAGGTCGGCTCCGCCGACGACGAGGAGCGCCCGCCCCTCTGACCGCCCCGTTTTGACATCGGCCGCCCCTGTGATTTACTGGCGGCGAGATGCACCGCAACCTCCGCTCGTTTCTCGAACTGCTCCGGCGCGAGGGCGACCTCGTCGAAGTCGGGGCCGAAGTTGACCCCGACCTCGAACTGGCGGAGGTCCACCGCCGCGTCATCGGGCGCGGCGGCCCCGCGCTCCTCTTCACGAACGTCAAGGGTGGCCGCTACCCCGTAGTCACCAACCTCTTCGGCACGGAGCGCCGCATCGGCTGGGCGTTCGGCCCCAAGCCCGAGGCGCTCGTCCGCCAGGCCGTCCACGTCGTCGAATCGCTGCTGCCGCCGAAGCCCGCCGCGCTCTGGCAGCACCGCGCGCTCGCGCTCGAAGCCCTCAAGCTCGGGACGAAGAGGGTGAGGCGCGCGCCCGTCGCCGAGGTCGTGGACAGCCCCGCGCGGCTCGACGAGCTGCCCGTGCTGACGACGTGGCAGGAGGACGGCGGCCCGTTCTTCACGCTGCCGCTCGTCTACACCGAGCACCCGGCGACGGGCAAGCACAACCTCGGCATGTACCGCATGCAGCGCTTCGACGCGGGCGCCACCGGCATGCACTGGCAGATACACAAGGGCGGCGGCTTTCACTACCACGAGGCCGAGGCGGCGGGCCGGCCCCTGCCCGTCACGATGTTCCTCGGCGGCCCGCCCGCGCTCATCCTCTCGGCCATCGCGCCGCTGCCCGAGGACGTGCCCGAGCTGGTGCTCGCCTCCGTCCTCGCCGGCGAGAAGATTCGCGTCGCCGACTCGCCCGTCGCCGGCCACCCGCACCGGCTCGTCGCCGAGGCCGAGTTCGCGCTCGTCGGCAAAGTGCCCCCGCGCGAGCGCCGCCCCGAAGGCCCCTTCGGCGACCACTACGGCTACTACTCGCTGCGGCACGACTACCCGGTCTTCAACGTCGAGGCCGTCTTCCACCGCCGCGACGCCGTCTACCCGGCGACCGTCGTCGGCAAGCCGCGGCAGGAAGACTTCTTCATCGGCGACTACTTGCAGAAGCTGCTCTCGCCGCTGTTCCCCCTGGTCATGCCGAGCGTGCGCGACCTCTGGACGTACGGCGAGACGGGCTTCCACTCGCTGGCAGCGGCGGTCGTGCGCGAGCGCTACGCGCGCGAGGCGCTCGTCTCGGCCTTCCGCATCCTCGGCGAGGGGCAGCTCTCTTTGACGAAGTTCCTGCTGCTGACCGACACGCCGCAGGACCTGCGCGACTTCCCCTCGCTGCTCGCGCACGTCCTCGCGCGCTTCCGCCCGGAGTCCGACCTCTTCGTCTTCTCGAACCTCTCGATGGACACGCTCGACTACACCTCGGGCACGGTCAACCGCGGCAGCAAGGCGGTGCTGCTCGGCCTCGGCGACGCCGTGCGCGATTTGCCGCGCGAGTTCCGCGGCGAACTGCCCGCGGGCGTCACGCGCGCCGAAGTCTTCTGCCCCGGCTGCCTCGTCGTCGAGGGGGGGGGCTACGAAGGCGAGCCGCAACTGGCCGCGCGGCTCGCGCGCGAGGAGGCATTGCGCGACTGGCCGCTCGTCGTCCTCCACGACGACGCGGGCGTCGCCGCCTCCGCTCCGGACTTCCTCTGGGCCACCTGGACGCGCTTCGAGCCGGCCGCCGACATCCACGCCGCCGACGCGACCCTGCGCCGCCACCACGTCTCCTACAGCGCGCCCATCGTCATAGACGCGCGCATGAAGCCGGGTTACCCGGACGAGCTGGTCGTCCGCCCCGACATCGCAGACCTCGTCACGCGGCGCTGGCGCGAATACTTCCCGCGCGGGGTGAAAGGCTTTGAAGGCTGAGGGCGCGCGCGCCGAGACGACGTGCTGCGTCGTGGGCGGCGGCCCGGCCGGCGCGGTGCTCTCGCTGCTGCTGGCGCGCGCCGGCGTGCGGGTCACGCTCCTCGAAGCCCACGAAGACTTCGACCGCGACTTCCGCGGCGACACGCTCCACCCCTCCGTGCTAGAGCTGATGGACGAGCTGGGGCTCGCCGAACGGCTCCACCGGCTGCGCCACACGAAGATCAGCACGGGGGTCGTCGTCACCGACGAAGGCCCGACGACGCTGGCCGACTTCCGCCGGCTCCGCACGCGCTTCCCCTACATCATGATGCTCCCGCAGAGGGACTTTCTCGACTTCGTCGTCGGCGAGGCGCGGCGCTACGAATGCTTCGGGCTGCGGATGGGGGCGCGCGTCGAGGGGCTGATTGAGGAGGGGGGCGCGGTGCGGGGCGTGCGCTACGAGGAGGCGGGCGGCGCGCGCGAGTTGCGCGCCGCGCTGACCATCGGCGCCGACGGGCGCGGCTCGCGCGTGCGGCGCCTCGGCGGCTTCGAGCAGTTGAAGACCTCGCCGCCGATGGACGTGCTCTGGTTCCGCGTCCCGCGGCTCGCGGGCGACCCAGAGGGCGGCGTGGCCTACTTCCGCGGCGGCCGCGGCCTCGTCATGCTCGAACGCGGCGAGCAGTGGCAGGCGGCGCACATCATCCCGAAGGGCGGCTTCAGCGACCTGCGCGCCGCGGGGCTGGGGGCGCTGCGCGAGAGGCTCGGGGCGACCGCGCCGCAGTACGCCGGCCGCTTCGACGCCCTGACGGAGTGGAAGCAGGTCTCGATGCTCTCGGTCGAGTCGAGCCGCGTCAGGCGCTGGCACAGGCCGGGGCTGCTCCTCGTCGGCGACGCCGCGCACGTCATGTCGCCCGTCGGCGGCGTCGGCATCAACTACGCCATCCAGGACGCCGTCGTCGCCGCCAACGTCCTCGCCGGCCCGCTGAAGTCGGGGACGCTTGGCGACGCGCACCTCCGCGAGGTGCAGCGACAGCGCGAGTGGCCGACGCGGCTCATACAGGCGCTTCAGACGCGCATCCAGCGCCGCGTCATCGCCGCCGCGCTCGACCCGCGCAAGACCTTCCGCATCCCCGCGGCCCTGCGCCTCCTCCTGCGCCTGCCCCTTCTGAGGAACATCCCCGCGCGCGTCATCGGCCTCGGCTTCAAACGGGTTCACGTGCGATAGCGGTCGTGGGCGCGCGCGGCGGCGGCGGACGGGCCGGCGCGGCAAGGCTCGCCGGGCGTCAACGACCCGCACGCCGCCGCG
>DASVUF010000155.1:0-6021 GCA_036387195.1 Pyrinomonadaceae bacterium | reverse complement strand
CGGCGGACGCTGCCGCCGCTGCCGCCGCGCGCGCTGTCGCCGCGGCTGAAGTCGCTGCGACAGCGCGCGGCGGAGGCGGCCTCGCGCGTGCGCGGGCTGGAGTGGCGCGGCGAGGTCGGGATGACCGAGCTGTCGGGCTGGGAGTACGGCACGCGGACGAAGGAGATAGCGGACGTGCTCGGCACAGACGACCTGAAGGGGTTGAGCCGGCTGGCGGTGGCGGGCGGGATGCTGCCCGAGGGGACAGACCTCGCGTCGCTGGCCGTCAGCTTCACGGCGGCGACCGCGGGCGCGACCTATTCGCCGCTCGACAAGCAGGTGCTGCTCGTCTCGGAGCGCGGCGGCCCGCGCGACTCGGGGCTGCTGACGCACGAGTTCGTCCACGCGCTGCAAGACCAGCACTTCGACCTGCTGCGGATGATGCTGGCGCGCCCCTTCAGCTTCGACCGCGAGGAGGCGGCCTTCGCGCTCATCGAGGGCGACGCCGTGAGCGTCGAGCGCAGGGCGATGCGCGGCGAAGGGTGGGCGCGCCGCCCGCTCGAAGAGGTCGCGCGCGAGGAGGACGACCGCTTCGCCTCCTACCGCAAGGGGATAGGCGCCTTCTTCCCGCCGCTGCTCACGGAGACTTTCATCTTCCGCTACCGCGACGGCCTGCGCTTCGTCGAGACGCTCAGGCGCGCGCGCCCGGCCGTCAACCTGAACGAAGTCTTCCGCCGCCCGCCCGTCTCGTCCGAGCAGGTGCTCCACCCGGAGAAGTACCTGACGGGCGAGGGGCCGCGCGAGGTCGAGCTGGACGCGGACGAGTTCGGCGACGAGGGCTGGCGCTTGCAGGCTTCGACGCCGCTGGGCGAGATAGGCGTGCGCGGGCTGCTGATGGCCGGCGTCAGCGCGGACGAGGCGAAGCGCGCCGCGGCCGGGTGGGGCGGCGACCGCTCGTTCGTCTTCGAGCGCGAGGGGCGCGCGCCGCTCTTCGTCTGGCGGACGGTCTGGGACGGCGCGCGTGACGCGCAGGAGTTCTTCCGCGCCTACAACGAGATGTTGAGCCGGCGCGCCGCGCCCGCCGGGGCGGAAGGCTCGGAGGGCGAGCGCGGCTGGCGCGAAGGCGAATGGCTGACGCGCGTGCGCCTGGAGGGCGACGCGGTGACGGTCGTCCGCGGCTCCGAAGGCGACTCGGCGGAGGCGCTGCGGCTCGCCACGGGGCGTTAGGCCGGGCAGAGGCGGCGCGCAGATTCGGCCCCGGCGCGGGGCGGCCGGGGGGCGCGAAGTTCACGCCCGCCCGCCGTCCCGGCCGGGGCGAAGTTTTGCGGGGCGGGGATTTCCGGCGGCGCTCTTGTCGTGCGGGGCTTAGTGGGAGTATGCTCTTGTCGCAAAGGCGACTCTCCCTAACTGTCTCAGGCTCTCCGAAGGAAGTGACCACATGAAGAACGTCAGGAATTTATCGCTGGGGTTGCTCCTCGCGCTCCTCCTCGTCTCGGCCGCGCCGTCGCCGGCCGCCGCCGCGCCGGCGTCGGGCGAACGCGACCAGCGCGTCATCTCGGCGCGCGCGGGCGGCGTCAACTACGTCTCGGGCGACGTGAAGCTGCGGCGCGCGGGCGACGAGGCGTGGCGCGCGCTCACGACCGAGGACGAGTTGAAGAGCGGCGACACGGTCAGGACCGGCGCCGGCGGGCGCGTCGAAGTGCTGCTCAACCCGGGCTCGTACTTCCGCGCAGGCTCGGGCGCCGAGTTCGCACTGATCGAGACTTCGCTCGACGAACTGCGCGTCGAACTGGCGCGGGGCGGCGCCGTCATCGAGGCCATGGGCTACGGCGACTCCGACCTCTCCATCACGGTCGCGACGCCGCGCGCCGTCGTGCGCGTCATCCGCACGGGCGTCTACCGCGTCAACGCGCTCGCGGACGGCGGCGCAGAGGCGGCCGTCTTCGAGGGGCGCCTGATGGTCGGCGAGACGGTCGTCAAGGGCGGACAGCTCGCGCGCGCCGGCGCGGTGGGCGGCGTCGAGGTGACGAAGTTCGACCGTAAGAAGAGCCGCGACGAGCTGGACATTTGGAGCCGCGACCGCGGGAAGGAGCTGGCGCGCGCCAACGAGAAGCTACAGCGGCGCGCGGTCAACGCGCTGCTCGCGCGCAGCGTCTTTGACGACTTCTACGGCAGGTACGGCAGCCGCTCGGGCTTCTGGTTCTACGACGACCGCGCGCTCTGCTACACGTTCCTCCCGTTCGGCTCCTACGGGCGCTCGCCCTACGGCTTCTGGTACGGGACGGGCATCGTGTACTACCCGCAGCGCCAGTGGCCGACGACCGGCGGCGGCGGCAATCCCGGCTACAGGCCGACGCCGGGCACGGGCGGCGGGGGCGGCGGCGCGACGGTGGGCGGCGGGTCGAGGCCGCCGAGGGTCGGGGACGACATCAGGCCGCCGTCCGGCGGCGGCGACCGCGGCGGCCGGATGCCGAGCCTGCCGCGCGGCGACGGCTCGGGCGAGCGCGCGCCGGCCAGACCGCGCTTCGAGAGGAACTCGGACAACAACCCGCGCCAGCACAATTAACGGCGCGACGCAGGCCAACCCCACGCGCGCGGCGTGAGGGGGAAGTGACCGCGGCGGACGCTAAAGACACGGCTAAGGCAGTTAATGCTTTTAGCCGTGTCTTTGCGTCCGCCGCGGTCAACGTTTTTTTGGGCGCGGGGCGAGTTCGTCGGCGACTATGAGGGCCGAGTGCGTGACGGCGGCGACGCCCGCGCCGGGGAAGACGGTGTCGCCGACGAGGAAAAGGTTGGGGACGGGCGTCTTGTGCGTCGGGGCGTTCGCGCCGAAGAGGTCGAGCGATTGGCCGAGGCCGCCGACCATGCCGAGGCGGCGCCGCGTGCGCTCGTAGAAGGTGCGCGGCGTCGCCGTCTCGATGACCTCCGCGCCCGCGCCGAGTTCCGGGAGCGCGGCGTGCAGGCGCGACCACAGGGCTTCGAGCGCGCGCTCGTCCTGGCGCTCGTGCTCCGACTCGTCTGCGTGGAAGGCGAACCAGCTTTCGGCGTCGGTGAAGGCCGTGAGCGTCGCGGCGCGGCGTCCCACGGGCGCGCGCGCGTCCCAGGCGGGCGCGGAACCGAGCATGAAGACGGCGCTTCCGGCGTCGTCGTCGTAAGGCTCGGCCCCGCCCGCGTCGGGGAGCGCGAGGACGTGTTCGGCGGGCAGACGGCGCGCGGTCTCCTCTTCGATGCTCAGGAAAATCTGGTAAACGCCGCGGCCGCGCAACTGCTTGAGGCGTGCGCGCAGCGGCGCGGGCGTGCGCTCCGCGCCGACGAGCTTGCCGAAGGTGTCCCAGACGGTGAGGTTGCTGACGACGGCGCGCGCCGCCCCGATGGTTTCGCCGCTCAGGAGCGTGACGCCCGCGGCGCGGCCGCGCGGGTCGAAGGCGAGCCGGAGCGCCGTCGTGTCGAGGCGCACGGTCCCGCCGCTCTTCCTGACCGATTCGAGCAGCGCGTCGGCGAGCGCCTGCGCCCCGCCGCGCAGACCATAGAGCCCGCGCAGCGGCTCGGTGAGCGCGACCGCGGCGTAGAGGTACGCGCAGGCGTCCGAAGAAACCTGCGCGGAGAGTTGCAGTTGCGCGTCCACGAAGCGGCGGAAGCGCGGCGAAGTCTTCGCAAGATGTTCGGCCGCGGTGTCGGCGCGCGTGGCGAGGATGCGCGGGGCCAGTCGCGGCTCGGAGGCCGCGAGCTTGAGCAGTTCGAGCCTTGAGGCTTCGGCGAGCGCGGGCGCGCGGCGGACGGCGCGGCGCAGCGCCCCGCCGACCTCGGCCGCCTCGCGGTAGAAGCGGGCGGCCTCGTCGGCGCATTCGGGGAAGCGCTCGCGCAGCACGGCGTGGAACTCCTCGGGCTCGCCCCCGACCGGCACGTCCTCGCCGTCGCCCGCGCGCACGACGTAAGGGGGCGCGGCCTCGCGCGCCTCGGGCGGCGCGGCGGGCAACTCGGCGAAGACGCGCTCGTGCAGGTCGCCCGGCCGCCAGCAGGCGTAGAGCCCCGCGCCCGGCTCGAAGTCGTGGCCGTGCGACGCGAAGCCGGACGCGCACCCGCCGGCGCGCGAGGCGCGCTCGACCAGGCAGACCGAGACGCCGCGCGCGGCCAGCAGCGCCGCGGCCGTCAGCCCGCCGATGCCGCCCCCGACGACGACGACCTCGTAGGCCACCGCGCGCCTCTACGCGCCGCAGATGCGCGCGAAGAGTTCGACGAACAGCCCCGGCGCCGGCGCGGTCTTCTCGGGCGAGAGCCCTTCGATGTAAGGGTTGAGGACGATGAGGACGGCCTGGATGGAGTTGAAGACGAAGTGGACGACGAAGCACGGCAGAAGGTTGCCGGCGCGCGCGCGGATGGCGGTGAGGACGGCGCTCAGCAGCAGTATCGTGCCGATGACGCCGTAGCTCGGCCAGTACTGCGGGACGTGTATCAGCGCGAAGAGCAGGACGACGAAGATGGCCGCCGCCGACGCGCCCGCCATGCGGCGCAGCGGCGAGTAGAGCACGCCGCGGAAGAGTATCTCCTCGACGATGGGCGCGGTGAAGGTGGCCGCGAAGGCGGTGGCGAGCGCCGCGCCGCGCGAACTCTGGATGAGGCGTTCGAGCGCGTTGTCGGTCGGGCCCGTCAGCCAGACTATCAGCATCCCGACGCCGAGCAGCGCGACGGCGAGCCCCGCGCTCCGCCAGAAGGTGAGGCCGCCGCCCCAGCGCCACCCGAGCGTGCGCAGGAAGGGGAAGCGGCCGAACCGCGTCACCAGCGCCCACGCCAGCGCGAGCGTGACGAGGTGCGCCGGGATGATGGAGATGACCTCGACGAAGATGGCGCCCGGGTCTTTGAGCGCGAACTCGCCGAGCGCCTCCGGCGTCATCGCCACGCCGCGCCGCAGGGCGTAGGGCACGAGGAAGGCCGCCTGCGTCAGGGCCATCAGGAGGAAGCTCAACAGCACGAGCCCCAGGCCGGCCAGCACGCCCCACGGCGGGTTGTCCGGGTCGGGCGCGGCGGTCGGAGTCGGCTCCGGCCGCTGCTGACCTTCGGGCCAGCGCGGCGTCTCCTCGAAGTTGTGCGTCGGGTTCTGAATCGGCGGTGTGCCCACGCCCGGAGTGTAAGAGATGCGGCGCAGGGGGGTCAAACGGAGGAAGTAGACGTTAGAACCGTAGACGGTGGACGGCGGGCGACAGGCGGCCGGCCGTAGCCGGCAGGAAAACGTTCACGGCCGGGCGCCTTGCCTGTCGGCGCCAACTCCCGTCAGGCGCAGCCCGCCGGCCGCCGTCTACCGTCCGCCCAAATTCTCCTCCAACGCGTCGCGCACCTGCTGCATGAGGCGGGGCAGGTCGGCTTCGCCGAGGCCGGCGGTGGGGACGGGCGGGGAGATGTGCATCTCGACGGGGCCGGCGCGCAGCGCCATCGAGCCCCGCGGCATCGCGCGGCGCGTCCCCGCGATGGTGACGGGCACGACGGGGAGCCCCGACTCCATCGCGAGCCGGAAGCCGCCCTTCTTGAGCGGCTGGAGCGAGCCGTCGCGCGTGCGCGTGCCTTCGGGGAAGAGGAAGGCCGAGACGCCGCCGCCGAGCAGCCGCGCCGCGCGCCGGAGGCTCTCGACCGACTCGGCCGTCGAGCCGCGGTTGATGGGGATGTGGCCGGCGCGCGTCATGTGCCAGCCGAGGAAGGGGATGAGGAAGACCTCGCGCTTGGCAGCGATGCGCAGCCGCGCCGGCAGGTACCCGAGCATCACGGGGATGTCCATCCAGCTCTGGTGCGTCGAGAGGAAGACGTAGCTTTCCGCGGCCCGCAACTGCCCCGCGCCGTGCGCGCGCACTTCAATGAGCGCCGTGCGCGTGATCATCCTGCTCCACGTGCGCGCGCACCAGTGCTGCATGCGCCCGCGCCGGTCGAAGAGGGAGAGCATGAGCGACAGCGACCCCATCACCACCGTGTAGAGGGCGACGAGCGGCCAGGCGACGAGCGTGTGAGCGTAGTTGATGAGAGTCGGCGGGCGCGGCGCCGCGGTGCGCCTTAAGC
>DASVUF010000154.1:0-26835 GCA_036387195.1 Pyrinomonadaceae bacterium | reverse complement strand
CTCAAAAAACTCGCGCCGCGTAAAAGCCTCGCGGCCGCCGCGTTCGGCCTCGCGCTCGCGCTGCACGCCTTCTGCGCGGCGGCGTGGGCGCAGGCGCAGGCGCCGCCCCCCGCGCGACGTGGCGGCGGGGCCGCGGAACGTCGCGCGCGCGACGCGGGGCTCGTCCGCCGCCTCAACCTGACGCCCGAGCAGCGCGCGCGGCTCGTAGAGATTCGCATGCAGGGCGAGCCCGAGACGCGCGAGCTGGCCCGCCGCGTCCGGCTCGCGCGCCGCGCGCTCGACGAGGCCATCTACGCGGACGCCTCCGATGAATCGCTCGTCGAGCAGCGCGCCGGCGAGTTGGCCGCGGCGCAGGCGGCGCTCGTCCGCCTGCGCGCCGCCGCCGAGTTGAAGGTGCGCCGCGTCCTCACCCCCGAACAGCTCCAGACCTTCCGCGAACTGCGCCGCCAGGCCGCCCGCCGCCAACTGCTCCGAAGACGCGCACGCGGCGCGCGCATACAGCCGCCGCCCCCGGAAGACCCGGAGTGAGTGGACGGCGGACGGCGTTCGTCGGCCGGCGGCCGGCGAGTCTCCGCCCGGCGGACGCCGGCTGTGATAAAGGCGGCCCGGCCGCCGGAGGTTTTTCTACCGCCCGCCGGCCGCCACCCGCCGCCTTCGGCCTGCTTCCTACTTGACGCCCCGCGACTTTCCTTACATCATAAGTCCGCTCGTTTCTGCCAGACCGCAAAGAGTTTCAGTCGAGTCCGCTTGAGAGTCTGCGGCGCCCCTGCGTGAAGGGCGGGGCGCGGCGGTCGGCGCATCTCCCCGCGAAGGAAACCCGGCTCCCTTTTGCTCGCATGAATTTCGCCCTGCGCGCCCTGCTTGAGGTTCAGGAGACCACCTTGCTCGCGGCGCGCGCCGCCGGCAGGCTCTTCCGCCGCCCCACGTATCTCAACGAGATGGTCACGCAGATGGACGTCATCGGCGTCGGCTCGCTGACCATCATCCTGCTGACGGGCTTCTTCACCGGCGGCGTGCTCGCGCTGCAAACCTATCCCACGCTAAAATACTACGGCGCTCAGGATCAGACCGGCCGGCTGGTGGCGACCGCCCTGGTGCGCGAGCTGGGGCCGGTGCTCTCGGGGCTGATGGTGGCGGGGCGCGTCGCCTCGGCCATCGCGGCCGAGCTGGGCTCGATGGTCGTCTCGCAGCAGATAGACGCGATGCGCGCGCTCGGCACGGACCCGGTGCGCAAGCTGGTCGCGCCGCGGCTCGTGGCGCTGCTCGTCACGCTGCCCCTGCTGACGCTCATCGCCGACTCGGTCGGCATCGGCGGCGGCTGGGTCGTCTCGACGCAGTTCTTCGGCATCAACTCCAGCTCGTTCATGGCGGCCGTCTGGGACGGGCTCTCGACCGACGACATCTTCGGCGGGTTCGTCAAGACGGCGGCCTTCGCGCTCATCATCGGCGCCATCGCTTGTCAGAAGGGGCTGAGCACCGAGGGCGGGACGGTCGGCGTCGGCCGCTCCACGACCTCGGCGGTCGTCAGCACCTCGATTCTTATCATCGTCGCCGACTACTTCCTGACGCGCGCCCTCCAGCTCGTCTGGGGGCTGCCGACGAGCTAAAGGGCGGGCCCGCAGTCTATGAGTTCAGCCGACGTCGAAGTCAGGGAGCGTGACGCCGCGGGCGAGCAGCGCGGCGCCATCAGCGAGGCCGCGGCCGAGTCCACCTTCCACGAGGTGGACGACCGCGAGCGCGTCACGCCGGCCATCGAGTTCCGCGACGTGACGCTCTCCTTCGACGACCAGGTCATCCTCGACGGCCTCAGCTTCAAGGTGCGCAAGGGCGAGACCAAGATCATCCTCGGCGGCTCGGGCGGCGGCAAGTCCACCACCATCAAGCTCATCCTCGGGCTCTTGAAGCCCGACTCCGGCCGCATCCTCGTGGACGGCGAGGACATCACCGAGTACACCGAGGCCGAGATGATGTCGGTGCGCAAGAAGATCGGCATGGTCTTCCAGGAGGGCGCGCTCTTCGACTCGCTCTCGGTCTACGACAACGTCGCCTACCGCCTGCACGAGCAGGGCGTGGACGAGGAGGAGGTCGAGCAGGAGGTGCGCCGCATGCTCCGCTTCGTCAACCTCGAAGAGGCCATGGACAAGATGCCCATCGAGCTGTCGGGCGGCATGCGGCGGCGCGTCGGCATCGCGCGCGCCCTCGTCGGCGGCCCGAAGATCGTCATGTTCGACGAGCCCACGGCGGGGCTGGACCCGCCGACGGCGCGCACCATCTGCGAGCTGGCCATCAAGCTGCGCGACCTCGAAGACGTCTCGTCCATCTTCGTCACCCACGAGATGAACAACGTCAAGTACATCACGAGCGAGTACGCCGTGGTCAACGACGACGGCGAGATCGTCTTCGAGCAGGAGGGGCAGCGGCTCTGCCTGACCAACACCAAGGTGCTGATGCTGCGCGGCGGCAAAATCATCTTCGAGGGCACCGACGAGGCGCTCCACCGCATCGAGGACCCCTACATCCAGCGGTTCATCCGCGGACACTGAAAGGAGAAGTGGCGGGCGGCGGGCGGCGGCCGGCGGGCGCAAGGTGAGACCCGGTCTTCCCACCCCGTCAGCCGCCGCCCGCCACCCGCCACTCAGCGAACATGCCTCCAGCGAAGAAGCGCGTCGGAATCCGCGAGGTGCGCGTCGGCCTGCTGATCGTCGTCGCCATCGGCGTCCTCATCTTCCTCATCCTCAACGCGTCGGGCGACATCTCGCCCTTCTCGCAGAAGATTCGCCTGCGGGCGCGCTTCTCGAACGGCGACGGGCTGCGGCGCGGCTCGGAGGTGCGCCTGGCCGGCGTCCGCATCGGCAAGGTGGACGACGTGCGCCTGCTGCCGCCGACCGACAACCCGCGCGAGAAGGTCGAGGCCAGCTTCTCCATCGACAGCGAGATAGACGGCCGCCCCGCCACCGAGCTGATCCGCAGGGACTCGACCGCCGTCCTCTCCTCGCCCTCCATCCTCGGCGCCGAGAAGGTCATCAACCTCACGCCCGGCACCGCGCTCGGCGAGCAGGTCGCCGACGGCGACCTCATCCCGCCCCCGGCCGGCGACGAGGGCGGCACCGTGCAGCAGCTCACCGCCTCCGGCACGCAGCTCATGAACCAGCTCAACGAGCTCTCCCGGCAGTTCACCGAGATTTCGGGCAAGGTCAACCGCGGCGAGGGCACCATCGGCCAGTTCGTCAACAACGAGGCGTTCTACAACAACCTCAACTCGGCCGTCCGCGACGTCAACGAGCTCGTCCGCCAGATACAGTCCGGCCGCGGCTCGGCCGGCCAGTTCGTCAACGACCCCGCGCTCTACAACAACCTGACGTCCGTCAGCCAGTCGCTCCAGGGCATCGCCGACGACCTGCGCCGCGGCCGCGGCACCGCCGGCCGGCTCCTGACCGACGAGGCGCTCTACGACGACGCCCGCGCCGCCATCGCCCGCCTCAACCGCTCGGTGGACGGCATCAACCTCATCGTGGACGACCTCCGCCAGGGGCGCGGCGCCGCCGGCAAGCTCCTGACCGACGAGGCCATCTACAACGACGCCCGCGCCGCCATCGCCCGCTTCAACACCGCCGCCGAGCGCATCGACAACGTCGTCGCCGGCGTCCAGCGCGGCGAAGGCACCGCCGGCAAACTCCTCACCGACGACCAGCTCTACAACAACGTCAACCAACTCTCCGCCGAGACCGTCAAACTCCTCTACGACTTCCGCCAAAACCCCAAAAAGTACCTCACCATCAAGTTCGAACTCTTCTAACCCGGCCTCAATTTTTAGCGAACAATAAAGTTCTTCCCAAAACAATAAAGTCCTTCCCGAACAGGGGAAGGACTTTCCCTAAAGGGTTTGCAAAAAATCTGCCCTGCGCTATTTCTCGCGCAAACAGGGTGAAGATTTTCGATTCTAATTTGGCTCCATGCCTGGGCGCGTCCGTCACGTAATGCTCGAAGGTGTTGTTATTAATGTGCGGGTAGCACGCCCCTTAAGCATTTGATCCGGCGGCGGGCAGGGCGGCGACGCGGCGCGACGTCAACCGCCTGCTGACCTCGACGAACCTGACGACGAACACGCTGGGCGGCGCGACCACGCTGGGCGGCTCGACGACGCAGGCCGGGCTGACGCCGCACGACCTGTGCGGCGGCGCCTCGCCCCAGCCGCAGCAATGCCCGGCCTCGACGCAGTCCACCGCCCGCTAGCCGCACACGACCGTGAGAGCGCGCGCCTCGACGCTGCGCGGCCTGAGTCAGCTCCGGACGGGCTGGGCGGCGACAACCGCCAACTACCGCGACCTTGGCCACGCGCCTGACCGACGGACCGGAATTCATTGAGAGAACCAATGGTGGAGGCGCGAAGGGGAGGCGCAGATGGCGCCTCCCCTTCGCGCGGCGTACGAGGCGTTGAGGCGCTTTACGCAGTAACCTCGCTCAGGGCGGGTTGGTCTATCGAGGCCAGGGCCTCCAGCAAGTCGCGCCGCAGGTCTTCAGGCTCCTCCAATCCGAAGCAGAGTCGTACGAGGCCGCGTGACAGTCCCATCTGATCCTTCTCGGCGTCGGTCATTGACGCGTGGCTGCCGGTGTAAGGCTGGGCGATCATGGACGTGACGCAGGCCATGCCGGTGCCGTTGCCGAAGTACCGGAGCGCGGAGACGAGGTCGGGGTAGCGCGGGACGAGGTCGGGGCGGAGTTCGATGAAGAGGATGCCGCCGTACCCGCGGAGTTGGCGGCCTTCGATCTCCGGGTAGTAGACGGTCTGCACCTGCGGCAGCCCCGCGAGGAATTCGCGCATCTCGGCCGTGGTGCGCCCCTGGCGTTCGAGGCGGACGCCGAAGGTCTGCATGCTGCGGCGCAGCAGCCAGGCCGCGTGCGGGTCTAGGATCGCGCCCGAGTAGAACCGCTCCTGCCGGAACGCCTCGGCCAAATCGTCGCGGTCGGTGAGCAGCATCCCGCCCATCACGTCGGAGTGGCCGGACATATACTTGGTGGCGCTGTGGAGCGACACGTCGGCGCCGAGCGACAGCGGGTGCTGGTAGAGCGGCGTGGCCCATGTGTTGTCAACTACGACCAGCGCGGACGGGTCCGACGCCTTGACCTTGGACGCGACCCGCTCGATGTCAACGGTCCTGAGGAAGGGATTTGTCGGCGTCTCGAACAGGACGAGGCGGGTCCCCGCGGGGATGGACTCGACGCCCCCGGGCGAGGAGAGGTCCAACACTTCGAGGCGGACGTTGAATCGCTCGCAGAACCGCTGCACCAGCTTGAACGAGCAGCCGTAGACCAGGCCGTTGATGACCATCGTGTCGCCGGGCCGGAGCTGCTCAAGACAGGTGCGGATGGCCGCCATCCCGGTGGCGACGGCCACGCCGTGCCTTGCGCCCTCCAGGTGGCGCACCACGTCCTCGAACTCCTCCACGTTGGGGTTGTTCTTACGCGTGTAGAAGTAGGTCGAGCCGGCGTCGAAGGCGCTGTTCTGGTAGAGCGGGGTGACGGACGGTCGGGCCCCGCCCGCTTCGGAACGTGTGTGTAGGCTGCGCGTGATCGAGTTCATAGCTTTTACTCTCCAGCGGGGTGAACATTTGAGGCGTTGATGCGAGCAGGCATCAACCGGCTACGTCGTGCGGCGTGACGCGCGCGGGGCGCAAGGGTCGAACGGAAATGCGGTCGGCCGGACGGAGTTGAGGCGAGGTTCTCTTGAAACGACGCCCGTCAAGCGAGGCTTGAATATACCTTCTGAGGCGCGAAAGGACAAGACCGGCCCGGGGACGCGGGCGGCGCGCGCGCGACGCCGAGCCGCAAGTCCGTGTGCGCCTGCATCGCCCGGCGCGCCGCCGGGCTTTTAACGTCGGCGTCGCGCGCGCCTTCAGCCCCGCGGCGGGGCGCTCTAACGACTTAATTGCACGGACGTTACCGCCGACAGCTTCGCGCGGGCGGCGCGCCCGGCAGAAAAACAGATTGACAGCCGGACGCAATACAGGGTATGTTTCCGGCTCTTGTGTAGACTTGTTGCACGCTAGCCGTCGGTGCAACCCCACGCCGCGGCCTTGTCTCTCATATAATTAGGTCTCAGTTCTCACTAGAGAAGTCGGCTCGCGTGAAGAAGAGCCGACGACGGGTCCAGACTCTTAAATGGTCTTCCCGGCTGCCGTTCCATCCTTTCATATTAGCCGATGACCTTTCTCATCAACCTTCTGCCGCACATCGCCAGTCATTAGCCCCGTTTCCGCGTTGACGTAGGAGGGCGCAGTTGAAAAGGCCCCGCACGGCCCGGCAAGCAAGTCGCGACCCGCACGAGCACGCGGGCGGCATGCGCGTCCCTCATTGTCCGACAGGCGGCGTCCAAATGCTGGAGCTGGCCCCTAACCCGACCCTGCGATGCGGGAGAACCGGACTCGAACGTTCGCCCGCCCTATCGCCCACCACACGAACCCACGGCCGTTCACTCACCCACCGAAAGGATGTATCAGATGTCAGCTACGATTAAGAACGCATGGCAGGAAACATCTCATCCCGCGCGCCTGGAGGAAATCCTGGAGGGCGGCGTCGTCCGCTGCCACCTCTCGCCCCGTAACTGTACGCTGAAGGACGGCCAGCACGGCTTCTGCGGCGTACGCGCCAACCGCGGCGGGCGCCTCGTCAGCCTGAACTACGGCAAGAGCGTCCACGCCACCGAGGAGACGATCGAGACGGAGGCCGTCAACCACTACGCCCCGGGCGAGCGCATCCTCTCGATGGGCAACATCGGGTGCATGATGAACTGCTCGTACTGCCACAACTGGAAGACCTCGCAGGCCAAGTACGTCTCGGACAAGGACGTGTTCTACTACACCCCGGAGGGGGTCGTGGACATCGCCCTCCGCCACGGCATCCGCTGCATCTCCTGGACGTATAACGACCCGGTCGTCTGGCACGAGTTCGTCCGCGACACGGCCAAGCTGGCGCAGGAGGCCGGACTCATCAACCTCTACAAGTCGGCCTTCTACATCACCGAAGAGGCCGTCGAGGAGCTGCTGCCCTACATCGACATCTTCTCGATCTCGATCAAGGCCATTGACCCCGAGTACTACCGCAAGATGACGAAGGGGCGGCTGGAGCCCGTGCTGGCCGCGACCAAGCAGGTGCACCGCGCCGGCAAGCACGTCGAGGTCAGCACGCTGATGATCACGGACATCAGCGACGACGAGGAGTCGGCGCGCAAAGTCGCCGACTGGGTGCTGACGGACCTGGACGCCAACGTGCCGGTGCACTTCGTGCGCTTCCACCCCGACTACAAGATGACCGACACGATCCGCACGCCCATCCCGCGCCTGGAGCGCGCGCGCGAGGTCGGCCTGGAGATGGGGCTGGAGCACGTCTACCTCGGCAACGTCTACGACACGCCGTTCTCGAACACCTTCTGCCGCGGCTGCGGCGCGACGCTCGTCACGCGCTACGGGCTCAACGCGCAGAACGTGGGCCTCGACGAGCGCGGCCACTGCCGCGCGTGCAGCCGCGACGCGCACTTCAGGCTGATGCCGCCCGCGCCGCCGGTCCCGACGGTCGCGGAGATTCCGACCGACGGCCTGACGGTCAGGACGGTGGACTGGCACGGCGACATCCGCTCGGCGCACGTCCAGGCGCTCAACACGGGCGGCGAGTCGGCGAAGGTCTACCACCGCCGCCGCCACGCCAGCGGGGCGCCCGAGGCGTGGCAGGTGGTCACCCTCGCCCCGGAGGAGAGCTACCGCTTCATCCTGGCGAAGAGCAGCGAAGACGAGGTCGGGCCGGAGGTGGCCATGCCGCCGACCGTCACGTCGAACCTGCACGAAGTCTTCGACCGCGCGCACTTCCCCACCCTCTCCATTGACGAGGTCGGGGTGTCGGAGCGCGACATCGCCCCGCTGCCGCTCTTCCCCGGCTTCAAACACAACGTGGACGCCTGAGGGGCGACTCTCGCTGGCAAGTCTCAAGGGCGTGGCCGCGGCTCCCGAGCCGCGGCCACGCCCTTCTGCATTAATGTAGGAAAGAGGAGGCGGGGGAGGCGGGCGGGGAGGCTTCGGGGGACGCCAACGTTCGTCGGGCGCTCAGTCCCCCGCGCGCCCGACCGCGGGCGGCTCGCACCTGAAGTCCAGCGCCTTCTCAAGGCTGCGCGCGGCGCGGAACATGCGCGCCTCGTCGAAGTGCTGGCCGATCAGTTGGACGCCGACGGGGAGCCCGTTCGACAGGAGCCCGCAGGGCACGTTCAGGGCGGGCACGCCGGCGAGGTTGATGGTGACGGTGTAGATGTCTGAGAGGTACATCGCGAGCGGGTCGTCCGTCTTCTCGCCGAGGAGGAAGGCGGACGTGGGCGTCGTCGGCGTCGCGATCACGTCGCAGCGGCCGAAGGCTTCGTCGAAGTCGCGCCGGAGCAGCGTCCGCACCCTCTGGGCCTTGCCGTAGTACTGGTCGTAATAACCGGACGAGAGGGCGTAAGTCCCCAGCATGATGCGGCGCTTGACCTCGGCCCCGAAGCCCTGACTCCGCGTGCGCGCGTACATCTGCTTGAGGGCGTGCGACCCTTCGGCGCGCAGGCCGTAGCGCACGCCGTCGAAGCGCGCGAGGTTGGCGCTGGCCTCGGCCGTCGCCAAGACGTAGTAGACGGGGATGGCGTAGCGCGTGTGCGGGAGACTGATGTCCACGAGGGTCGCCCCCATGTCGGCGAGCGCGCGCGTGGCCGCCCCGACCTTCTCCCCGACCTCCGGGTCGAGCCCCTCGCCGTAGTATTCGCGCGGGACGCCGACGCGCAGCCCCTCCACCCCGCCCTCGATGCCCGCCACGTAATCGTCCACCTCCCGCCGGCTCGACGTGGCGTCCAGCGGGTCGTGCCCGGCGATGACCTGGAGCACGCGCGCGCAGTCCTCGACCGTGCGCGCCATGGGGCCTATCTGGTCGAGCGACGAGGCGAACGCGACCAGCCCGTAGCGGGAGACGCGCCCGTAGGTCGGCTTGAGGCCGACGATGCCGCACAGGCTGGCGGGCTGGCGGATGGAGCCGCCGGTGTCGGAGCCGAGCGCGGCGTCGGCCAGCGAGGCGGCGACCGCGACGGCCGACCCGCCCGAAGAGCCGCCCGGGACGCGCCCCGTGTCCCAAGGGTTCCTGACCGGCCCGTAGGCCGAGTTCTCGTTCGACGAGCCCATCGCGAACTCGTCGCAGTTGGTCTTGCCGACGACGAGCGCGCCGGCGGCCGTGAGCCGTTCGACGGCCGTGGCCGTGTAAGGCGGGACGTAATTGTAAAGGATGTGCGAGCCGGCGGTGCTGCGCACGCCGCGCGTCAGCATCACGTCCTTGACGGCGAGGACGGCCCCGGCGAGCGGCGGCAGCGTGTCGCCCCTGCGCGCCGCCTCGTCCAGGCGCCCGGCGCTCGCCAGCGCCTCGTCGGCGGTGACGGTGATGAAAGCGTTCAGCTCCGCGTGAGCTTCTATGCGCCGGAGCGCGGCGCGGCAAACCTCCGTCGCGCTCAACTCGCGCGCGGCGATCTTTTCCCGTGTCGAGGCGATGGCCGTCATGATCTCCCGTACCCTCAGCTTAGTCGTCGAGCGGACACGATTCTAACGGCGCGAGGGGGTGAGGCTCAACAAGACCGGCGGCCCGGCTAGTCTTGCGCCCCGGCCCGTTCGGCGCCCTCCCCCGCGTCTTCGTACACGGGGGTGATGTACTCGCGGTAGTCCGCGCGACGCCCCGACGCGGCCTCGCGGTAGACGGCCGCCAGCTTTCTGGCGACCGGGTAGGCGGAGCCCTCGCCGACGGGGCGGCGGTCAACCGAGCTGATGGGGACTATCTCCACGCCGGTCCCGCAGAAGAAGAGTTCGTCGGCCGTGTAGAGTTCGCTGCGGTCAATGCGGCGCTCGACGACCTCGACGCCCAGTTCCCTCCGCGCGAGTTCGAAGACGGTCTCCCTGGTGATGCCTTCGAGGATGTTCTCGGAGCGGGGCGGGGTGTAGAGCCTGCCGCCGCGGACGAGGAAGAGGTTCATGCCCGACCCCTCGGAGACGTGCCCGTCCTCGGTGAGGAGGATGGCGTCGTTGAACCCGTTGTCGAGGGCCTCGGTCATCGCCAGCGCGGAGTTGACGTAGGCGCCCTGAATCTTCCCGCGCGCGGGCACGGCGTTGTCCTCGACGCGCCGCCACGACGTGACGCAGGCCGAGACCGCGGGGTTGTCGCCGAAGAAGCGCCCCTGCGGCAGGGCGAACATCGTGAAGTCGTCGAGGTCGTCGAGGCGGAGGCCGATTTGCAGACCCGACTTGTAGGCCACGGCCCGCACGTAGCAGTCTTCGCGGTACCCGTTGCGGCGGACGAGTTCGCAGGTCAGCCGCGACAGTTCCTCGGGCGCGTGGGGCAGCTTGATCTTCAGGATGTGGCCGCTGCGCCGCATCCGCTCGTAGTGGTCGCGCAGGCGGAAGAGGTAGACCTCGCGGCTCTCGGGGTCGCAGTAGCCGCGGATGCCCTCGAAGACCGCCGTCCCGAACAGGAAGGCGTGCGTGAGGATACTGACCTTCGCCTCGCGCAGCGGCACGAACGCCCCGCGGAAGTAGGCGACCGTCGTCGCGTCCTCCTCAAGGCTTTCCGGCGGCAGGGCTTGGTGAAAAGACCTCAGCCTCATAAATTCTTATCAACCCCCGGCGGCCGACGCCGTGGCGCCGCCGGCGCCGGGAGTCTCTCAAGTCCGATGTGTGTGGGAGGACGGTTGAATGTGAGCGAGCCCCTTTCGCGGCAAAGGCGCGGTCTCGATGCGCCCGAAAAAATTAAGAGGCGAGGCCGCCGCGGAACACGCGCCAGAATAAAGAAAAGGGCGCCCCGTGTCAATCCCGTCTCCCGCCGGCCGCCCGTCACTTCTGCCGGGGAAGAATGCGGCGGAAGCGCGCGTTGTCGGGCCCATTTCTTGCCGCCGTTCTGACGCTTAAAGTATATTGCGAGTCGCTCGCGACGAAACGGGTTGGAGGAGCCTCCGTTGGGTGTCATAAGGTCGAAGCACGCCGGCGCGGACCTGTGGTTAGAGCCGCTGAAGCCGAACCCGGGCGGCCGCGTCCGCCTGTTCTGCTTCCCCTACGCGGGGGGCGGCGCCGCCATCTATCAATCCTGGGCGCGCCGGCTTCCGCCCTCCGTCGAAGTCTGGGCCGGGATGCTGCCGGGCCGCGGCAGCCGCCTGCTCGAGACGCCGCCGACGCGCATCTCCGAGACGGTCGCGCACCTGGCCCGCGCCATCAAGCCGTACCTCGACAAGCCCTTCGCCGTCTTCGGCCACAGCATGGGGGCCTTCATCGGCTTCGACCTCGCGCGCCGCATCCGCGGCGAGACGGGGGTCGAGCCCGTCTGCCTGTTCGTCTCGGGCTGTCGCGCCCCGCAGTTGCCCGACCCCGAGCCGCCGCCCTACGACCTCCCAGACCGCGAGTTGATCGCCTTCCTCCGAAGGCTGAACGGCACGCCCGAGGAGATGTTCGCGCACCCGGAGTTGATGGAGTTGTTGATGCCGATGCTGCGCGCGGACCTGGAGGCGGTGGCCACCTATGAATACGTCGGCGGCCAGCCCCTGGGCTGCCCCATACGGGCTTACGGGGGCGTGCGCGACCCGAGGGTGAGCGCGGAAAGGCTCGCCGGCTGGCGCGAACACACGACGGCGGACTTCGCCCAGAGGATGTTCGAGGGCGACCACTTCTTCATCCACCAGGCGGAGGCGCTGGTGGCCGGCGCGGTCGGCCGTGAGCTTTCTCATCTCGCCGACGCGACCGCCTGAGCCCGTTTGCAGGGCCCCGCTTCAGGGCGCGCCGCTCAGGGCGGAGCGGGGCGCGCCGTCGCCCGGCCGGGCCGGGACTAAAAGAGCCTGCCGCCGACGACCGCCTCCATGTCGGGGACGACCAGCGCCGTGCCCCTCCCCTCCGTCGGCACCCCCAGCACCAGGACTTCCGAGACGTGCTTCCCTACCTGACGCGGCTTGAGGTTGACGACGGCGAGCACCTGCTTCCCGACTAACTGCTCCGGCGCGTAGTTGGTCGCCTGCGCCACGCTGCGCCTGACGCCGACCTCCGGCCCGAAGTCTACGGTCAGCTTGTAGGCGGCGACGCGACAGCCCTCGGCGACCTCGACCGAGGAGATGACTCCGACCCGCACCTCCACCTGCGCGAACGCCGGGAACTCGATGAAGTTGCTTTCGTCCGACATGCCTTTCAACTTTCCGCGCACGGGGGCGCGCGAGGTCGTCCCCGACCCCGCCGCGCGCGACGAGATGGGAGGGCCGGGCCAAGGGTTCCTGAGGGTGGCGGCCGGCCGGGGCTCGGGCCGGGGCGCGGCCCTTTAAGACTCGACGGCCGCGGGGCTCGCCTTCTCGCGCACCGCCGACGTCGCCTCGTAGATGCCCGCCCAGAAGTCCCTCAGCAGGTCCAACTGGCGGCGGTAGCCTTCGGTGATTCGCGCCAGCACTTCGTCGTTGACCGCGTAACGCCTCAGCGCGTGCAGCGACTCCTCCTTGTGGTCTTTCTCGGCCGCCCCGATGTGCGTGTAGAAGTACTCGCACGCCTCGTGGAACTCGTCCGGGTTGGGCCACAGGTCGATGTAGTTCCGCGCCCCGTCGTACACCTGGCGCAGCATGGTGTAGGCTTGCCATTCGAGCGCCAGCTGCGCCCCGATTGACATCTGCGGGTCGCTGTAGAGGACCTGCTGGCCGTCTATCAGCCCGTGCGTCGAGGGCAGCATCTCGATATTTTTTTCGAGCCGCCCGCGGTCGAGCCGCCCGGCCTCCCCCATCCTGGCGCTCAGGTCGTCGAAGAAGACGTCGAGGAGCACGGAGTGCGCCTTGCTCGCGTTGCCGTAGCCCATCTCGGAGTAGAGCGTCTTCACGTACTCGCTCTTGGCCTCCAGGTCTTCGGTCGTCAGGATGAGCGTCGCCAGCGCGTTGGGAAAGGACTTCACCCACCCGCCGTAGTTTCTGACAAAGACTTCGAGCTCCTCGATGCTCAGCCTCCTCGCCATCCACTCGCGATAGAAGTCGTTATCCAGCGCGGGGTCTTTCGTTATGTGGGGCAGTTGCTGCTCAAGGGTGTTCGTCACGGTCGTCTTCCTCCTTCGCTTGTTTGCGTAGGTGATGGCTGTGGTTGGCGACTCTGCCCCGTCCGGGGCGGAGCCGTTGAATAAGACCCGGTGTCGGTCCTCAAGGCGTCTTCACCCGGCGGCCGGCCCGCCGCCTTCGGGGCTCACGGCCGCGCCGTCGTGAGCGTTCAGAAACTCGGCCAGCCCCCGAACCGTCGGCAGTTCGAAGAGCTTGCGCACCGGCAACTCTCGGCCGAACGCCTGGTGCACGCGCACGGCGACCTGCGTCGCGCTGAGGGAGTGGCCGCCGAGTTCGAAGAAGTTATCGTCAATGCCCACCCGGCCGGCCTCCAGCACCTCGCGGAATATCTCCGCGAGCGACTCTTCGGTCGCGTCGCGCGGGGCGACGTACGGCGTCTCCTGCTCGCCGCGCGAGCCGTCCGGCTCGGGCAGCGCGCGCCGGTCAACCTTGCCGTTCGGCGTGAGCGGCAGTTCGTCCAGAAAGACGTAGGCCGACGGGAGCATGTACTCGGGCAGCCTCTCCCTGAGCGCGCGGCTGAGCGGGCCGGCCTTGGCCGCCCGCCCCTCGCGCGCGACCACGTAGGCGACCAGCCGCCTCTCCCCCGCCTCGCCGCGCGCGACGACCACACACTCCCGCACCGACTCCTGCTGCGTTAAGGCCGCCTCCACCTCGCCCAGCTCGATGCGGAAGCCGCGCAGCTTCACCTGCTCGTCCGCCCGGCCGAGGTACTCGATGTCGCCGTCGGCGAGGTAGCGCGCCACGTCCCCCGTCCTGTAGAGCCGCGAGCCGGGCTCACCCGAGAACGGGTTCGGGATGAACCGCTCGGCCGTCAGCCCCGCCCTCCCCCTGTAGCCCCTTGCGAGCGCCACCCCGCCGAGGTAAAGCTCGCCGCGCACGCCGGCGGGGACGGGCCGGAGCCGGTCGTCAAGTATGTACGTCTGCACGTTGGCTATGGGTCGCCCTATCGGCACGACCTCCGCGTGCGCCGTGCATCGCCAGTACGTCACGTCCACGGCCGCCTCGGTCGGCCCGTAGAGGTTCCATAATTCGACCCGGCCCGCGCGTTCGGCGAAACGTCGGGCGAGGCCCGCCCCCAGCGCCTCACCGCTGCAAATCACGCGCTTCACGCCCGCCCAGTCAACCGCCCGCGCCCCTTCCAGGAAGACCTGAAGCATCGAGGGCACGAAATGCATGGTCGTTATTTGCTGCTCGCCGACGAGCCGCGCCAGGTAGTCGCTCTCCTGATGCCCGCCGGGGCGGGCCAGCACCAGCGTCGCCCCGGTCATCAGCGGCCAGAAGAACTCCCACACCGACACGTCGAAGCTGAAGGGGGTTTTTTGCAGCACGCGGTCGTCGGGCGTGAGTTGAAAAGCCTCCTGCATCCAGAGCAGCCGGTTGCAGATGGCGCGGTGCGAGACCATCACGCCCTTCGGCGCGCCGGTCGAGCCCGACGTGTAGATGACGTAGGCGAGTTGCTCAGGGCCGGCAAACACGCCGACGCGCCCGCGGTCATGCACGGCGACGAGCGGCCAGTCGGCGTCGAGGCGCAGCGCGGGGGCGCCGGGCTCCGGCACGAGGTCGAGCAGAGACTTATGCGTGAGCAGGTACGACACGCCCGCGTCCCCGAGCATGAAGGCCAGGCGCTGCGGCGGGTACGAAGGGTCTAAAGGCACGTAGGCCGCGCCCGCCTTGAGCGTCCCGAGCAGGGCCACCACCAGCTCCGTCGAGCGCTCCATCAGCACGCCGACCAGAGAGTCCGCCGAGACGCCCGCGCCCCTCAGGTGGCGCGCCAGTTGGTTGGCGCGCTCGTCCAGCTCCCGGTAACTGACCCGCTCGTCCTCGAAGACCAGCGCCGTCGCCTCCGGGGCGCGCGCCGCCTGCTCCTCGAACCACTCGTGAAGCGGGCGCTCGGACGGGTAGGGGCGGAGAGTCTGATTCCACTCGACGAGCATCCGCCGGGCTTCGTCGTCGGCCAGGAGCGGCAGCCGGGAGATGGGCGCTTCCGGGTCGGCGACAGCGGCCTCAAGCAGGTTCCGGAAGTGGACCGCCATCCGCCCGACCGTCGCCGCCTCGAACAGGTCTGCGTTGTAGCTGAACTTGCCGACCAGCCCCTCCGCGCCCTCGGCCATCACCAGCGTCAGGTCGAACCTCGACACCGTGGACCTGATCTCCAGCGGGGCGACCATCAGGTCGCTGAGCCTCGGCGCCTCCGTCAGCACGTTCTGCATGTGGAACATCACCTGGAACAGGGGGCTGTGGCCCAAATCTCGTTCCGGCTGCAACTCTTCGAGCAGCTTCTCGAAGGGCAGGTCCTGATGGTCGTAGGCGTCGAGCGCCACCCCCTTCGTCTCGCCGAGCAGGCGCCGGAAGCTCTCCCCGCGCGAGAGGTCGAGCCTGAGCACCAGCGTGTTGACGAAAAAGCCGATGAGCCCTTCTATCTCCGAGCGGTTGCGGCCGGCGATGGGCGTGCCGACGCAGACGTCCGTCTGCCCCGTGTAGCGGTGGAGCAAGGCGCCGAAGGCCGCCAGCAGCGTCATAAAGACCGTCGCGCCCTCGCGCCGGCCCAGCGCCGCGACCTGCTCACTCAGCCTCCGCGGGAGCGCCATCGTCAGCTCGCCGCCGCGGTAGGTCTGAAACGCCGGGCGCGGCCTGTCCGTGGGCAGTTCGAGCGCCGGGAGCTTTCCCGCCAACTGCCGCTTCCAGTAGCCGAGCTGCCCCTCAAGCACCTCGCCCTGGAGCCAATCGCGCTGCCAGCGCGCGAACTCCGCGTACTGCATCGGGAGTTCTGCGAGCGGCGACTCGCGCCCGGCGCGGTACGCGTCGTAGAGCGCGCCGAGTTCGCCGACCAGTATCTGCAGTGACCAGCCGTCCGAGATGATGTGGTGCATCGTCAGCAGCAGGACGTGCTCGTCCTCGGCCAGCCGTAAAAGCCCCACGCGCGACAGCGGCCCCCTCGCGAGGTTGAAAGGCGTCTGCGCCTCCGCGTCGGCGAGCCGCGCCACCTCGGCCTCCCTCGTCTCGGGGGGAAGTCTCCGCAGGTCGCGCACGTGCAGCCGCCACTCCGTCGGCTCGTGAATCACCTGGAAGGGCCGCCCGTTGAAGACGGCGAAGGTCGTGCGCAACGTTTCGTGCCGCCTCACGAGTTCGCGCACGCTGCGCTCCAGCGCCGCGACGTCGAGCGGCCCGGTCAGCCGCAACGCGGCGGGGATGTTGTACAGGACACTTTCCGGCTCGTACTGGTCGAGGAACCACAGACGCTGCTGCGCGAAGGAGAGCGGCGCGAGCCGCGTCTCCGTCGGGCGCGGCACCGCGCCCGCCCCCGCCGACGCGGGCAGGGACTCTCCGCCGGCGCCGCCCTCCCCGGCGGCGCCAGCCGCCGCCGCCGAGAGCGACGTCTCGGCCGTCAGCTCGATGCCCTCCGGGTCGGCCGCGTCCTTCAGTATCGCCGCGGCCACGCCCGCGACCGTCGGGCTTTCAAAGAACTTCCGCAGCGGCAGCTCCACGCGGAAGGTGTCACGGACTCGGGAGGTTATCTGCGTGCCGAGCAGCGAGTGCCCGCCGAGCGAGAAGAAGTCGTCGTCCGGCCCCACGTGTTCGGCCGAGAGCACCTCGGCGAAGATGGCCGCCAGCGCACGCTCGACCGCGTTGGCCGGGGGGCGTCCGCCTTCGTCCGCCCCGAGGCCGTCGCCGGCGGGCGGGGGCAGGGCAAGGCGGTTTATCTTGCCCGAAGGCGTCTGCGGCATCGCGTCGAGCGTGACGAAAGTCGCGGGAATCATGTGGCTGGGCAGGCTCAGGCTCAGGGACTCGCGCAACTCCCTGGCGCTGACGCGGCGGTCGGGGCTGGCGACGACGTATGCGACGAGCCGGCTCTCCCCCGCCGGGCCGTCACGCCAGACGGTCACCGCGGCCTCGCGCACTTCCGGGCGACGCCTGAGCGCCACTTCTATCTCGCCCAGCTCGATTCGGATGCCGCGAATCTTGACCTGAAAGTCGTTGCGCCCGAGGTACTCGACGTCGCCGCCGGCGAGGTAGCGCGCCACGTCGCCCGTCTTGTAGATGCGCGCGCCCGGCTCAAGGCTGAAGGGGTTCGGGACGAAACGCTCGGCCGTCAACGCGGGCCGCCTCAGGTAGCCGTGCGCGAGGCACTCGCCGCCGATGTAAAGCTCGCCGGGCACGCCCGCGGGGACGGGTTGCAGGCGGGCGTCGAGCACGTATAAGACCGTGTTTGATATGGGGCGGCCCAGGGGCGGCAGCGCGGGCCAACTCTCGGGGTCGCCCGCCAGCCGGTACGAGGTTATGACGTGAGTCTCGGACGGGCCGTAGTGGTTATAGAGCGCGCACCCCTTCAGGCGGCTGAAGAGCTTGACGACGGGCGCCGTGATTTGAAGCTGCTCGCCGCCGACCATCAACTCGCGCAGACCCGGCAGCGAGCCGGGCCTCTGGCAGAACTCCTCAGACAGCTTCTGTAAGACGATGACCGGCAGGTGAAACCGCTCCACCCCGTTCCGCTCGAGGAACTGGCCGAGCGCGGGGATATCCGCCCGCGCCTGCTCCCGAATCACCAGCAGAGTCCCGCCCGCAGTCCAGGTCGAGAACATCTCCTGAAAGCTCACGTCGAAGTTTAGAGAGGCGAACTGCAACGTCCGCGTGCTCTGCGCGGGCGCGCGCCGGTGCCACTCGGCCAGGTTCACCAGGGCGCGGTGCGGCATCGCCACGCCCTTGGGCCGCCCCGTCGAGCCCGAAGTGTAGATGACGTAGACCAGATTCTCGGGCGTCAACGGCGGGCGCGGGTTCTCGTCCACGCCCTCCGCGGCGGAATCCTCCTCGGCGTCCACGCAGACGACGCGCGCGTCGGACTCGGGCCGGGTCGCCGCCAGCCGCTCCTGCGTCAGCACCACCTTCGCCCGCGCGTCCTCCAGCATGAACGACAGCCGCTCGCCCGGGTATTTCGGGTCGAGAGGCAGGCAGGCCGCGCCCGACTTGAGGATGCCCAGGACGCCGACGATCATCTCGACCGAACGCTCCATGAAGACGCCGACCAGCTCGCCCGGCCCTACGCCGAGGGCTTGCAGGCGGCGCGCCAGCCGGTTGGCCCGCGCGTTCAACTGGCGGTAGCTTAGCTGCTCACCCTCGGTCGCGAGGGCGACGGCGTCGGGCGTCCGCTCGACCTGCGCCTCGAACAGTTGGTGCGCGCACAGGTCGCGCGGGTACTCCTCCCGCGTGTCGTTCCACTCGTAGAGCATCCGCCGCCGCTCTGCGGGGGTCAGCAGGCTCAGGTTCGAGATGCGCCCCGCGGGGTCGGCGACCACGCCTTCGAGCAAGGTCAGAAGATGACCGCTCATCCGCGAGACTGTCTCGCGGTCGAACAGCTCGGCGCTGTATTCAAAGGCGCCTTCCAGTTCGTCCCCCGTGTCGTTGACGTAGAGGGTGAGGTCGAACTTGGCCGTGTCCGTCTCCTCCTTCAGCGGGGTGACGCTCAGTCCCGGCAGCCCCGGCAGCCTCCCCGCGTTGTTCTGTAGGACGAAGACCACCTGCACGAGCGGGTTGTGGTTCAACTCCCGCTCGGGCTGTAGCTGCTCGACCAGATACTCGAAGGGCATGTCCTGGTGCGCGTACGCGCCGAGCGCCGTTTCACGCACGCGACCCAGCAGTTCTTTGAAAGAGGGGTCGCCCGACACGTCCGTCCGCAACGCCAACATGTTGATGAAACACCCGATGAGCGCCTCGGTCTCCATCCGGTGGCGGTTGGCGATGGGCGAGCCGACGATAATCTCCTCCTGCCCCGTGTAGCGCGACAGCATCACCTGAAAGCCCGCCAGCAGCGTCATGAACAGCGTCGCGCCCTCGCGCTCGCTTAGCTCCCTGAGCGACTGCGTCAGCGCGGGCGGGAACGAGAACCAGACCCGGCCCCCGCTGCTGTTCGGCGCTAAGGAGCGAGGTCTGTCCGTGGGAAGCTCAAGAATCGTCGGCCTGTCGCCCAACTGACCGCGCCAGTAGGAGAGCTGCCGCTCCAGCTCCTCCCCCTCCAGCCACTCCCGCTGCCTCCGCGCGTAGTCCGCGTACTGCACGGGCAGCTCCGCCAGCGGCGACTCCCCGCCCCGGACGTAAGCGCCGTAGAGCGCGGCCAGCTCCCTGACCAGCACCCCCGTGGACCACCCGTCCGACACGATGTGGTGCAGCGCCACGCACAGCACGTGCTCGCCCGCCCCCAACCGCAGCAGCGTCGCACGCGCCAGCGGCCCCTCCCGCAGGTCGAAGGGGCGAGCCGCCTCCCGGCGCGCCTCCTCTCCCGCCTGCCGCTCGGCCTCCTCCCTGCCCAGCGCGCTCAAGTCTCTGACTTCGAGGCGGAAGCCGGCGAAGCGGCGCACGACCTGCTCGGGGCGACCCGCGGCGCCGACCTCGAAGGTGGTGCGCAGCGCCTCGTGGCGGCGTACCACCTCGGCGAAGGCGCGCCCGAGAGCCGCGGCGTCCAGCTCGCCGACCAGGCGCAGGGTCATCGGGATGTTATAGAGGGCGCTGCGGCCGCCTTCGAGTTGGTCTAAGAACCAGAGCCGCTGCTGCGCGTAGGAGAGCGGCGCGCGCCGCTCGACATCGTCCCCGGACGCGCCAGCCACGCCGTCCGCGCCAGCCGCCCCTGCCACACCAGTCCCGCCGCGCGCGCCAGCCGCGCCGTCTGCGCCCACAGCCCCGGCGACGCCGGTCCCGCCGGCCGTAGCCGACGCGCCGGTCCCGCCGGCGGTCGCCGACGCGCCAGTCCCGCCGGCCGCGCCGTCCCCAGCCGGCGCGCCGTCCGCGCCCGCCTGCTCGGCGAGCAGGCGCAGCAGCAGTTCGCGCTTCTGCTCCTCGGTCAGGCCGTCGAGCCGCCTCTCCACCTCGCTCATCTTCACCTCTTCCATTCCGCCCGACCGCCCTTGAGTAGCGCCCCGGCCTTTTCGTCGCGGGGCGGGTTTGACGTCGCTGGCCAGGCAGTCTCGCTCCGCTGCTCGACGCCGCCGGCCGCGCCGTCTATGCCTTGGGGATGAGGGCTTTGGGCGCGCGCGACGGCCTCCGCCAGTCCGGCCACCGTCGGCGCCTCGAACAGCCGCCGCAGAGGCATCTCGACCTTGAACCGCTCCCTGATGCGCGACACGGCCTGCGTCGCGAGTAGCGAATGGCCGCCCAGTATGAAGAAGTTGTCGTTGACGCCGACCCTCTCTTTACCCAGCACCTCGGAGAAGATTGCGGCGAGCGCCGCCTCGTTTTCCGTGCGCGGCGCGACGTACGACTGTTTGAGGTCGGCCCCGCCCCGCCCCGCGTCCGGGGGCGGCAGGGCGCGACGGTCTACCCTGTCGTCGCGCGTGCGCGGCAAGGCGTCTAGGTGGACGAAGGCGGAAGGAATCATGTGGTCGGGAAGCTGCGAGGTGAGGAACCGCTGCAACCCTTCAACCGTCGGCCGGCTCCCCTGCCCGCAGACGACGTAGCCGACCAGTTGTTTGTCGTCGGGGTGGTCTTCTCGAACTATGACGGCCGCCTCGCGCACGGCCGGATGTTGTCGGAGCGCGGCCTCCACCTCTCCGAGCGGGACTCGGGCGCGGCGAATCTTCGCCTGCCGGCCGACGTGAGCCGCGAAGTCCAGATTACCGTCGGGCCTGTAGGAAACAGGCTCGCCGCTCCTGTAGAGCCGCGCCCCCGGCTCGTCGGTGAAGGGGTCCGGGACGAACCTTTCCGCCGTCAGCCCCGGCCGGTTCAGGTAGCCGCGAGCCAGCCCCGCGCCGCCGATGTATAGCTCGGCCGGCGCCCCGACCGGGACAGGCTGCATGTAGCCGTCCAGCGCGTAATACCGGAGGTTCGCGGCGGGGCGCCCGACGGTGGGCGGGTCGCCCGAATCATCCTCCCTGCATTCGACGAAGGACTGGAAGATGCTGGCCTCCGGCGCCCCGTAGGCGTAGAAGAGGCGACGCCCGCGTGACCAACGCTCCGCCAGAGCTTTGGAGAAAGAGTCCCCGCGCGTGATGATTGTCCTTAAGCTCGTCAGCCCCTCAAGGGGAAGGCGCGTCAGGACCGAGGAGGGCAGAAAAGCCGCCGTCACCCCCTCGTCACGCACGAATCGCTGCAATCCCTCATCCGGCGGCGCTGCGCCCCCCGGAGCGACGTGCAGCGCCGCGCCCGACAGGAGCGCCGCGAACATCTCCCACACGGAGACGTCGGAGCCGAAAGGGGCGAGTTGCAACACGCGGTCGCCCTCCCCTATGCCAAAAGCTTCCAGCGAAGAGAGCACGGCGTTGCTCACCCCGCCGTGCGGGAGCGCGCTGCCGCCGAGTCCCCCCGCCGAGTCGGTCGCGTATACGACGCAGGCCAGATTCGCGGGCGTCACGCCGCTGTGCGGGGGGCGCAGGCAGTCCTCCCCTTCCCCAGCCGGGTCGTCAGAGACGTTGACGACTCCGGCCGCATCGGCCGGCAGGCGTCCGCCGAGGCGCTCCACGGTCAGCAGCACCGACACGCCGGACTCGCGCAGCACCGCCCCGAGTTCTTCCCGCGTGTGAGTCGAATCGAGTGGGACATACGCCCCGCCCGCCTTCAGCACCGCGAGCGCCGCGACCGCCGCCTCCGAAGACCGCTCCATCAGGACGCCGACCAACACCTCCGGCCCGACGCCCCGAGCGCGCAGCCTGTGCGCCAGGGCGTTGGCCCTGAGATTCAACTCGCGGTAAGTCAGTCGCCCGCCCTCGCATGCCACCGCCGTAGCTTCGGGGCTGCGCTCCGCCTGCGCCTCGAATAGCTCGTGCAGGCAACGGCCCGTCGTCTCGGACTTCGTGTCGTCCCACCAAACCGACATCTGTTGACGCTCGGCGGACGTCACCATGGGCAGTCGCCAGATAGGCTCATCCGGGTTGGCGACGATGCCCTCCAGTAACGTCTGGTAGTGCTCACTCATCCGCCTGATGGTCGATTCATCGAACACCTCGGGGTTGTATTTGAGCCACCCCGTAAACTCCCTCGACGGCTCCTCCATCACGACCAGGCTCAGGTCGAATTTGCCGATGTCCGGCTCGGTCCATATAACGTCAACGCTGATTCCCGGCAGTTGGACGGATGCGGCCGTGGCGTTCTGCAGCGCGAACATCACCTGGAACAGCGGCGTCGCCCCGGCCTCCCGCCGCGGGGCCAACTCCGCCACCACGCGCTCGAACGGCACGTCCTGGTGCTCGTACGCCCGCAGGCACACCTCCCGCACGCGCCCCAGCAGCTCCCGGAACGTCGGAGCCCCGGACAGGTCCGTCCTCAGCACCAGCGTGTTGACGAAGAACCCGATCAGCCCCTCGACGTCCTTCCACTTCCGGTTCGCGATCGGCGTCCCGACCGCCACCTCCTCCTGCCCCGTGTAGCGCCACAGCAGGACCTGGAAGCCCGCCAGCAGCGCCATGAAGGGCGTCGCCCCCTCGCGCCGCGCCACCCCGCGCAGCCCAGCCGTCAGCCCCGCCCCCAGCCGCCACCTCAGCCCCGCCCCGCTGTGCCCGCCCCCGCCCGCGGCCGGCGCCCCGGCCCTGCGCGGCAGCGCCAGCGCCGACACCCCGCCGCCCAACTGCCCGCGCCAGTATGAGAGCTGCCGCTCCAGCTCCTCCCCCTCCAGCCACTCCCGCTGCCTCCGCGCGTAGTCCGCGTACTGCACGGGCAAAGGCGGCAGCGGCGACTCCCCCCCCGCGACGTACGCCCCGTAGAGCGCGGCCAGCTCCCTGACCAGCACCCCCGTGGACCACCCGTCCGACACGATGTGGTGCAGCGCCACGCACAGCACGTGCTCGCCGCGGCCGAGGCGCAGCAGCGTCGCACGCGCCAGCGGCCCCTCCCGCAGGTCGAAGGGGCGAGCCGCCTCCCGGCGCGCCTCCTCGCCCGCCTGCCGCTCCGCCTCCTCCCTGCCCAGCGCGCTCAAGTCTCTGACTTCGAGGCGGAAGCCGGAGCCGCGGCGCACGACCTGCTCGGGGCGACCCGCGGCGCCGACCTCGAAGGTGGTGCGCAGCGCCTCGTGGCGGCGCGCCACCTCGGCGAAGGCGCGCCCGAGAGCCGCGGCGTCCAGTTCGCCGACCAGGCGCAGGGTCATCGGGATGTTATAGAGGGCGCTGCGGCCGCCTTCGAGTTGGTCTAAGAACCAGAGCCGCTGCTGCGCGTAGGAGAGCGGCGCGCGCCGCTCGACTTCCCCGCCCGCACCCGACTCCCCCGCCGCGCTCACAGCCCCGGCGACGCCGGTCCCGCCGGCCGTAGCCGACGCGCTGGCCGCGTCGTCCCCAGCCGGCGCGCCGTCCGCGCCCGCCTGCTCGGCGAGCAGGCGCAGCAGCAGTTCGCGCTTCTGCTCCTCGGTCAGGCCGTCGAGCCGCCTCTCCACCTCACTCATCTTTATCTCTTCCGTTCCGCCGGGCCGCCCTCGGAGTAGCGCCCCGCCGCGCGCCGCCCGGAGCCTGCGGCGCCGAAGGCATGCTGGGATCAGGCATGCGGGCTTGTGGTTTGCCGTGAGGGCTGTGCGCACGGTCGCGACCACCGCCAGGGCCGGCGGCGGCCATCACGGCCTAAACTAACGAACGCTCGGACACTAACTCCTTCAACACCGCGGTTATGGCGCCCACGCCCGGGGCTCGCAGAATCGTGTAGTGGTTCCCCGGCACGACGTGCTCATCAATGCCCGCCAGAGCCAGTTCGCCCCAGCCCAGATGCGCCTCGGGCGTCCCCCCCTCTAACCTCTCGCTGGCGCGAAACAGGGTGATTCGTCCCGCATAGGGGCGCGGCTCATAGCGCCACATCGCCTGCACGTTCTCCCTGAACACCCGCAGGAGGTGGCGCAGTTCTTTCAGTTCGAGGCCGGCGGGCAGGATGCCGAGACTTCTTTCGGAATCGAGAAAGGCCGCGAGCTGCTCGTCCGGCCGTAGGCGGCTGTACTGCTCCGGCAGCGCCCAGTTCGTCTGGCCCGCGGAGAGCAGGAGGTCCCTCACGAACGTATACAGGAAGGCCGTCTCGTCGGCCTCCGCGCCCGGCTTGTTGACGACGGAGGTCGTGGAGTCCAGAAGCGCCAGCAGGGCGACCTCCTCCCCCCGCGCGCTCAACTGCCGCGCCATCTCGAAGGCGACGATGCCGCCCATGGACCACCCGCCGAGGAAGTACGGGCCGGCGGGGCGCGCGGCGCGCATCTCGGCGATGTAATGCGCGGCCATCTCTTCGACCCGCGTCAGCGGGGCCTGCGCGCCGTCGAGCCCCCTCGATTGCAGGGCGTAGAACGGCTGGTCGGGGCCGAGCTGCCGCGCCAGCTCCACGTAACTCATCACGTTGCCGCCCACCGAATGCACGAAGAAGATGGGCGGCCTCGCGTCGCCCGGCGTGATATTCACCAGCGAAGGCCACCGTTCGGCCCAGGTGTTTTGACGCAGCGCGCCCGCCAGCGTCTCAATCGTCGGCGTGCTCAGCAGCGTCGAGAGGGGCAGGTTCCTGTCGAAGGCTTTCTGCACCTGCATCAGCAGCCGTAAGGCCAGCATCGAGTGGCCGCCGAGGTCGAAGAAGTTGTCGCGAATCCCGATGGGGCGGAAGTTGAGAACCTCTTCCCAGATGCTCTGGAGCTTCAGCTCCACGTAATCCCGCGCCGGTTGAAAGACCGCGCCCGTATTCGCGCGGAGGTTATCCGGCGCGGGCAGGGCGCCGCGGTCCACCTTGCCGTTGCTCGTCCGCGGCCAGGCTTCCAGCGGCACGACGGCCGCGGGCGTCATGTAGTCCGGCAGCTTCGCCTTCAGGCTCTGTCGCATCTCCCTGACCCGCGACGCCAACTCCGGCCCGCCGACGACGTAAGCCACCAGCGTCTTGGAGCCCGGCTCGTCCTCGCGCGCCAGCACGATGCTCTCCAGCACCCCCGGGAACTCGTTGAGCGCGGCCTCTATCTCGCCCAGCTCGATCCGGTGTCCCCTGATTTTGACCTGGTCGTCCTTGCGCCCGACAAACTCTATGTCGCCGTCCGGCAGGTAGCGCGCGACGTCGCCCGTCCGGTACAGACGCGCCCCCGCGCCGCCGCCGAAGGGGTCGGGGACGAACTTCTCGGCCGTCAGTCCGGGGCGGTTCAGGTAACCGCGCGCCACCTGCACGCCCCCGACGTAGAGTTCGCCCGGCACGCCGACGGGGAGCGGCTGCATCTGCGGGTCGAGGATGTAGAGCTGCACGTTGGCCATGGGGCGCCCGATGGGCGGCCCCTGCGGTTGGCGCCCCGCGTCGCCGACGAGGTGGACCGACACGGTCACGGTGCATTCGGCCGGGCCGTAGCCGTTGAAGAAGGAGCGCCCCGGGGCCGACCAGCGCGCCGCCGCCTCCGCGGAGCACTTCTCGCCCACCGCGACGACCGTCCGCAAGGCGGGGAGGTCGTCACCGTCGAGCAGGCTCATCAGCGAGGGTGGGAGGAGCGCGACGCTGACCTCCTGCTCCCGCATCTGCGCGAGCAGTTCCGGCCCGGGGAAGGCCGCGCCCGGGTCGCGCAGCACAAGCGTCGCCCCCGCCGCCAACGCCATGCAAATCTCCCACACGGCCACGTCGAAGCCGAACGCCGCGAACTGCAAGACGCGGCTGTCCGCGGTGACATTAAAGAGACGGTTAGATTCGACTATCTCGTTGCACAGCCCTTCGTGCCCGAGCAGAATCCCCTTCGGCTTACCCGTCGAGCCCGACGTGTAGATAACGTAAGCCACGTTCTGCGGGGACACGCGGCTGGGCGGCGTCCGGCTGCTTTCGGCCGCGACGCGCTGCCTCAGGGCGTCCATACAGACGAGCTTCACCCCTTGCAGGTCGAGCCCCTCGACCAGATGCTCCTGCGTGATAAGCGCCAGGGGTCTTGCGTCTTCGAGCATGAAGGCGAGGCGCTGCTTCGGGTAGGTCATATCCATCGGCACGTACGCCCCGCCGGCCTTCAGCACGCCGAAGACGCTGACTATCATCTCGAAGCCGCGCTCCAGCAGGATGCCGACCCGCGTCTCCGGCCCGACGCCGAGCCCTCGCAGGTAGTGCGCCAGTTGATTGGCCCTGGCGTCGAGTTCGCCGTAGCTGAGCCGCTTGTCCCCGCACACCACCGCCGGCGCCTCGGGCCGCGCGGCGGCGCGCGCCTCGAACAGCTCGTGGATGCAGGTTTCCCGCGGGTAGGGGACGGCCGTGTCGTTCCACTCCACAAGGATTTGACGCCGCTCGCGCTCGCTCAGTAGCGGGAGTTCGCTGATTCGCTGCTGCGGGTCGGCGACGATGCCTTTGAGCAGGGTCTGAAGGTGTCCGGCCATCCGCTCTATCATTTCGGCTTCGAACAACTCAGAGTTGTAGGTCAGGCCGACGCTTATCTCGTCCCCCACCTCCGACATGACGAGCGACATATCGAAGACCGACTTCTCGACCTCTATCACAAAGGGGCTGATCGTCAAGCCCGGCAACTGGACGGAGGCGGTCGGCGCGTTCTGCAGCGCGAACATCACCTGGAACAGCGGCGTCGCCCCGGCCTCCCGCCGCGGGGCCAGCTCCGCCACCACGCGCTCGAACGGCACGTCCTGGTGCTCGTACGCCCGCAGGCACACCTCCCGCACGCGCCCCAGCAGCTCCCGGAACGTCGGAGCCCCGGACAAGTCCGTCCTCAACACCAGCGTGTTGACGAAGAACCCGATCAGCCCCTCGACGTCCTTCCACTTCCGGTTCGCGATCGGCGTCCCGACCGCCACCTCCTCCTGCCCCGTGTAGCGCCACAGCAGGACCTGGAAGCCCGCCAG
>DASVUF010000153.1:0-5614 GCA_036387195.1 Pyrinomonadaceae bacterium | reverse complement strand
GGGCGCGCGCAGGCGGTCGTCTTCCTCTTCCTCGCCTACATCGCGGTCGCGCTCTTCTCCGTCTTCTCCAACGCGCTCCAGCTCGGCCTCATCGCCGAGGCGGTGGCCGGCGGCGAAATCACGGACGCGCGCGTCCAGATGAACGACACGCGGCAGGCGGCCGTCGCCTTCACGCACCTCGTCGTCTACGTCGCGCTGGCGGTCGCCTTCCTGCTGTGGCTCTACCGCGCGAGCAAAAACCTGCCCGCGCTCGGCAACGAGAAGTCGCGCATCGAGTACAAGCCGGGCTTGGCCGTGGGCAGCTTCTTCATCCCGTTCGTCAACCTCTTCATGCCCTACAAGGCCGTCCGCGAGGTCTGGGAGAAGAGCGACCCGGCCATCCGGACGCCCGACGACATCATGTTCACGCCGACGGCGTCGGCGCCGCTGGTGCTCGGCTGGTGGTTGAGCTGGATCGCGATGAACGTGTTCGGGCGCGTCACCGGGCGCTTCCAGCAGGACGCGGCGACGCCCGAGACGCTGCGCTGGGTGACGTGGGTCGAAATCGCCGGCGACCTCGTCGGCGTCCTCTCGGCCGTGCTCGCCGTCCTCGTCGTGCGCGGCATTGACCGCCGCCAGGAGGAGCGCGCCCGCAACGTCGTCTACGTCCCGCGGACGCCCCCGCCCCCGCCCCTCTTCACGCCGCCCCCGCCGCAGGCTTAGGACCGCGCGCCTCTCAGACGAGGAGCCCGAAGTTGTCGCAGAGCAGGCGTTCGAGCCGCTGCTCGCGGATGCCGTAGAACTCTTTGAGCGCGCGGTACTGCGCGAGCGCGGCCGCCTTGTCCGCGCCCGCGCGGCGGACGGCGGCGATCATGGTGTTCTTGCGCGTGTGCTCGCCGGAGACGAACTCGAAGACCTTGACGCCGTAGCCGGCGGCTTCGAGCAGCAGCGCGCGCAGCGAGTCGGTGACCGACTCGGCCTCGCGTTCGAGCAGGTGGCCGTGGCGCAGCACGCCGCGCAGCGCCTCGGGCGCGCGCATCTGCGGCCTGACCTCCTTGTGGCAGCAGGGCGCGGTGACGATGACGGACGCGCCCGCCGCCACGCCCTTGTAGATGGCGTCGTCGGTCGCCGTGTCGCACGCGTGCAGCGCGATGAGAAAGTCGGCCTCGCCCAATTCCACGTCGCCGGCGAGCCCCGCGCGGAAGCTCAACCCGTCGAACCCCGCGCGGCGCGCGACCTCGTTGCACAGCCCGACCAGCTCGGCGCGCGCCTCGACGCCCGTGACGCGCGCGCGCAAACCCAGCGCGTTGGCGAGGTAGTCGTAGACGGCGAAGGTCAGGTAGCCCTTGCCCGAGCCGACGTCCACGACCGACACCTCTTCCCCGCCCGCGAGCGGCGACGTGGCGTAGAGCCCCGCGACGACCTCGACGAACTTGTTCACCTGCCGCAGCTTGTCGCCCATCGCCGGGCGCGCCTCGCCGCGCTCGTTCGTCACGCCCAGCTCGCGCATGTAGACGCTCCCGGCGACGTCCACCGCGCGCCGCTTCTTACGGTCGTGCGCGTCGGGCGCGGCCGCCTCGAACGTCGGCGGGTGGCGCGCCAGCCGCGCCTCGCCCCTGCGGCTCACGTCCAGCCGCAGGTCTTCCGCGGTGGTGAAGAGGTGGGCGCTGGCGAACCGCGACCCGAGCAGCTCGCGCACGAGCCGCGCGCCCTCCTCGAACGTGTGGTTCTTGACCTCGTCGCGCGTCCTGTGCCGGTGGAGGAAAGAGAGGCGCGCGCCGGCCTTCAGCCCGACCGGGCGCACGTAGACGTTCTTCGGCCCCGCGTCGCCGCCGCCGCGCGGCTTCGAGAGCGTGAGCTTGACGAAGCGGCCGCCGGCCAGGCTCTCGTCGAGCGCGGCGAAGAACTGCTCCGCGGCGTTCACTTCCGGCATGCGTCCATCCTAAAGCGGGGCGCGAGCGCGCCGCGCGCTACAGGTCACCGCGCCACCCCGGCTCGGCGTCCTGCCCGGGCCCCGCCGCTTCGCCAGGCCCCGCCGGGCGCCCTTCCGCCGAGTCATCCTTGACGTAGTCGAGGCATTCCTGCTTCGAGCCCGACTTGCCCGCGTCGCCCCAGCCGAGCGGAGTCTCGCGGTCGGCCGGCCAGATGGAGCGCCGCCCCTCGTGGTCAACGACCACCCTGTACGTCGTGTCGTCCGGCTCGTCGCCGTCGCGCGTGCTCATGCGAATGTCCTCCCCGGCGGGTCTTCAAGATGGCGCGCTCAAGGTTCGGACAGCTCGGACATGAGCGGCGGGATTTCCGCGGGCAGCTCGCGCGCCAGGAAGCCGAGCAGCCCCACGCGCCGCGACAGGCGCTCGCCCGCCAGCGCGTGCAGGTGGACGCCCCACGCGGCGGCGTGGGCGGCCTCGGCGCCGCGCGCGACCAGCCCCGCGATGACGCCCGCCAGCACGTCGCCCGAGCCCGAGGTCGCGAGCCCGACGCTCCCGGCGCGGTTGACGTAGGCCCCGCCGCCGGGCGAGACGACGAAAGTCTCGCGCCCCTTGAGCACGACGACCGCGCGGAACTCGTCGGCCGCGCGGCGCGCGACGGCGAGGCGGTCGCCGCCCTTCGACTCCTCGCCGTAAATCTTTTCCAGCTCGTCCCCGTTCGGCGTGACGACGGCGCGGCCTTCGAGCGCGTGCAGGAGCCTGCGCCCGGCGCCGAGGCACGCGACCGCGCCCGCGTCGAGCACGACCGGCGCGTCGGCGCGCATCCCGAGCGTTGCGCCGACGAAGCGCGCCACCGACTCGTCCTCCACCATCCCCGGCCCGATGCACACGCACTGCGCCTTGCCCAGGTGCTCTTCGAGCTTCGCGCAGGCGGCCTTCGAGAGCTTCCCGGCGCGCGTCTCGGGCAGCGCGAAGACGCGCGCTTCGGGCAGCGCCGACGCGACCAGCGCCGCGTTCGACTCGCCCGTCGCCACCTGTAGCTTGCCCGCGCCCGCGCGCAGCGCCGCCGTCCCGGCGAGGACGACCGCGCCCGGCGTCTCGCGCCCGCCGCCGACGACCAGCACGCGGCCGCGCTCCTCCTTGTCGCCGCCCTCCTCGGGCATCGGCAGCGGCGTGCGGCGCAGGACTTCCGGCGTGATGAGTATCGGCTCTCTCTTCATCGTGCGTGGGGTCGCGGCGGCGCGCGCGCGCGCCCGCCTTCAGCTTCCCGGGACTTCGTTGTTGCGGCGCGCGGCCCACTCGGTCAGCGCGGTCAGGACGGAGGGCGCGAGCGCCGACTCGCTGTCGCGCCCCCTGGCGCGCGCGCGCCCGATGCCGCCGGGGCCGGGCAGCAGGCGGTTGACGACGGCGAGGAGGTCGGCGGTCGCCTCGGGGAAGAGGGCGCGGAACTTGGCGGCCGCCTTCGCCTGCGTCGTGATGACCAGCTCGGCCTCGCCGCGCCGGCACGCGCGGACGATCTGCGCGGCGGCGCGCTCGGCGTTGATGGAGGTGACGGGCAGCGAGTCGCTGATGGCGAACCACGCGTACTCGGCGCGGTGTCGCCCCTTGAAGGTCGCGTTGCGCGGGCTCCCGGTGCGCATCAGGCCGGGGAAGACCGAGGTGACGACGACGCCGTCCTTAGCCAGCTCGGCGCGCAGGCCGTCGGATAGGCCGGCGAGCGCGAACTTGCTGGCGCTGTAGGGGACGAGGTGCGGGACCGAGATTTTGCCGCCGATGGACGAGACGTTGACGACGCGCCCCTCGCCGCGCGCGCGCATCTGCGGCAGCACGGCCAGCGTCGCGTGGAGCGGCCCCCAGAAGTGGACGGCCATCGCCTGCTCGAAGTCTTCGAGCGTCATCACTTCGAGCGGCCCGACCTGTATGACGCCCGCGTTGTTGACGAGCACGTCCACCCGGCCGAAGTGGCGCGTGACGCCCTCGATCAGTTCCCCGACCTGCGCGCGGTCGGTCACGTCGCAGGGCGCGGCGTAGGCGTTCGCGCCGCGCGCGGCGAGGTCGGCGCGCGCCCTCTCAAGCTCCTCCGGGTCGCGCGCGCACACCGCGACGTTCGCGCCCTCCGCCGCGAACCGCCGCGCCAGCACGAGCCCGAGCCCGCGCGACCCGCCCGTGACCAGGACGGTCTTGCCGCGGAAGTCGTACTCGCTCAAACGCCTGTGGACGGCGCGCGCCGCGACGTACGCGCCTGCGCCGGCCGCGGCGAGCTTCAGAGCGCCCTTCAAACCTTCGTTCATCCTCGAATCACCTCTCGGCCGGAAATCCCAAACCTCAAGCCAGAAGCCTCAAACCTCACACCTCTAAACCCGCGGCGCTCAAGCCCTGGCGAACTCGGCGACGACCGGCGTGTGGTCGGACGGGCGCTCCCAGCCGCGCGGCTCGCGGTCTATCCAGGAGCGTTTGCACCGCTCGGCCAGCGGCGCCGATACCCAGACGTGGTCAATCCGCAGCCCCGTGTTGCGGCGGAACGAGCCCTGCCGGTAGTCCCACCAGGAGAAGTGCCCGCCGCCCGGGTTGTGCAGCCGGAAGGCGTCGGCGAAGCCCCAGTCGCGCACCTCCTCGATGGCCTCGCGCTCGGGCTTGCTGAAGAGGATGCGGCCGCGCCAGAGGTCCGGGTCGTGCACGTCCTGGTCTTCGGGCGCGACGTTGAAGTCGCCGCAGATGAGCACGTCGTCGTCGGCCCAGAACTCCTCGTCGAGGTGCGCGCGCAGGCGCTTGAGCCATTCGAGCTTGAACTTGTACTTGTCCGTCCCGACCGCCTGCCCGTTGGGCACGTAGACGTTGACGACCTTGACGCCGCCGACGGTCGCCGCGATGACGCGCGCCTGCGCCCCCTCCTCGTCGCCGGCCATGCCGCGCCGCACGTCTTCGAGCGCGTGGCGCGAGAGTATCGCCACGCCGTTGTAGGTCGGCTGGCCGTTGACCGCCGAGCGGTAGCCGGCCTCGGCGAACTCCGCCGACGGGAAGCGCTCCTCGGCGCACTTGACCTCTTGCAGGCAGAGCACGTCGGGGCGCGCGGCGGCGAGCCACCGCAGGACGAGCGGCAGCCGCGCGATGACCGAGTTGACGTTCCAGGTAGCGATTATCACCGTGGGCGTATCATAGCCGCTTCCGGGCCGGATTTGTAGGGGGTCGGACGAGGCGTGTTATAAATTCAACAGCCGCAGAACAATTCGGCGGCGCGGGGAGGGCCGCGGTGAAGACCGGGGGGGAGGGCGCGCGCCGCGTCCTTATCGTGGAGGACGACGAGGCGCGCTGCGCGTGGTTCCGCGGGCGGCTGGCGGGCAGCCTGCTCGACGTGACGTGCGACGTGGGCGTCGCCGTCGGCTGGCTCGCCGAGCGCGACTACCACATAGTGCTCCTCGACCACGACCTCGCCGAAGAGCACTACTTCTCGGCCGAGCCCGACGACGAGCGCACCGGCTACGCCGTCGCGCGCTGGCTCGCCGAACACCCGACCGCGCAGCGCGACGCCCTCATCGTCGTCCACTCGCTCAACTACCCCGGCGCGCGCCGCATGGTCGAGACGCTGCGCGCCGCCGGCCGCGACGCCGAGCACATCCCCTTTCACTACCTACAGGCCGGCCTCAGGATGTGAGGAGAGCGGCGGACGTTAGTCCGCAGAAGACGGAGGGGCGGGGGGGGGGGGGGGG
>DASVUF010000152.1:0-13883 GCA_036387195.1 Pyrinomonadaceae bacterium | reverse complement strand
CTGGTGAAGACGGACGGGAGCGGGCAGTTCCGGCGCCTGCTCCAGCACCGCTCGAAGGCGCAGGACTACTGGGCGATGCCGCGGGCGAACATCAGCTACGACGGGCGCTTCGCCGCCTTCACCTCCAACTGGGGCGGCTCCAATCGCACAGACCTCTTCATCGCGCGCATCGAGCCGATGCCGAACGCGACGCCCACGCCGACGCCCACGCCGACGCCCGCCCCGACGCCGACTCCGGCTCCGACGCCCGCGCCGACTCCCACCCCCGCGCCGACGCCCCTGCCGACGCCGACGCCCCTGCCCACCCCCGTCGCCGAAGGCCGGGCGCAGCTCACCGTCCTCAAGGCGCGGCGCGACGCGCAGGACCTGAGCAACGACCTGGCCGTCAACGCCGTGGGCGGGAGCGCGCCGTTCACCTCCTCGCTGCTCAGCAGCCCGGCCGACCGCGTCGCGGCCGTCGTCGCCGCCATCCAGCAGGCTTACGTCGAGTTCGGCGCCGAGCGCGCGCTCTACCCGGCGGCCGCGCGCATCGAGGGCGCGCTCTCGAACGCGCTGACGCACGCGGCGGCCGCCAGCTCCCACGCCTCGCAGGCTCAGTTGGGCGAGGCCAAGTCTTCGCTCCAGAAGGCCATAGACTGCCTTGAGCTGGCCGACGTGCTGATGGTCTACGGCGACGTCCAGAACCCCGTGGACTACGCCGAGTACTTCGTCCGCCAGCACTACGTGGACTTCCTCGGGCGCGAGCCCGACGAGGAGGGGCGCGCCTACTGGACGGCGAAGATAAAGTCCTGCGCCGCCGACCCCGTCTGCGTCGAGACGATGCGCGTTGACGTCTCGGCCGCCTACTACCTCTCCATCGAGTTCCAGCAGACGGGCTACGTCGTCTACCGGCTCTACCGCGCCAGCCTCGGCCGCACGGTCCTCTTCGGCGAGTTCGCCGCCGACACGCAGGAGGTCGAGAAGGGCGTCATCGTCGGCGAGGCAGGCTGGCGGGAGCGGCTCGCGGCCAACAAGAAGGCCTTCTACGACGCCTGGGTGCAGCGCGCGGACTTCAAGGCGCGCTACGACCGCCTGACCCCGGCGCAGTTCGTTGACGCGCTCTACGCCTCGATGGGCGTCCAGCCCCCGGCGGCCGAGCGCGAGGCGCTGCTGGCGTCGCTCGTCGCGGGCGGCTCGCGCGCCGACGCGCTGGCGCGCATCGTCGAGAACGAGGAGTTCTCGCGCCTCGAATTCAACCGCGCCTTCGTGCTGATGCAGTACTTCGGCTACCTCAGGCGCAACCCGGACCCGGCGGGCTACGCCCACTGGCTCGGCAAGCTCGAACAGTTCGGCGGCGACTACAACCGCGCCGAGATGGTCAGGGCTTTCCTCAGCTCCAACGAGTACCGCGACCGCTTCAGGCAGCAGTAGCGCGTACCCCGAGGGGGGCGGAAGGCGGAGGGCGGAAGGATGAAGGGACGGCCGCGAGGCGCCCGCTTCGTCCTCCCCCTCCGTCCTTCCGCCTTAACTTCATCCGGCCTGCTCTCCGCCGTGGCCCTTTAAGTTGTTGCCCGCCCGCGCCCCGATGCGGTAAGCTGAAAAGGCGCGCGGGGCGCGTCTCCCGCCCGCCGCGCCGTTTTTGTACGCGCCCGCGCCCAAACGGGACGCCAGGGAGTCGGCCCTCGAAATTCTGTTCAAAGATGCCCCCCACAATCTCGACGGATAAGCTCTGGCAGCCGCTCCTGATAGCGGCCGCGGTGGCGTTCGCCTACTGGGGCGTGCTCGCGCGTCTCGGCCGCTTCTGGTGGGACGACGAGAACTACTCGCACGGGCTGCTCATCCCGTTCGTCATCGGCTACATCCTCTGGGCCGAGCGCGAGCGGCTGGCCGCCGTCACGAAGCGCCCGCGGGCGCTGTGGGGCGGGGCGATGGCGGGGGCGGCGCTGCTCATGCTCTGGGTCGGGACGGCGGGCGCCGAGCTGTTCACGCAGCGCACGTCGCTCGTGCTGCTCCTCGCGGGGCTGGCGGTCTACTTCTGGGGCTGGCGGCTCCTGCGCGCCGTCTTCGTGCCGCTCTTCCTGCTGGCGCTGGCCATCCCGATACCGTCCATCGTCTTCAACAAGGTCGCCTTCCCGCTGCAACTCTTCGCGTCGCGCTGCGCGGTCTGGGCCATGCGGACGTTCGACATCCCTGTGCTGCGCGAGGGCAACGTCATCGAGCTGTACCCGCTGGGCTCGACGACGACCAAGAAGCTCGAAGTGGTCGAGGCGTGCAGCGGCATCCGCAGCCTGATGACGCTGGTCACGCTGGCCGTCGTCTTCGCCTACTTTACGGGCCCCTCGGACGAGGACGGCTCGGGCGGGCGGCGGCTGGCGCGCTTCCGCGCCCTGCGCGCCGCGCTCATCGTGCTGGCGGCCGTGCCCATCGCCATCATCACCAACGCGGCGCGCGTCAGCGGCACGGGGATTCTGGCGCGCTACTACGGGACGGAGGTGGCCGACGGCTTCTTCCACGAGTTCTCGGGCTGGGTCATCTACGTCGCCGCCTTCCTGCTGCTCTTCGCCTTCGGCTGGCTGCTCGACCGCTTCAGCCCCACGCGCGGCGGGCGCGGGCAGGGCGGCGCGGCGAAGCCCGGAACCGAGGCCGGGGGCGGCGAAATCAAGTCGGAGCCCGCGGCGGCGGCGGCGGCCCCGGCCGGGGCGGCGATGTCGGTCGGGGCGGGCGAGGGCGGCGCGGGCTGAGGTCGGGCGGGCCGAAAATCAAGATGAAGACAAGGGCGAAACAGTTCTGGGCGATGGCGGCGCTGCTGGTGCTGGGCGGCGCGGTCGTCAACTTCTGGGCGGCGGCGGGCGAGGCGCGCGCGCCGCGTCGGGCGCTGGCCGAGTTCCCGGCCGAGGTCGGCGGCTGGCGGCAGGCGGGGCGCGACGTGCGCTTCGACGCGGCGACCGAGGCCGTCCTGCGCGCCGACGACTACGTCTCGCGCGACTACGCGGGCGATGGCGGCCGTTCGGCCTCGCTCTACGTCGGCTACTACGCGACGCAGCGCGCGGGCGCGACCTACCACAGCCCGCTCAACTGCCTGCCCGGCTCCGGCTGGACGCTCAAAGAGCCTTCGACCGTCGAGGTCAGGCCGGCGGGCGGCGCCGCGCCGTTCGAGGCCAACAGCTTCGTCATCGAGCACGCGGGCGACCGCATGCTGATGCTCTACTGGTATCAGGGGCGCGGCCGCGCCGTGGCGAGCGAGTACGTGGACAAGGTCTACACCGTTTTCGACAGCATCCGCATGCGCCGCTCGGACGGCGCGATGGTGCGCGTGCTCGTCCCCTTCAAGGGCTCCGAGCGCGAGGCGGCCGAGACGGCCGCGCAGTTCGCCGCGCTCGTCGCCCCGAACCTCTCCCCTTACGTGCCCGACTGAGGCAGGAAGCGTCGCGCACGCCCCCGCCGGCGCAATTATTGGCCGGCGGGCGGCTCGGCGGACAAACCCTGTTGAAGTTGTTTCTTGCTTTTTTGTCCCGGAATGGGCATTGTAAGGAAAGGAGACGCCGTTAGGCGTTTCCCGGAGTTGTCTGGCGCGGCAACGCCCCGCCGCGCCCCGACCGAACGGAAAACCGCCCCGCCGAAAGTCCCGAAGCGGCTTTGCCCGCCGCCGAAGGACGGATGACGCGGGCGGCGTGGTAGAAGAAGCGGCGTCCCGCGTCGCGCGCGAAGGCCACTAGCCCCGGCCTCCGAGCGTCCGCGCGGGTCGGCCGGCACAGCCAAGGAGTGCCCGTCAGATGAATCTTCAAGAGTGCCCTCGCGCCCGGAGCCTCCGGGCGCCGCTCGCCCTGCTGCTCGCCTGCCTGGTCGCGCTCGCGGCCGGCTGCTCAAACCCCGAGAAGGCCAAGGCCGAACACGTCTCGCGCGGCGAAGCCTTCCTCAAGGAGCGCCGCTGGCAGGAAGCCTCGCTCGAATTCCGCAACGCCATACAGATTGACGACAACCTGGCCGCCGCCCACTGGGGGCTCGCGCAGGCGTACGAGCAGCTCGGGCGCAGCTCCGAGTACATCGAGGAGTTGCAGCGCACCGTCAGGCTCGACCAGAACAACACGGCGGCGCGTCTGCGCCTCGCCAATGCCTTCCTGCTCGGCTACGGCCGGCAGAAGAACGCCGAGCTGCTGGCCGAGGCCGAGCGGCTGTCGAACGAGGTGCTGGCGCGCGAGCCGAACAACCCGGACGGCCGCATCCTGGTCGCCAACGTCGTCTTCTTCAAGGGCGACGCCGCCCGGGCCGAGCAGATGATCAAGGAGGCGGTGGCGCTCGACCCCAAGCGCGTCGAGTCCTACATGGGGCTGGCGCGCTTCTACCTCCAGACGAACCGGCCGGCCGAGGCCGAGCGCGTCTACAGGCAGGCCGTCGAGGTCAACGACCGCTCGTCGCTGGCGCACGTTGAGTACGGCAAGTTCCTGACGCAGTCGGGGCGCACGCCCGAGGCCGAGGGCGAGTTCCGCAAGGCGGTCGAGGTTGACCCCGAGAACCGCGACGTCCGCTGGGTGCTCGCCAGCTACTACCTCGTCAACAACCGCCTCGACCGCGCCGAGGAGGCTTACAAGGCCTGGGCGCAGCTCGACTGGGACAAGCCCGAGGGCAAGGCGCGGCTCGCCGACTACTACGCGACCGTCGGCCGCTTCGACGAGGCGGCGGGTCTGTACCAGGAGATAGTCAAAGCCTCGCCCGACTACGCGCGCGGCCGCTACCGCCTCGGCGAGATCAGCCTCCAGCGCGGCGACCAGCAGGCCGCCTCGGCGCAGGTGGACGAGCTGCTGAAGCAGAACGCGAAGGACCCGGACGCGCTCTTCCTGCGCGCCCGCATGCGCGTCGGCGCGGGCAAGCTCAAGGACGCCATCGCCGACCTCAAGACCGTGCTCGACGCCGAGCCGCGCTCGAAGCTCGGCCTCTACTTCATGTCCGACGCGCTCTACCGCGACGGCCAGTTGGAGCAGGCGCGCGCCCGCGCCGGCGAGCTCGAACGCTACTACCAGGACTTCCTCCCGGCGAAAATCCTGCAAGTCCAGATCAGCCTCGACTCGGGCGACGCCGAGGGCGCGAAGCGGCAGGCCGACGACCTGCTCAAGCGGCTGCAGGACGCCGCCCCGAGCGGCGACGTGACGCCGCAGCTTTTGGCCGACGTGAGGACGAACGCCTACCTGCTGCGCGGCAAGGCGTCGCTGCGGATGGGCGCGCAGTCGTCGCCGCAGCTCGTCGCGGCCGCCCGCGCGGACTTCGACGCGGCGCGGCAGGCCGCGCCCAACTCGCCGCTCCCGCACGTCAACCTCGCCGACGCGGCCGCCATCGAGCGCAAGCCGGACGAGGCGTGGCAGCACCTCGAACGCGCGCTCCAGCTCGACCGGACGAACTTCCAGGCGCTGACCGCGCTCATCAACCTCGGCGCGGGCTCGGGCCGGCTCGACCAGGCGCGCGCGCGCGTCGAGCAGTTGGCCGCCGAGCAGCCCAACAACGCGCAGCTCCAGTACCTCGTCGGGCAGGCGTACCGCACGGGGGCGGAGCAGCAGCCGGCCGACCCGGCGCGCGCCGAGGCGGCGATGCGCCGCGCCGTCGAACTCGACCCCGACTTCGTGGCGGCCTACTCGGCGCTCGCCGAGGTCTACTTCGGCCGCGCCGAGCAGGCGAGCCAGCAGAACCGCGGGGACGAGGCGTCGCGCCTCTTCGACCAGGCCGTCGGCGAGTACAAGAAGATAACCGAGCGGCGCAACGACGACTTCACGGCCTTCCGCAACATCGGGCTCATCGAGGCGCGGCGCAACAACCTCGACGTGGCGGCCGAGTACTACCGCCGCGTGCTCGCCATCCGGCCCGACGAGCCGGTGGCGTCGAACAACCTCGCGGCGCTCTACGCGGAGCACGGCAAGGGCAACGCCGACGAGGCGATGCGGCTCGGCCAGGACGTGGTGCGCCGCTTCCCCAACGAGCCCGGCTTCGCCGACACGCTCGGCTGGGTCTACTACCGCAAGGGGCTCTACCAGGACGCCGTCTCGCAGCTCAAGCGCGCCGTCGAGGGCGCGACGCGCCGGGGCGGCGACAACTCGCTCTACCGCTGGCACCTCGGCGCGGCGCTCGCCAGGTCGGGCGACAAGGCCGGCGCGCGCCGCGAGCTTCAGAAGTCGCTGGAGCTGGCCGCGCAGGAGCAGCAGCGCGCCTTCAGGGCGCCCACCGCCACCCCCGTCGAAGAGGTGCGCCGCACGCTCGAAAGCCTTTGAGGGGCCGGCGGCCCCGGGGCCGGCGGCGCGAACGGAGTGAGCCATGAGTGTTGATTTCAGACAGCGGACGCCGGGCGAGCTGGCGCGGATGGTTTGGCGGAGGAAGTGGCTGATACTGCTGCCGACGGCGGCGGTGTCGGTGGCGGTGGCCTACGTGGTGCTGCGGCTGCCGAACATCTACGAGTCCACGACGCTGCTGACGGTCAGGCCGGCGAGCATCGCCACCTCGGCCGTCGCGGAACTCTCGGACAGCGACCTCACGCTGCGCATCAACAACATCACGCAGGAGGTCACCAGCCGCAGCTCGCTGGAGCCGCTCATCCAGCGCTACGGCCTCTACGCCCGCGAGCGCGCGCGCGGCCAGTCCATCGACGAGCTGGTCGAGCGCATGCGCGCGCACGACCTCAAGATAACGCTCAACACGACGCGCAACGACATCACCAACGGCTTCTTCCTCTCCTTCCGCGGGCAGGAGCCGCGCACGACGCAGGCCGTCACCGAGGCGCTCGCCTCCAAGTACGTCAACGCCCAGACCGAGGCCGCCAGCGGCGAGGCCAAGCTCACCGAGGAGTTCTTCCGCGAGCGCGTCAACCAGGAGAAGGAGCGGCTCGACGAGATAGACCGCCGCCGCCTGCTGGCGATGCAGAAGAACATCTCCAGCCTGCCGAGCCAGACGCAGGCGCTCGTCGGCCAGCTCGCCGGGCTGCGCGAGGAGCAGAAGGCGCGCATCACCGAGGTCGGCCGCATCAACGACCAGATAGCCTACCTCAACCGCCTCGCCTCCGACCTCGCCAAGTCGAACCAGCAGGAGGTCGAGTCCGTCATCGCGCAGATGCAGGACCCGAAGAGCACGGCCGCCTACGCCGAGCTGGTCAAGCGCCGCGCGCAGCTCGAATCCGACAAGAAGGGGCTGCTCACCGTCTACCGCGAGAAGCACCCGGACGTCATCGCGCTCCAGAGCCAGATCGACTCCGTGCAGTCGCAGATGAACGACATGGTCGAGGAGCACAAGCGCAAGGTCGAGGAGACGCGCGCCCGCCTCGAAGTCAAGATTGACCCGCGCGTCAACTCCTACGAGGGCGAGGTCGGGCGGCTCCAGGGCGAGATCAAGCGCCAGCAGTCGCTGCTCGACCGCGCCGAGGCCGACATCGCGGCGGTCGGCGCGCGCATCAACAACGTGCCGAACACAGAGGTCGAGCTGGAGGCCATCCAGCGCGAGTACCAGACCGAGAAGGCCGTCTACGACCAGCTCGTCGAGCAGCAGAAGAAGGCCGAGATGATGGCGCAGGTGGCCGGGCGCGCGCAGGGCGAGTCGATCGCCGTCATCGACCCGGCGAGCCTCCCGCAGCAGCCCGTCGCGCCGAAGCGCCCGGCGCTGCTGCTGCTCGGGCTCGCCGCCGGGCTCGCCTGCGGGCTGGCGCTCGCCGTCGCCTTCGAGGCGCCGCGCCTGCTGACCGTCCAGACCAGCGAGGACGCCGAGCACTACACGGGGCTGCCCGTGCTGGTCACGCTGCCGATGCTCCTGACGCCGCGCGAGGAGCGCAACCGGAAGGCGCGCCGCGTCGCGCTCGCGCTGGCGGCCGTCGTCGCCACCGTCCTGAGCGCCCCGGCGCTCGCCTTCGTCCTCAGCCGCCTGCAGGTCATCGAGCTGTTCGTGTCGAGGGGGTGAGGAAGGCGTAAGTCCCCGGGCCGCGACGAGAATGAGGACGGCCTTTCACTCGTCAGGATTCGCGGCCCGCGGGTCAAGGAGGTCTGAGATGTATCTGGAATTCTACGGCCTGAAAGAGCTGCCCTTCGCGCTGACGCCCGACCCGCGGTTCATCTACTTCACGCCCTCGCACACCGAGGCGATGGCGAACCTGCACTACGGCATCGAGAGCGGCAAGGGGCTCATCGTCGTCACCGGCGAGGTCGGGACGGGGAAGACGACCATCCTGCGCTGGATGATGAACCGGCTCGACCGCACCGTGCTCGTCGCCTACCTCTTCAACCCGCGGATGACCGTGCCGGAGTTCTACCAGTACATCTCCTCGCCCAGGCTGCTGGACGTGCCGCGCTGGGAGAGCAAGTCGGAACTCCTGCTGCGGCTCGGCGAAGTCCTCGACTCGCGCCACTCGCGCGGCCTGCGCACCGTGCTCGTCATAGACGAGGCGCACGGCCTGTCGGCCTCCGTGCTCGAAGAGATACGGCTGATGTCGAACTTCGAGTCGGACTCGGCCAAGCAGTTGCAGATAGTGCTGACGGGCCAGCCCGAGCTGCGCGACGTGCTCAACCAGCCCGAGCTGCGCCAGCTCAAGCAGCGCGTGGCGCTGCGCTGCGAAATTAAGCCGCTGCCCGACATCGAGGAGACTTCGCGCTACATCGCCTCGCGCCTGCTGGCCGCCGGCGCCGAGCGCACGCACATCTTCACGCCCGCCGCGGTGGACCTGGTCTTCCGCTGCTCCGAGGGCATCCCGCGCCAGATAAACAACATCTGCGACAACTCGCTGCTCGCCGGCTTCGCCGCGGGCGCCGAGACCATCGGGCGCGACGTCGTCGAGGAGGTGGCCGAGACGTTCGACCTCCTGCCGAACGCGCAGAGGGGCCGCCAGGCGGGCGAGGAGCGCGCCGCGGCCGCCCGCATCTTCACCGCCGCCGGCCGCGCCGAGCTGTGGGCGGCCGAGGCCGGCGCCGAGCGCGGCGACCGCGCCGAGCAGCCGAGCGTCGTCGGCCGCGCCGCGCAGGTCAGCCACGAGCGCGAGGTCGAGCGCGAGCTTGAGGGGCGCCCGGGCGGCGACGCGGCGCCGGCGGCCGCGCCCGACGCCGACGAGCTGGGGCGCGCCTTCCAGAGCTGGGACAGCAAGGGAGATTCGTGATGGGCAGAGTCTACGAAGCACTGAAGCGGGCGGCCGAGTCGGGCGGCGCCAAGCCGCAGGCCGGCGGCGGCGGCGACGCGGCGGCGGCGGCGCTCGAAGAGAGGCCGCCGGCGGCCGGGGCCGCGTCGCCGGGCGGCCGCAACGGCTCCCGCGCCGGCGAGGGCGCCGGGGCGGCGGCGGCGGGCGCGCCCGAGCGCCTCTTCAACGCTTCCATCCATTTTCAGTCGCCGGAGACGGCGCACCTTTCAGCGTCCACTGAGCACACCGGGACGCCCGCCGGGTCGGCACTCCCCGACGGGCAGGCTTCGCGTGCTGCTGGGGCAACTTTGGGCGCTGGCGGTTCGGCGCGCACGCCGGAGTTTGTCAGAATAGACATCTCCGCTGCGCGCGTCGAACCACATCTCGTCGCGGTCACGCAGCCGCGCTCCTCGCACGCCGAGCGCTTCCGCTCCCTGCGCACGCGCGTCCTCCACGCCGGCGAGCGCCGGAAGATGCAGGCGTTCGTCATCACGAGCGCCGGCGTGATGGAGGGCAAGACGCTGACGGCCATCAACCTCGCGTGGCTGCTCGCGCAGACCGACGGCGTCACGGCGCTCCTCATCGACGGCGACCTGCGCGCGCCGTGCGCCGCCGAGTACCTCGGCCTGGACGCGCCCGTCGGCCTCTCCGAAGTCCTCGGCGGCGGGACGGCGCTCGCCGACGCCATCGTCAGGCTGGAGCCGGCGGGGCTGCACCTGCTGCCCGGCGGCGCGGCGCGCGACGACGTGGCGGAACTCCTGTCGGGGCCGCGCTTCCTCGCCGTGCTCAAGGAGGCGCGGCGGATGTTCGACTACGTCATCATCGACGCGCCGCCGCTCGGCATCTTCACAGACGCCACGGTGCTCATCAGCCGCGCCGACGCCGCGCTCATCGTCGCGCGCGCCGGCAAGACGCGCTACGGCGCGCTCGAAAAGCTGCTGGAGCCGCTGCCGCGCGAGCGGCTGCTCGGCGTCATCCTCAACGGCTCGGACGAGCAGTTGAACGAGCAGAACTACTACTACCGCCGCCGCTACGCCGCGCGCCGCGAAGAGGTGGACGGGCAGGAGGGTTAGGCCGGCGCGCGCCGGCGCGGGAAGTTTTTTCGGAGGGGAACGGCTGTTGGCTTCGTCGCGGCTCAACTTCAGGACGCTGCTGCTCATCGTCGCCGAGGCGCTGTTGATCTTCCTCGCGACGCTGGCCGCGGCCTACCTGCGCCTCGGCTGGTCGGACGCCTACTTCGAGCTGAACGAGAAGTACGGCTTCGCCAAGGCGGCGCTCGTCACCGCCTTCTGCCTCGCGGCCTTCTACCTCTACGACCTCTACGACTTCGTCGTCATGCACGACCGGCGCGAGCTGGTGCTGCGGCTCGTGCAGGCCCTGGGGCTGGCGTGGGTGGCGCTGGCGATTGCGATGTACCTGCTGCCGCGGCTGATGATAGGCCGCGGCGTCTCGCTCATCGCGCTGCCGCTGGCGCTCATGCTGATGGTGGGGTGGCGCGTCGGCGCGCACTGGCTGCTCGGCCACCCGGGCGTCGGCGAGAAGGTGCTCATCGTCGGCTCGGGCTCGTCGGCCGTCGAGGTGGCGCGCGAGGCGCTGGCGCGGCGCGACGCCGGCTTCCGCGTCGTCGGCTTCGTGGACAGCGACCCGGCGCTCGTCGGCCAGAGCCTGCTCAACCCGCGCGTCATCGGGCTCACGGACGATTTGGCGGAGATCACGCGGCGCGAGGGCGTCAACCGCATCGTCGTCGCCCTCAGCGAGCGCCGCGGGCAGTTCCCCGTGCGTCAGCTCCTCGACCTGAGTCTGTCGGGCGACGTCGCCATCGAGGAGTGCGCGAGCTTCTACGAGCGTCTGACGGGGCGCGTCTCGCTGGACATGATGCGCCCGTCGTGGCTCATCTTCTCGTCGCGGGCGAAGCAGGCGCGGGCGTCGGCCGTGCTGCGGGCGCTCTTCCACCGCGGCGTGGCCTTCGCCGGCGCGGTGGCCGCGCTGCCCATCGCGCTCGTGACGGCCGCGCTCATCAAGCTGGACTCGCCCGGCCCCGTGCTCTACTCGCAGGAGCGCGTCGGCAAGAACGGCCGCGCGTTCCGCGTCTACAAGTTCCGCTCGATGCGGACCGACGCCGAGAAGGACGGCCCCGTCTGGGCGAGCAAGTCGGGCGACGCGCGCACGACCCGCGTCGGCCGCGTCATCCGCAAAATCCGCGTGGACGAGATACCGCAGTTCTGGAACATCCTCCGCGGCGACATGAACTTCGTCGGCCCGCGCCCGGAGCGGCCGCACTTCGTCAGGCAGTTGGCCGAGGAGATTCCGTTCTACGAGCAGCGCCACCTCATCCCGCCGGGGCTGACGGGCTGGGCGCAGATCAAGTACCCCTACGGCGCGTCCATCGAGGACGCGCGGCAGAAGTTGCAGTACGACCTCTACTACATCAAGAACCAGAGCATCGTGCTGGACGCCGTCATCCTGTTCGAGACCGTCAAGACGATCCTCTTCGGTCGCGGGACGTGAGTGTGAGGCGTGAGGCGCGCGCCGCCCGCGGCGCGCAGCCGACAGAAGACAGACCGTCCGCCGTCCGCCGTCAGATTTGGAGGTTTTAAGTGATGAAGTCGAATCCGAGAATCGTCCCCGTCATCTTCGCGCTGCTGCTCGCGGGCGCGCAGGGCGCGGCCTTCGCGCGGCAGGACCGGCCGAGGGACGCCGGGCAGAAGTCGCAGGCGGGCGAGCGGCTGGAGCCGGACGACCGGAGCGCGCCGCGCCCCGGCGTCCCCGAGGAGGCGCTCGCCAACCGCCGCGAGCGGCTGGACGAGGAGGAGGCGGCCGCCATCCCCTACTACAACAACTTCCTCACGGCCTACCCGCTCGGCCCCGAGGACGTCATCTCCGTCCGCCTCTTCGGCGCGGGGCTTGAGAGGTACAACGTCACTGGCATCACCGTCCCGCCCGACGGCCGCATCAACTACTACTTCATCCGCGACGGCCTGCACGTCGCCGGCAAGACGACGCAGCAGGTGGCCGACGAGATAGCCCGCCACCTCGACGAGTACATCATCGACCCGAAGGTCACCGTCTCGCTGGAGAAGGCGATGTCCATGCGCTACGGCGTCATCGGCGACGTGGCGCAGCCGGGCATCCGGACGATGACGCGGCGCCTCAGCGTCTACGAGGCCATCTCGGACGCGGGCGGCATCCTGCCGACGGGCAAGAAGCAGGTCTACGTCCTGCACTGGAACGCCGACCGCACGCTGCGCCAGATTCCCATTGACGTCGCCGCCATCCAGAAGGGCAAACTCCCCGACAACTACTTCCTCAGCCCCGGCGACCAGGTCTTCGTCCCCGGCAACCGCTGGAAGCGCGTTGAGTCGGTCATCAAGCTCGCGCCCATCCTCAGCTTCGCGCGCATCTTCACCGGGGGGTTCTGAAGTTAAAGGCGCGGGGCGCAGGCCCGCGGCGGGCGGCGGCGCCCCGCGCCCCGCGTTCGGCCATGAAGAGCTTCAAATCCCACAGCCCGAATTTGAAATCGCCGGCCTCGCCCGCCCGCCGGCCGCCGGCCGCCGCCTGCTGCCTTCTTCTTTCCGCCCTCTTCTTTCCGCCCGCCGCCGGGGCGCGCGCCGCCGCGTGGGGGCGCCAGCGGACGGGGACGTTCGCGTGGCTGCACGCGGTCTTCTTCGTTGACGAGCGGCGGGGCTGGGCCGCGGGCGGCAAGGGCGCCCTGCTCAGGACTTCGGACGGCGGCGAGACGTGGGAGGCCGCGGGGCGGCCGACGACCGACACGCTGCGCGACGTCTTCTTCGGCGACGCCGAGACGGGCTGGCTCGTCTGCCAGCGCCCGGACTTCGGCCCTTCGCAGGAGGGCGAGCCGCTCTCCTACCTTCTGAAGACCGCGGACGGCGGCGCGACGTGGACGCGCGTCGAGGTGACGAAGGGCGCCGACGCTAATTTGAGACTGACCGGGGTGCGCTTCGCCGGCGCCGCGCACGGCTGGGCCTACGGCGAGATGGGCGCGCTCTTCGCGACGCGCGACGGCGGCGCGACGTGGACGCGGCAGAGCGCGCCGACGCGCCACCTGCTGCTCGGCGCCAACTTTCTGGACGAGCGGACGGGCTGGCTGGCGGGCGGCGGGCTGACCATCCTGAAGACCGCGGACGGCGGCGAGAGCTGGCGCGCGGGGCTCGTCCTTATGCCGGCCGAAGGCCGCGAGACGCGGGCGTCGGGGCCGGGGATTCAGGGGCGCGGCGAGGCTGCGCGGCGCGAGCCGCAGGGGGAAGCGCCGCCGCCGCCGAAGTCCTCGCGCAGGCTGAACGCGGTCTGGTTCGCCGACGCGAGGAGGGGCTGGGCGGTCGGGGCCGAGGGCGTCGTCGTCGCGACCGAGGACGGCGGCGCGAGTTGGCGGCCGCAGGCGTCGGGCGTGGGCGACGACCTGTTCGACGTGAAGTTTTTCGACGCGCGCGAGGGCTGGGCCGTCGGCGCGGGCGGGGCGATGCTGCACACGACCGACGGCGGGCGCACGTGGGCGGACGAGAGGCGCGTGACGACGCACGCGCTCGAACGGCTCGCGGTCGTCGGGCGGCGCGCGTGGGCGGTCGGCTTCGGCGGCACGGCCGTCGCGTTGAGGTGAAGTGGGCGGAGGGATGAGTGATGAGTAAGCTTTTGAAGGTCGTCCCGGCGGCGCTGCTCGCCGCGTGCGCGTGCGCGGCGCAGGCCGCGGCGCAGGCAGGCCAGCCGACGAAGGCCGGCGAGGCCGTGCGCGTCAGGCGCGTCGAGTCCCCCGGGTCGCGCG
>DASVUF010000151.1:0-7720 GCA_036387195.1 Pyrinomonadaceae bacterium | reverse complement strand
GGGCGGCCCCCCTCGTCTTTGTCGCTTCACGTCTGTCGCGGGCGGGTCAGTTGGCGGGGCGGCCGTCGGCGGCCCCGGCGCCGGAGCCGCGTATCCAGTAGTCGCGCGGGTAGATGCGGTAGAGGCGCGCGTCCGGCCCCTCGACCGTCTTGAGGTACTGCTCGTAGGCCGCGAGCTGCTTCTCGGGGCCGATGACGTAGAAGACGCCGCCCTCGACGCCCGACACCTTCGCGCCGAGCCCGGGCAGGATGCGCGCGTAGACCGCGTTCATCCGCCGGAACAGCTCGTCGGAGAGGTTGGGCGTCTTGCGCAGTTCGAGGAGCCCCTCGCGGAACTTGCGCACCGCCTCGGGCGGCGTGCCGTCGGCGATGTCGGCGGCCATCGCCTCGCCGCGCTGCTCGTAGGGCGAGGCCGAGCGGAACTGCGAGAAGGCGACGGCGACCGCGTACTCGACGAGCCCGGGGTCGGGCTTGGCCTTCTTCAGCTCCTCGACGACGAAGCGGAGCGTCTGCGGCAGCTCGGGCGTGCGCTCGGCGTAGTAGCCCATCCGCCCCTCGCCGAGCGAGCCGCGGAAGCCGTTCGAGTAGGCGAGCCCCGCGCCCCACGTCTTGATGAAGATGCCGTGCGCCCCGCCGCCCGCGTAGAGCCGCGACGCCAGGTAGTCGAGGAGCGCCCCGCGGTCGCCTGCGTCGGCGTAGGTCGCCAGCGGCGCGGAGTTGAGGAAGACGCCGCCCTGCGTGTTCGGGTTGACGAGGCCGACGAAGACCGGCGCGCCCTTCTCGCCCAGGCGCTCGCGCACGCGCGACTCGATGAGCCGCCCCGGGGCGTACCTCGCCGGCGCGTGCGGCTCGGCCCGCAGCGCGGCGTGCAGGGCGCGCACCTCGGGCTCCAGCCTGGCGCGCGTCGCCGCCGACGAGACGAGGAACATGCGCGCGCCGCCGGTCTTCAGGAGCCCCTGGCGCACCTCGTTCAGCTCGGCGAGCGCCCGCGCGGGCGGCGTCAGAAGGTCGCGCCGCATCTGGCCGACGAGGTACTCCCAGTCGGCCGCCAGCGTCTCGTCGGGCACGTCGGCGAGGAGCTGTTCGAGGTCTTTCGACGCCTCGACGGCCAGCGCCTTCGGGGCGTCGGGGAGGCGCGCGAACGCGTCGGCGTGGGGCTTGAGCGGCGCGGGCGCCTGCGCGTCCTTCTTGCCCTGCAGGGCCGCGAGGAGCGACTTCAGCTCCTCGCGGCCGCCCCTCGCGCCCGCGAGCGACGCGAGGAAGTCGGAGACGGCCTCGCGCTGCGCGCCCTCGCCGGCGTCCTTGAGCAGCCAGCGCAGCCGGTGGACGTTGTGCGCCTGCGTCATGAACGACGCGACCGAGAGCAGCAGCGGGTTGTCCTGCCGCCAGTAGGCGTTGGCCGGGTCGTTGACCCACGACTCCTCCGAACCCTGCGTGCGGTTGCGCATGCCGCTCAGGACCTGGTCAACCACGTCGCGGATGCGCGCGAGGTTCTCGGGCCTCCAGTCGGGGCTCGCCAGCACCGTCCTCATCCACCCGAGCGCGCGCTGCGACTCGGCGGCGTCGTTGCCCGCGCCGCGCACGGCCAGCTCGGCGCGCCCCGTGCGGAAGTTGGTGCTGAAGTAGGCGTTGAGGGCGAGAATCTCCTTGCGGAGCATCTCGCTCATCTGCTCGAAGGGGATGGGCCTGCCGTCGCGGACGACGCCGACCTGCGTCAGCAGTTGCGGCATCGCCGAGAGGTAGAAGAGCCGCTCCTGCGGCACGCCGTCCAGCCTGAGCGCCAGCCCGGCGGTCGCGCTCGTCATGTTCTCGAAGCTCGACGCCACGAGCGGCACGCCGCCGGGCAGGGAAGTGACCTTGTAGTCGAGCTGGTCGTCGAGCGTGAGCGGCGGGCGCTCCAGGAACTTGAGCGACGCCGACTGGCCGGCCTTCTTCTCCAGCTCGGCGGTCGTCGCCTCGTACTCGGCCTTGAAGCGGCGCAGCGCCTCCTGCTCGTCCGCGGCGTTGTAGCGCCGCTTGACGCGCTCGGCCTCGGCCCTGGCGCGCGCGACGCGCTCCTGCTCGCCGCGCGCGAGCATCTGCGGCGAGGGCTTCGCCGCGACGGCGTACGGCACGGAGTCGGCCAGCTTCCAGCGCGCGACCAGGTCGCGCCACGCGTTCTTGTCCGACGAGAGCAACTGCTCGACCGCGGCCAGCTCCGACTTGAGCGTCACGGACTTGCGGAAGCCCGGCGTGCGGTTGAGGTCAACGAGGTGCGTCATCCACGCCGAGTCGGCGTTGCGGAAGCCGAAGCCCGGCGGCGAGTTGACGAACTTCGAGAGGGAGCGCCGCGTCTGGATGACGCGGCTCTTCAGGCGCTCGTTGAACTCCTTCAGCTCGGGCGAGCCGTCCGCGAAGGAGGCCACGCGCCGCATCTCGCCCGTGATGGTCTGGCGGACGGACGCTATCTTCTCCTCGGTCATGTTCGCGGGCGCGACGTCGGTCAGGCCGACGTAGACGGGGTTGCCCTCGACCATCTCGTCGTCGAGGAAGGCGAAGACGCCCTTGGCGCCCGTCTCCGTCACGCGCGTCTTCGTGTCCACGAACAGCTTGTAGAGGTTGGTCGTCGCGTCGCCCGCGACGTTCGAGAGGAAGAGGCTGAGCAGCGTCTTCTCCTTCGTGTCGAGTTCGAGCTGCGCCGGGTAGGCGAACATCACCCAGCCCGGCTGCTGCTCGTTCTTGTGCGGGTACTCGACGAGCCGGATGGTCCCCGCGGGCGCGGGGCGCGGCGCGGGGATGTCCGCCTCGCCGGGGAAGCGCCGCCCCTCCTGCCTCGGCTCCAGCCGGTTGAAGACGGCGTCGAGGCGCGCGAGCACGTCGCCGGCGGGCATCTCCTTCGGGAAAGACGCGACCATGCCCATGTTGCCGAGGCGGTAGTTGTCGGCGTGAAACTTCTTGATGTCCTCGGGCTTCATCTCGCGGATGGCGTCGGGCCAGCCGCCGGCCGACATCGCCAGCGGGTGGTCGGCGCCGTAGACCGTCTGGTTGATGGCGCGGAACAGCCGGCTCACGGGGCGGTCGTAGGTCGTCCGCATCTCCTGGTAGACCGTGCCCTTCTCTTCGAGGCTCAGCGTCTTGTCGGCCGGGTTCTCGCTGACGCCCCAGTGGCTCACCTCGCGCCGTATCTCCTCGTCGGTGTAGTCGGGGTGGAGCAGCGCGTCCATCTGGCTCTCGAAGAGCTTGTAGAAGACCTCCGGGCCGGCCGCCGTGTGGAAGTGGTAGGCGGTGCGCCACTGCTGCGTGAAGGCCGACGAGCCCGCGAGCGACATGCTCTCCAGCCCCGCGTGCGCGCGGCCGACGTTGCCCTTGCCGAGCAGCAGGTGCTCCTGCGTGTGCGGCTCGCCCATCTCGGAGGTCGGGAACGAGTTGACCCAGGCGAAGACCTGCGGCACCGACTGGATTTGCAGGAAGTCGAGCGTGAAGCCGGTGCGCGCGTGGCGGAACCGCGCGCCGAAGGGCCTGTCCGAGTCGTCGAGGTAGACGGCCTCCGCTCGGAAGCCGTTGACGACCTTGCCCTCGGAGAGCGAGTCGAAGGCGACGGCGGCGTTAGTCTGCGACGAGGCCACGCGCGGCGTCCCCCCCACGAGAGTCGAGACCGAGAGCAACATCAGAAGGAGCGCCGAGGGGCGTTTGCGTTTCATAAAAGACTCCTGTCGAAAGGCGACCGCCCCGCGCGCGCGCCCGTCGCGCGCCGCGCGTGTGAAGTTTTCCGGTCGCAGATTTGCGGATGAAATCCAAAGGCTTCGAGACGTACGGAAGAGCGGGAGACACGATGCTAGACTGTGCCCGAGCCGAGAGTCAAACGCGCGGCCCCGCGCGCAGGTTTCAGACTCCGCGCGGATTTATCTTCGCGGATTTAAGTTTTTGGAGCGCGGAACGAAAACTCGGACGGCGCGGCGCGCGCCGCCGCCCGGGCGTGCGCGGCTTGGCCGGAATTCGGGGCGCGCGCCGCCTGGCATCTTCGTTGCGTTTGGGAAACCGCGAACGCCGTCTTTATCAAAAACGGTTTGTGCGGATTGCGCCCGCGCCGGCGGGCGGGGCGGCGCAGAAAATTCGTTGACATGCAATTGATTCTGTATTAAAAACACTTCGTTCAAGCAGACAACAAACGCCGGCCGCTTTACCCTCGGGTCGCTTTGCTGTCTGCCCGTCTGTGCGCGCAGCTCTTCAAGCTTAAAGCATTGCCTACCGGATTAGCTGATAACACCGACGGCCCCGAAGCCCCTTGAGGGGGCGGGCGCGTCTGGCCTTCGTATAGTTTCCGTCTGAAGTCACAGGAGGAGTCCACAATGTTAGGTCTTAAAAGATTGGGAGCACGGGCGAGCCGCGCCGCACTCGGCGCGGCCTTGCTGCTCCTGCTCGTCGCCCCCGCCCTCGCGCAGACCGAGTCGGCGCGCCTCTTGGGCGCCGTCACCGACCAGAGCGGCGCCGCGCTCCCCGGCGCGACGCTGACCATCACAGACATCAGCACCGAGCGCGCCGTGACGGCCACGGCCGACGAGGACGGCGCCTACTCGGTCGCCGGCCTGGCCCCCGGCCGCTACCGCATCGAGGTCACGCAGGGCGGCTTCAAGACCACCCGGCAGGAGGTGACGCTCGAAGTCCAGCAGGTGGCGACCGTCAACTTCTCGCTCGAAGCGGGCGGCGTCTCCGAGGTCGTCACCGTGACGGGCGACGCCCCGCTCGTCGAGTCCTCGACCTCGGCCATCGGCGAGGCCATCACGGGCCGCCAGATAGTCGAGCTGCCGCTGAACGGCCGCAACGTGCTCGAGCTGGCGCGGCTCGTCCCCGGCGTCACGCAGGGCATCCCGGCCGGCTTCGCCACCGGCGTCGGCGGCAACGCCGAGACGTTCGTCAACCGCAACACGGGCGGCGCGGCGCTCTCGGTCAACGGCCAGCGCACGCAGGCCAACAACTTCCTGCTCGACGGCGTGGACAACAACGAGTCGCTGGTCAACACGATTCAGATATTCCCGTCGGCCGACGCCGTGCAGGAGTTCCGCGTCCAGACCTCGGTGGCCCCGGCCGAGTTCGGCCGCGGCGGCGGCGGCATCATTAACGCCGCGACGCGCTCGGGCCGCCAGGAGTTCTTCGGCAGCCTCTACACCTTCATCCGCAACGACAACCTCGACGCGCTGCCGAGCTTCCCGGCGCGCAGCGAGGCGGAGTTGCAGGACCGCGACCGGCTCAACCAGTTCCGCCGCGGCCAGTTCGGCGGCACCTTCGGCGGCCCCGTCTACCTGCCCCGCTTCGGCGAGGGTGGCCCGGCGACCATCGGCGGCGAGAGCGTCTTCTTCTTCGGCGACTACGAGGGGCTGCGCCAGTTCCTCCCCGTCGGCACCGACATCGCCACCGTCCCGACCGCGGCCTTCCGCAGCGGCGACTTCTCGGCGCTCCTGAACCCGGCCGTCTCGGGCCTCAGCTCGGCCGTCCAGTTGACCGACCCGCTGACGGGGCTCCCCATCCCGGGCAACCGCCTCGACCTGCTGCCGGGCAACCGCCTCAACCAGGCGGGGCTCAACTACCTCAACGCCTTCCCGCTGCCGAACTTCGGCGCGCCGGGGCAGGTGCAGGGCAACTACCAGAACACGCGCAACGAGCTGCTCGACCAGGACACGTTCGACTTCCGCGTTGACGCCAACCTCAGCGCCGCCCACCAGCTCTTCGGCCGCTTCTCGTGGGGCCGCGCCATCCAGGAGACGACCTCGCGGCTGACGACGCTGCCGGCCGGCTTCGGCTCGGGCTCGAACTTCCGCCGCACGCGCCAAGGCGTCGTCGGCCTGACGAGCGTCTTCTCGCCGACGGTCGTCAACGAGCTGCGCGTGCAGGCGGCGCGCATCAGCTTCGGCTTCCAGCCCCCGTTCTTCGAGCGCGCGGTCTCGGCCGAGCTGGGCATCCCGAACGCCAACCTCGACGCGCTGCGCGGCGGCGGCGCGCTCATCGGCGGCTTCAACAGCCAGCTCGAATACACGGGCGACTTCGGCCTCTACACCGTCCCGCAGAACACCTACCAGGTGGTTGACTCGGTGACGTGGACGAACGGCGACCACACCTTCCGCTTCGGCGGCACGATGCTGCGCCGCGAGGTCAACCTCTTCCGCCCGAACCGCGGCAAGGGCTTCTTCTTCCTCGTCGGCAACGGCAACGCCGACGGCGTCAACATCACCGGCTTCGAGCAGTCCGACCTGCTCATCGGCTTCGTCCGCCAGTACTCGGTCGGCCCGCCGTTCGGCACCGTCGGCACGCGCAACTGGGAGAACGCCGGCTTCGCGCAGGACGACTGGCGCGTCAACAACCGCCTGACGCTCAACCTCGGCCTGCGCTACGAGTACTTCACCAGCCCGACCGAGGTCTACGGCCGGCAGGCCAACTTCGACCTGGCGACGGGGCGCCTGCTGGTCGCCTCGGGCAAGGGCGACTCGCTCGTCGAGCAGGACAAGAACGACTTCAGCCCGCGCGTCGGCTTCGCCTACGACCTGACGGGCGAGAGCCGCACGGTGCTGCGCGGCGGCTACGGCCTCTTCTACTTCCTCGACCGCGGCGGCATCGACAACCAGCTCGCGCAGAACCCGCCCTTCAGCGGCTTCTCGCAGTTCGACTACATCAACGGCTTCCGCGCCAACCTCGGCGGGCGCTGCCCCGACAACACCAACGACGCGCGCCTGTGCACGCTCCCGCTGCCGACCGGCAGCGTCGCCAGCGTTGACGTCAACAACCCGCGCGACGTGGCGGTGCTCGCCATCCTGCCCGACAACCGGACGGCCAACGTCCACCAGTTCAACCTCCAGGTGCAGCACCAGTTGACCGACACCACGGCGCTCAGCGTCGGCTACGTCGGCACGCGCGGCCGCAACCTCTCGCGCTACTTCAACGTCAACGGCACGCGCTTCGCCGGCGCGGCGCGCCCGTTCCCGCTCCTCGGCAACGTCAACGTCCGCGACGACGAGGGCCGCTCGAACTACGACTCGCTCCAGACGCAGTTGGAGCGCCGCTTCAGCGACGGCTTCCAGCTCCTCGTCGCCTACACGCTCTCGCGCACGCGCGACAACGGCAACGGCCCCTTCGACGCGCCCGACACGAGCGGCCGCTTCGTCCTCGAAGAGTACGGGCGGTCGTCCTTCGACTTCCCGCACGTCTTCACGGCCAGCTCGGTCCTCGACCTGCCCTTCGGGCGGGGCCGCCACTTCGGCGGCGACATGTCGCGCGCGGCCGACTTCTTCGTCGGCGGCTGGCAGCTCAACACCATCCTCCGCCTCCAGAGCGGCCAGCCCTTCGACGTGCGGCGCAACGGCGTGCTGCTCGACGTGGTCGGCGACCCGCTCGCCGCGCCGTCGGACCGCTACCTGAACCCGGCGGCCTTCGCGCTCCCGCCGGAGGTGGGCGGCGTCATCCAGCGCCAGGGCAACCAGGAGCGCAACGGCCTGCGCAACGAGCCGCTCCGCTCGCTCAACCTCGGGCTGGCGAAGAACTTCAGCTTCACGGAGGACACGCGCCTCCAGTTCCGCACCGAGTTCTTCAACCTGACGAACACCGTGCAGAAGGGGCTGCCCGAGCGCGACTTCAACAACCTCGGCTCCTTCGGCACGTTCCGCAACCCCATCCTCTTCACCAACCGCCAGATTCAGTTCGGCCTGCGGCTGGAGTTCTAGGCGGGGTCGTCACGGCGGCGGCCGCCCCCACAT